>REDO01000103.1 GCA_007693435.1 Salinarimonadaceae bacterium | reverse complement strand
GAAGTCGAGGCCACGGAAGCCGAAGTCTCGGAAGTCGAGGTCGCGGAAGCCGAGGTCGCGGAAGCCGAGGTCGCGCAGGTCCAAACCCCGGAAGTCGAGGCCACGGAAGCCGAAGTCTCGGAAGTCGAGGTCGCGGAAGCCGAAGTCGAACAGGTCGAGGTCGCGGAAGCGCCCACAACCGAAGCGCCGACCGCTGCGCCGACCCCTGGCGAAGTCGCGAGGACCCCCGAGCGGGAAACGCAGACCGAAGCAGCGGAGGTCGCCGCTGTGGCGCCTGCCGAACCCGCCGCCGAACCCGCCGTCGAGCCTGCGACGCAGCCCGCGCCCGCCCAACCTGCGCCCCCCGCCGCACCGGAGCGTGTCTCCGTGCGCATTGCTAGCGTCGAGGCGGAAACTGGCGGAGGGCTGTTCGTCACGGGCGAGGGCGCGCCGCTTGCGCAGGTCCGGCTCTACCTGAACGATACGTTCGTGGCCCGAGCCCAGGCGAGCGCCTCGGGTACGGTATCCTTCGCGATCGGACGCGGCGTTATGCCGGGCTCCTACAAGATCCGCCTCGACGATGTGGCCGACCTTACGGGGCAGGTCCTCTCGAGGGCGGAAGTCAGCTTCGAGGTGCCTGTCCTGGTCGCTGCGGCGCCAGAGCCGGCGGAGCCCGCGCCGGTCGCTGATTCACCAGCCGAGGCAGCGCAGGCGCCAGTTGAGCCTGCGCAGGAAGCGCCGGCCGAGATCGCAGAACCAGCGCCGCAAGCGCCTGCCGAAACCGTCGCTCAGGCGGCGCCGGAGCCCGTTCCCGCTCCGGCTCCGGCTCCGGCTCCGGCGCCAGTTGAGCCTGCGCAGGAAGCGCCGGCCGAGGTCGCAGAACCAGCGCCGCGAGAGCCTGCCGAAACCGTCGCTCAGGCGGCGCCGGAGCCCGTTCCCGCTCCGGCTCCGGCTCCGGCTCCGGCGCCAGTTGAGCCTGCGCAGGAAGCGCCGGCCGAGGTCGCAGAACCAGCGCCGCGAGAGCCTGCCGAAACCGTCGCTCAGGCGGCGCCGGAGCCCGTTCCCGCTCCGGCTCCGGCTCCGGCGCCAGTTCCGGCCCCAACTCCGGCTCCTGCTCCGGCTCCAACACCGACTCCGGCCCCAACTCCGGCCCCAACTCCGGCCCCTGCTCCGGCTCCAACGCCGGCTCCGGCTCCGGCCCCCACTCCGGCTCCGGCTCCGGCCCCCACTCCGGCTCCGGCTCCGACTCCGACACCGGAACCGGCTCCCGCTCCGGCGCCTGCTGCAACACCTGCGCCTGCGCCTGCTCCTGCTCCAACGGCGCGCGAGCCCGCCACGGTGACGATCCCGGAAGTTTCGACGGCGCAGGTGACGCGCGGCGACAGCCTGTGGCGTATCAGCCGGCAGATCTACGGCCGGGGCATTCGCTACACGGAGATCTTCGAGGCCAACAAGGATCAAATACGCGACCCGAACCTGATCTACCCGGGTCAGATCTTCGTTCTGCCCCCCGATCCCGAGACAGCCGATTGAGGATGAAAGGCCCGCGCGGGATCAGCCTTCCCGCGCGGCCAAAACGCTTTCTTCGGGCGCGCGCAGTTGCTATGCAGGCGACGAAGTCCTTCGCCTGCATCGGGAAAGCGCCGTGACCCGGGTTCTCGTCGTCGACAATTACGACTCGTTCACCTGGAACCTGGTCCATCTGATCAGCCGTTTCACGCAGGATATCGACGTCGTGCGCAATGACGTGGCCGGCGCGACCGAACTGCTCGACCGCGGCCACGACGCCATCGTCATCTCCCCGGGCCCCTGCACGCCCAACGAAGCGGGCGTTTGCCTCGACCTCATCCGCGAGGGCGCCGGCCGCACGCCGATCTTCGGCGTCTGCCTCGGCATGCAGAGCATCGGCCAGGTCTTCGGCGGCGAGGTCGTGCGCGCGCCCCTGCCGCTGCACGGCAAGACGAGCCCGATCCACCATCGCCGTACGGGCCTCTTCGCGGATTGCGATGAGCCGCTGACCGCGACGCGCTACCATTCGCTCATCGTGCGCCGCGAGACCTGCCCCGAGACGCTCGCGATCACCGCCGAGACGGATGACGGGCTGATCATGGCCCTCGAGCACAAGACGCTGCCGGTTTACGGCGTGCAGTTCCATCCCGAGAGCATCCTCACCCCCGCCGGCGATACGGTCCTCGGCAATTTCTTCGCCATGGCCGCCCGCTGGCGCAACGACGCCGGCGCCGCCCTTCCCGCCTGACCGCGAACGAAAAAGACAGCGACAAAAACATCATGGACACCTTCAAGCCCTACCTCGCCAAGGTCGCCACCGGCGCTGCGCTCTCGCAGGACGAGGCCCGTTCCGCCTTCGACACGCTGCTTTCGGGCGAGGTGACGCCCTCGCAGGCCGGGGCCTTCCTCATGGCCTTGCGGGTGCGCGGCGAGGCGCTCGACGAGATCGTCGGCGCGGCCGCCGCCATGCGCGCGCGCATGCTGCCCGTGGCGGCGCCGGAGGGCGCGATCGATATCGTCGGCACCGGCGGCGACCATTCGGGCACCTACAACATCTCGACGCTTGCCGCTTTCATCGTCGCGGGCTGCGGCGTTCCGGTCGCCAAGCACGGCAACCGCGCCGCCTCGTCGAAATCTGGCGCGGCCGACGTGCTCACCGCGCTTGGCGTCACCATCGGCCGCGATCCCGAGACGCTGGCGCGCTGCCTGTCGCAATCGGGGCTATGCTTCATGTTCGCGCAGACGCACCACGCCTCGATGCGCCATGTTGCCCCCTTCCGCGTCGAGCTCGGCACGCGCACGATCTTCAACCTGCTCGGGCCGCTGACCAACCCGGCGGGCGTGGAGGCGCAGTTGCTCGGCGTATTCTCGGAAGTGTGGATCGAACCGCTGGCGCGCGTCCTCGACGCCCTCGGCTCGAAGCGCGTCTGGGTCGTGCACGGCGCCGACGGCCTCGACGAGATCACCACGACGGGGCCGACCCATGTGGCGGCGATGGAGAACGGCGTGTTCTCGCGCTTCACCATCGATCCGCAGAGCGTCGGCATCCCGCTGGCCGACCCCGCCGACCTGAAGGGCGGCGATCCCGAGCACAACGCCAAGGCGCTTCGCGCCGTGCTCGACGGGGAGAAGTCGGCCTATCGCGACATCGCGGTCATCAACGCCGGCGCCTCGCTCGTCGTCGCCGGCAAGGCGAAGGACCTCAAGGAGGGCGTCGCCATGGCCGCGCAGGCCATCGATTCGGGAGCGGCGAAGGCCGCGCTCGACAAGCTCGTCGCGGTTTCGGGAGCCTGAACGATGAGCGACGTCCTGGCCCGCATCGAAGCCTACAAGCGCCTCGAAATCGCCGCCGCCAAGGAAGCCGTTCCGCAGGCCGAGATCGAGCGCCGCGCCGCAGAGGCGCCCGAGCCGCGCGGCTTCGCGCGCGCCATCGAGGAGCGGATCGCGCAAGGCCGCGCCGCGCTCATCGCCGAGATCAAGAAGGCCAGCCCGTCGAAGGGCCTGATCCGCGAGGATTTCGACCCGCCGTCGCTGGCGCGTGCCTATGCCGAGGGCGGGGCCTGCTGCCTTTCGGTGCTGACGGACACGCCGTCGTTTCAGGGCCGCCCCGAATATCTCGGCGCGGCGCGCGAGGCGTCGGGGCTGCCTTGCCTGCGCAAGGATTTCCTCTTCGAGCCCTATCAGGTCTACGAGGCGCGGGCCTGGGGCGCGGACTGCATCCTCGTCATCATGGCGAGCGTCGACGACGCGGCGGCGCGCGCCCTCATCGAGACCGCGCATGCGCTCGGCATGGACGCGCTGGTCGAGGTGCATGACAGGGCCGAGCTTGAGCGGGCGCTGACGCTCCCCGCCAGGCTGATCGGGATCAACAACCGCAATCTGCGCACCTTCGAGGTCACGCTCGCGACCTGCGAGGCGCTGGCGCCGCTGATCCCCGAGGACCGCATCGCTATCGGCGAAAGCGGCATCTTCACGCAGGCCGACATCGCCCGGCTGCGCCGCGCCCGGATCGAGACCTTCCTAGTCGGCGAGAGCCTGATGCGCCAGGATGACGTCGCCGGCGCGACGCGCGCCCTTCTCGGAGAGACGCCCCGATGAGCGAGCTGACCCATCTCGACGCGACCGGCGCGGCGAACATGGTCGATGTCTCCGACAAGGCGACGACGCAGCGCGTCGCAGTGGCCGAAGGCCGCATCGTGACGCGCCCGGAGACGATCGCCCTGATCCGTTCCGGCGACGCCAAGAAGGGCGACGTGCTCGGCGCGGCGCGGCTCGCCGGCATCATGGCGGCCAAGCGCACGCACGAACTGATCCCGCTGTGCCATCCACTGATGATCACCAAGGCGCGGGTCGACTGCGTCATCGACGAGGCGCTGCCGGGCGTGCGCGTGACCGCCGAGGTCAAGGTCGGCGGCCAGACGGGCGTCGAGATGGAGGCGCTCACCGCCGTCGCAGTCGCCTGCCTGACGATCTACGACATGATCAAGGCCGTCGACAAGGACATGCGCATCGAGGGCGTGCGCCTGCTGGAGAAGGCGGGCGGGCGCTCGGGCCATTACCGCGCGGAGCCCTGACATGGCGCTCCTGCCCGTCGCCGAGGCTCTGGAGCGGGTTCTGGCGAGCGCGCCGGGAATCGTCGAAGCCGAGACGATCCCGCTCGCCCAATGCCACGGGCGAACTCTCGCGCAGGACGTCGCCGCGCGGCGCACCCAGCCCCCCTTCCCCGTCTCCGCAATGGACGGGTATGCGGTGCGCGCGGCCGATGTCGCGCAGGTTCCCGCCGAGTTGCGGGTGACCGGCGAGAGCGCGGCGGGGCGCGGCTGGCGCGGCGCGATCAGCGAAGGCGAGGCGGTGCGCATCTTCACCGGCGCGCCGCTGCCCGAGGGCGCGGACGCCATCGTCATCCAGGAGGATTGCGACCGGCTCGACAGCGATCGCATCCGGGTTCGCGAGGGCGCGCCAGCGGGACGCTACCTGCGCTCCGCCGGCCTCGATTTCTCGGAAGGCGACGTGCTTCTGCGCGCCGGGCGACGCCTCGACGCGGGCGATATCGCGCTCGCGGCTGCGATGAACCACGCCGCGCTCTCCGTGCGCCGCAAGCCGCGGGTCGCGATCATCGCCACCGGCGACGAGCTCGTGCTTCCCGGCGAGACGCCGGGCCCCGACCAGATCGTCGCCTCGAACATCTTCGCGCTGGCCGCGATGATCGAAAAGGCCGGCGGCGAGGCGATCGATTGCGGGATCGCCCGCGACACGCGCGAGGACGTCACGCGCGTCGTCGCGCAGGCGCAGGCGCATCGGCCGGACATTCTCCTGACGCTGGGCGGCGCGTCGGTCGGCGACCACGATCTTGTGCAGGCGACGCTGAAGGATCTCGGCCTCGAACTCGGCTTCTGGCGCATCGCGATGCGCCCCGGCAAGCCGCTCATGCACGGGCGCCTCGGAGCGACGCTCTTCCTCGGCCTGCCGGGCAATCCCGTCTCGGCCATGGTCTGCGCGATCCTTTTCGTGGCGCCCGCGATCCGCTCGCTGCTCGGCGATCCCGAGGCGGCGCGCGGCGCGAGGACGGAGCCTGCGATCCTCGCCGTCGATCTCGGGGAAAACGACAGGCGCGAGGATTACCTGCGCTCCACCCTCACGATCCGGCCGGACGCCCTGCCGCTGGCGACGCCCTTCACGAAGCAGGACAGCTCGATGCTGGGCCACCTCGCCCGCGCCGACGCCCTCGTCATCCGCGCGCCGTTCGCGCCGCCGGCGAAGGCGGGCGATCTCGTCACGACGATCCGCCTCGACGCGGTGTTCTGATCAGCCGATCACGAGGCGCGTGCGCGGACCGATCCGAGGGACGAGCCGGCGCAAAGCCGCCCCATCGAGCGCGACGCAGCCGGCGGTCGGCGAATAGCCCGGCCGGGCGAGATGCATGAAGATCGCGCTGCCCATTCCCTTGAGCGGCTTGCGCGGGGACGGCGCGGCGCGGGGACGACCGCGCTGCGGCGCGAAAGGCCGCTCGCGTCCCCTCCCCCGGTTCCAGCCGATATCGAGCACGAGGTCGTACATGTCGTCCGAGCGCCACATCTCCTCATGCGACGCGTCGAACGGGAGGCGCACGAGCCTGTTGTAGAGCCGGTGGCGCGGCGCGTCGCACCAGCCGTCGCGCATGGCGATCGGTCTCGTCGGAAGAACCGTGCGCGGGCGCGGGCCCTTGTCGGGACGATGGAAAATGCCGAACAGCGGGAACGCGCCCACGGGCGTCGCGCCGTCGCCCTCGCGCTTGAAACGGGTTGGTCCTGAGCGGCCCAGCGCGCATCTCACGCGGACGTGACCGGCGCAAAGCCATCCCAACCGTGGATCGCGGGGCGAAGCGAAGACCCGAATCCTTGAAAAAACAACGCGTTTCATGCCAATTGCCTGTTACTTGCGCTGACGCGGCGACCGCCTCCCTTGCTCCAGAGGGAGCTGGGAGCCAGACTGCGAAGTGGCCTGCAAGCGGTTTCACGTGTCAAGGATTCGTCTCGATGTCTCATGCCAACCGCCTCCTCGTCGTCGACGACGACCGTGACCTGCGGGAAACTCTGGCGGAGCAGCTCGCCCTTTACGATGAGTTCCAGGTCGCCTCCGCCGAGAATGCGACCGAAGCGATGGGCCATGTGAAGAAGGAGCGCGTCGATCTCGCGATCATGGATGTCGGCCTTCCCGATCTGGACGGGCGCGAGGCGGTGAAACTGATGCGCCGCGACGGCTTCCGCTCGCCCATCATCATGCTCACCGGACAGGGATCGGACGCCGACACGGTGCAGGGCCTCGAGGCGGGCGCCAACGACTACGTGGTCAAGCCCTTCAAATTCGCCGTGCTGTTGGCCCGCATCCGCGCCCAGCTGCGCCAGCACGCGGCGAGCGAGGATGCGATCTTCCAGATCGGCCCTTACAGCTTCCGCCCCGGCGCCAAGCTCCTCGTCAATGAGCAGGGCTCCAAGCTGAAGCTGACGGAGAAGGAGACGGCGATCCTGCGCTTCCTCTACCGCGCCGAGAGGCAGGTAGTGAGCCGCGACACGCTGCTGGCCGAGGTCTGGGGCTACAACGCCGCCGTGACGACGCACACGCTTGAGACGCACATATATCGGCTGCGCCAGAAGATCGAGCCCAACCCCTCATCCGCCCGCATCCTCGTCACCGAGGGCGGCGGATACAAGCTCGTGCCGTAGGAACCCCCATGTCGCTCGAAGACGACATCGCGATGCTGGCGCAAGCCCCGCTCTTCGGGCTGCTGGACCGCGACGCGTTGCGCCTTCTGGCCTTCGCGGCGGACAAGCGGCGTCTGCGACAGGGCGATGTCCTTTTTCGCAAGGGCGACAGGGCGGATGCGGGCTTCGTCGTTGCGGAAGGCGAAATCGGTTTCGATACGGAGGGCGGCAAGCCTGTCGTGATCGCGCGCGCCGGCGATCTCGTCGGTCGCACGGCGCTTTTCGTGAGCGGCGAGCGCCCGGCGACCGCGACGGCGCGCGAACCGACGACCGTGCTGCGCGTCTCGATCGATCTGATGAAGCGTGTGCTGGAGGAATACCCGGACGCCGCCGCCGCCATGCACGACGAAATCGCACGCGATCTCCAGGCGCTCACCGGGGAACTCGCGCATATCGGCGAGCGTTTGGCCTGAGAGCCGCGAAGGAGGGCCGTTTGCTCGTCGTCAACGAATCAAGCGACAGCGATATCGTCGTCGTGAAAATGTCGGGCGTCGTCACCGCCGCCGAGATCGACGTGGCGCTGCCCCAGATCGAGCGCATTTTCGAGGAGCGCGAGCGCCTGCGCTTCTATGTCGAACTGATCGGTCTGGAGAGCCACGCGCTGCTCGCCGCATGGCGCGAAGCGACCTTCTTTCTGCGCCACCGGGGCAAGATCGAACGCGCCGCTTTCATCGTCTCCTCGCCCGGAGAGCGCGCCGTCGGCTGGGTGGGTGAATTGTTCATGGGCGGGGAGAGCCGCGAATTCTCCCGCGGCGAGGAGGCGCTGGCCTTGGCCTGGCTCAAGGCCGACGCTTCGCGGGCTTGACAGGAGCACAGCGCACTGCGATCGGGGGTAGGATCTTTGCGCATATAACGCAACGACAGGTGTAGTGCGCGAACAGGTATCGCACCAAAAACGAAAAGTGAGACGCAATATGCTCAAGGCGATCGTCACCGGTCATTCACGTGGACTCGGAGCCGGCATGGCGCAGGCGCTTCTGGAGCGTGGCGCGACGGTTCTCGCGCTGTCGCGCAAACCCAATTCCGATCTCGCGGCGCGCTTCCCCAAAACGCTCATAGAGGTGACGATCGACCTCGCGAACATGGACTCGCTTATCTCCTGGCTCTCTCACCACGAGATCGAGGACTTTCTCGAAGGGGCGCAAAGCGCAGCGCTCGTGAACAACGCCGGCGTTGTCGAACCCATCGGCTCGGCCGACGACCTCAATCCTGCTGAGATCCTGCGCACGGTCGCGCTCAACGTCGCCGGTCCGCTCGCGCTGGCTCACGCCTTCCTGCGCGCGAGCGACGGGCTCGCCGACCGCCGGGTCGTCCATATCTCCAGCGGCGCGGGACGCAACCCCATCGCGGGCTGGAGCGTCTATTGCGCGACGAAGGCCGCGCTCGACCACCATGCCCGCACCATCGCCGCCGACCTGCCTGCCGGCGCCCGAATCGAGAGCCTCGCGCCCGGCGTCCTCGACACGGATATGCAGGGGGTGATCCGCGCCACGCCGAAAGACGGCTTCCCGGATCTCGACCGTTTCGTCTCGATGAAGGAGACCAACGCGCTGGCCTCGCCCGCCGAGCGCGGCGCGGCGATCGTCGCGCATATGCTGAGCGACGCGTTCGGACGCGAGATCCTGACCGACGCCCGCAATTTGGGCTGAACAGGTCTACCCCCGCTCGCGCCGCAGCTTCTCCCACCAGTCGAGGCGCTTCTTCACGTCGCGTTCGAAACCTCGGTCGACGGGCTCGTAATAGCGCCGCCGGCCGAGCTTTTCGGGCCAGTAATCCTGGCCCGAGAAGGCGTCGGGCTGGTCGTGGTCGTAGCGGTAGCCCTCGCCGTAGCCTTCCTCGCGCATCAGCTTCGTCGGCGCGTTGAGGATGGGCTTGGGCGGCGTCAGCGAGCCGTGCTCCTTGGCGTCGCGCATCGCCGCCTTCCAGGCGCCATAGACGGCGTTCGATTTCGGCGCGGTCGCCAGATAGACCGTCGCCTGGGCCAGCGCCAGTTCGCCCTCCGGCGAGCCGAGGAAGTCGAAGGCGTCCTTGGCGGCGTTGGCGACGACGAGCGCCTGCGGATCGGCGAGCCCGATATCCTCCACCGCCATGCGAACGAGACGGCGCGCGATGAACAACCTGTCCTCGCCCGCGTCGAGCATGCGCGCGAGATAGTAGAGCGCCGCGTCGGGATCGGAGCCGCGCACCGTCTTGTGGAGCGCGCTGATGAGGTTGTAATGGCCCTCCTGGCCCTTGTCGTAGATGGGCGCGCGGCGCTGGATGATCGCGACGAGCGCCTTCGTGTCGAAGACTTCGCCCTCGCGCGCCGAGCGCCAGACCTCCTCGGCGAGGGTCAGCGCGGCGCGCCCGTCCCCGTCCGCCATGCGCGCGAGCGCGGCGCGCGCTTCCGCGTCGAGCGGCAGCGCCTTGTCCTCGATGCGCTCGGCCCGGTCGAGAAGCCGTCCGATCGCCTCCTCGTCCAGCGCCTTGAAGGTGAGCACGCGGGCGCGCGAGAGCAAAGCCGCGTTGAGTTCGAAGGACGGGTTCTCCGTCGTCGCGCCGACCAGCGTGATCGTGCCGTCCTCCATCACGGGCAGGAAAGCGTCGAGCTGGGCGCGGTTGAAGCGGTGGATCTCGTCGACGAAGAGCAGCGTCGCGCGGCCCATGTTCCGGCGCATCCGGGCCGCCTCGAACACCTTCTTGAGATCGCCGACGCCGGAGAAGATCGCCGAAATCTGCTCGAAATGCAGGTTCGTCTCGTTCGCGAGCAACCGCGCGACCGTCGTCTTGCCGGTGCCGGGCGGGCCCCAGAAGACGAGCGAGCCCATCGAGCCGGCGCGCAGAAGCCGCGTCAGCGCGCCATCCTCGCCGACGAGGTGATCCTGCCCAACCACATCGCCCAGAACCTGCGGCCGCAACCTGTCGGCGAGCGGGCGCGGCGCGTCGCCGGCCATCCCTGATGCGGCGAACAGGTCGCTCATTCAGCCTCGCAACACGGTCGAGATGAGCTGGCCGCGGCGGTTGATGCGCATCTCCCACAGGCCGCGAGAGGCGCGAAGCGCGCGGTCGAGATCGCGGGTCGTCCCGATCTGCGTGCGGTTGACTTCGAGGATGATGTCGCCCGGCTGGAAGCCGTAGCGCGCGGCGATGCTGCGGGGATCGACCTGAGCGACGACGACGCCCTCGTGCGCGCCCTGAAGCTGGAGCTCGTCTGCGACGGCCGGGGAGATGTTGAACACGGTCGCGCCGTCGAGCGGCGAGCGGCTCGCGATGACGAGCGCGTCGCGCGGGGGCGTCTCCGGCGGCGGGATCAACTCGACGTCGAGGCTCTCCACATCGCCGCCGCGCAGGATGTCGAAGCGCGCGCTGCCCTCGACGCCCGACAGCGCGAAGCGGTAGCCGAACGCGTCGGGATCATCGACGGCGCGTCCGGCGACCGCGCGGATCACGTCGCCCCGGCGCAGGCCCGCCCGCTCGGCCGGGCTGCCGGACTGGACATTGGCGACGAGCACGCCCGAGGGCCGGTCGAGGCCGACGCTCTCGGCGATATCGGGCGTCACGGCCTGGAGCGTCGCGCCGAGCCACGGGCGGCGCACGCTTGATGCGCCCATGCGCGCGGAATCGACGACGGCGCGCACCATGGCGGCGGGAATTGCGAAGCCGACGCCGTGGCTGCCGCCGGAGCGCGAGAAGATCGCCGTGTTCACGCCGACCACGCGCCCGTCCATCCCGAGAAGCGCGCCGCCGGAATTGCCGGGATTGATCGCGGCGTCGGTCTGGATGAAAAACTGGTAGTCGGTGACGCCGACCTGCGTGCGCGCCAGCGCCGAGACGATGCCCTGCGTCACCGTCTGGCCGACGCCGAAGGGGTTGCCGATGGCGAGCACGATATCGCCGACCTCGAGCGCCTCCGAATCGCCGAGTTCGAGCGCGGGAAACGCCTCGCTTGCGGCGATGCGCAGCACGGCGAGATCGGTGCGCGGATCGCTGAGCACGATCTGCGCATCGAACTCGCGGCGGTCGACGAGCGCCACGCGCACTTCCGTCATGCCTTCGATGACGTGGTGGTTGGTCACCACGAGCCCGTCGACGTCGACGATCACGCCGGAGCCCAGGGAACGCTCGATGCGCTCGCGCGGCGCCCCGCCGAAGCCGCCCCCGAAGAAGCGCTCGAAGAATTCCTCCATGGGATCCGCCCCGCCCCGCTCGCGGACCCGCGCCCCGTAGACGTTGACCACCGCCGGCGCGGCCTCGCGCACGAGCGGCGCGTAGGAGAGCTTGACCTGCGCCGCTGATTCGGGGGCGACCCGCATCTGCGCGCCGGCGGGCGGCGCAACGGCCAGGTTGACGGCTAAGAACATGGCGACGGCGCAGAGGCCCGATCGCGAAAGCGTCTTGAGTTCCATGGGCGTCGCCTTCCCGGAGCTGGCGCCGGCGGCGGATCGCCGGCCGCGTCGCCTTCCGATATAGGCGCATGCCGCCGTCCGCGAAAGGCGCGATCCCGCTTCCGCATCGCCGCGCCCATATTCCGCTGGCGCGGCGATGGCGAATGTTATAGTAGAACATTCATGACCGATCCTCGCAGTCGCCATGAGCACGCCCATGCGTCGCGTCGCGCAGCCGCGCTCGCGCCGGGCTGGTCGCTGATGCGCCTCTCGGGCGCGCAGCGCCTCGCCATCGCCGGCGTGGCGATCGCCCTGCTCTGGGGAACCCTCGCCGTGCTGCTTAGGTGGGTCTGACCATGAGCCGCGCCGCGATCCGTTTCGACAACGTCACACTCGGCTACGACCGCCGTCCCGCCGTGCATCACCTCGACGGCGAGGTGGCGAAGGGCAGCCTCACCGCGATCATCGGGCCGAACGGGGCCGGTAAATCGACGCTTCTCAAAGGCGTCGTCGGAGCGCTCCAGCCGCTTTCCGGCAAGATCGGCCTCGCGGAGGGCGCGCGCTCGCGCATCGCCTATCTGCCGCAGGCCGCGGAGGTCGATCGCACCTTCCCGCTCAACGTCTATGATCTCGTCGCCATGGGGATGTGGAGCGCGCGCGGGCTTTTCGGCGCCATCGGCCGCGCCGACCGGGCGCGCATCGAGGAGGCGATCGCAGCGGTGGGTCTCGCCGGTTTCGAGCGCCGTCCCATCGGCACGCTCTCGGGCGGGCAGATGCAGCGCTCCCTCTTCGCGCGGCTGCTCCTTCAGGACGCCTCGCTGATCCTTCTCGACGAACCCTTCACCGCGATCGACGAGAAGACCACGGCCGACCTCCTCAACCTCGTGCGCCGCTGGCGCGACGAGGAGCGCACGGTGGTCGCGGTGCTGCACGATCTCGATATCGTGCGGCGGGTCTTCCCGCAGACCCTTCTCATCGCCCGCGAGCCTATCGCCTGGGGCGAGACCGATTCCGTTCTGCGTCCCGAAAACCTCCTGCGGGCCCGTCGCATGATCGAGGCGAACGATCCGTTCGCCTTGGTTTGCGATCGCGCCTGAGCCGCGCGCAAGGAGGTCGGCGCGAGCCGGGAACGTAGAATGTACGAACTGCTTGCCGCACCCTTCGTCGAATTCGACTTCATGCGCCGCGCGTTGTTCGGCGGAATCGCGCTCGCGCTCGGCGCGGGGCCGATCGGCGTGTTCCTGATGCTGCGGGGCATGAGCCTCACCGGCGACGCCATGGCCCACGCCATCCTGCCGGGCGCGGCGATCGGCTTCCTGATCGCGGGGCTCTCACTGCCGGCCATGACCATCGGCGGGCTGACGGCGGGCGTCGTCGTGGCGATCCTCGCCGGCCTCGTGACGCGCTACACGGCGCTCAAGGAGGACGCTTCGCTCGCGGCCTTCTACCTGCTCTCGCTGGCGCTCGGCGTGACCATCGTGTCGCTGCGCGGCTCGAACATCGACCTCATGCACGTCCTGTTCGGGACAGTGCTGGCGCTCGACGACGCGGCCCTGATCCTGATCACGTCGATCGCCTCGATCACGCTGGCGGCGCTCGCGCTTCTCTACCGGCCGCTCGTCATGGAATGCGTCGATCCCGTGTTCCTGCGCTCGGTAAGCCGCGCCGGAGGGCCCGCGCATCTCATCTTCCTCGGTCTTGTCGTCCTCAACCTGGTCGGCGGCTTCCACGCGCTCGGCACGCTGCTCGCCGTCGGCCTGATGATGCTGCCCGCCGCCGCGTCGCGCTTCTGGAGCCCGGACGTGACCGGAATGATCCTGATCGCGACGGCGATCGGCATGGTCTCGAGCGCCGGCGGATTGCTGATGTCCTACCACGCCGCGCTGCCGGCCGGACCGGCGATCATCCTCGTGGCCGGCATGGCCTATATCGGATCCCTTTTCTTCGGCCGTGAGGGCGGGCTCATCTATCGCCTCGTCCCCGGCCGCCACCTCGAGGCGTAAGCCCCAAAAAACAAGGAGAGTTTCATGTCCATCAGACGTAATATTATAACATTGCTTTCAGCGGCGTTTCTCGCCGGCGCCTCCGGCCCCTCGCTCGCCCATGGCGACAAGCTTCCCGTCGTCGCGACCTTCTCGATCCTCGGTGATCTCGTGAGCAATGTCGGCGGCGATCGCGTGGCGATCACCACGCTCGTCGGCCCCGACGGCGACGGCCACGTCTACTCGCCCTCTCCGGCGGATGCGCGTCACGTCGCCGAGGCGCGGATCGTCTTCACGAACGGCCTGCTTTTCGAGGGCTGGATCGATCGCCTCATCGCCTCGTCGGGCACGCAGGCGAAAGTGGTCGCAGCGAGCGACGGGATCGACACGATCGCGGAGGAGGACGGCCACGGTCACGGCCACGACCACGATCGGAAAGAAGAGCATGGCCATTCCCACGGACACAGCCATGGGCACGGCCACGACCACGAGCCGAAGGAAGCGCAT
>REDO01000084.1 GCA_007693435.1 Salinarimonadaceae bacterium | reverse complement strand
TTCTCGAAACGGTGCTCGGGATCGCCGGGATTGATGCGCTCGGGCGAATAGCCCACCGTAAAGTCGACGCCGCATTTCAGGCCGCTCTGTTCCTCGAGGACGGGAACGCAGTCCTCCTCGGTGGCGCCGGGATAGACGGTCGATTCGTAGACCACGATGTCGCCGCGCTTGAGCGCGCGGCCCAGCATGCGCGAGGCGGAGATCAGGGGCCGCAGATCGGGAAGCCGGGATTCGGTGATCGGCGTCGGCACGGTGACGATGTGGAAATCGGCGCGCGCGAGGTCCTTCGGGTCGCTGGTGTAGACGAGGTTCGGCGAAGCGAGACGGTCCGGCTCGACCTCCGCGGTGCGGTCGTGGCCCGCCTTCAGTTCGGCGATGCGCCGCTCGTCGATGTCGAACGCGACGACCGGACGGCCGGCGGCGGCGAAGGCGGCGGCCACGGGCAGGCCGACATAGCCGAGGCCGGTCACGGAAACGCTGCGCTTGTCAGGAGGATTGAGCATCGTGCTCCCCGGTATGCTCTCGCTGTCGGGGGCGGTCATAGGACTTTTCTCGACGCAGGGCAATTCCCGCTCGACGCCCCTTCCGAAGCGTGATTCACGCCGTTTTGACCAGGCGCCGAAGCCGCGCTAGACACGCCTCGCTCGCGCCCCGGAGACGACATGCAGCAACCCCTCGCAGGACGCAGGATCGTCTTCCTCGTCACCGAAGACTGGTATTTCTGGTCGCACAGGCTGCCGCTGGCGCGGGCGGCGCGCGATCTGGGCGCGCGCGTGATCGTCGCCGCGCGCATCGCAGACCACGAGGGGCGTCTGCGGGCCGAGGGCTTCGAGACGGCGCATATCCCCTTCGACCGCGCAGGCCTGAGCCCGCGCCGGGACTTCGCCACCGTCAGGGAGATAACGCGGCTCTATCGCCGTGTCCGGCCCGATCTCGTGCATCACGTCGCGGTCAAGCCGGTGCTATTCGGATCGCTGGCGGCGCGGCTGGCCGGCGCGCCGCGCATCGTCAACGCGATGGCGGGGCTCGGCTTCCTCTTCACCAACGAAAAGCCGCGCACGCGCGTCCTGCGCGGCGTCTTCCTCGCGGGGCTGCGGGCGCTGGGGCGCGGCCAGACGACGTGGACCATCGTCCAGAACGACGACGACCGCGCCATTCTCCTGCGCGCGGGCCTGCCCGAGGCGCGCATGGCCACGATCAGGGGTTCGGGCGTCGATGCGCAGGCCTTCCGGCCGGCTTCCTCCGAACCTCCGGGGCCGCCCGTCGCGGTCTGCGTCGCGCGGATGCTCTGGGACAAGGGCGTCGGCGAGCTCGTCGAGGCGGCGCGCATCCTTCGTGACCGTGGCGTTTCCTTGCGAATCCGTCTCGTCGGGGGCGGCGACCTCAATCCTGCGAGCGTCCCGCCCGAAACTCTGGCGAACTGGGCGGATGAGGGCGTCGTCGAAATCGCCGGGCACAGCGCGGATGTCGCGGGCGAATACGCGCGCGCCCATATCGCGGTCCTCCCCTCCTATCGCGAAGGTCTGCCGAAATCGCTGCTGGAGGCCGCCGCCTGCGGCCTGCCGCTGGTCGCGACCGACGTGCCCGGTTGCCGCGAGATCTGCCGCGACGGCGATAGCGGTCTTCTCGTCCCCCTACGCGATCCATTGGCGCTGGCAGATGCGCTCGCACGCCTCGCCGCCGACGCGGATCTGCGGCGCAGGCTCGGGGCGAACGCCCGGCGGGCGGTCGAGGAGGAATTCGCCCAGGAGATCGTCGTCGAGCGTACGCTCGCGATCTATTCCCGCCTCCTCGACGACGGAACGCCAGCGTGAGCCTCATCAACGCGACGCATCCGATTTACCGCGCCCCCGCGAAGTGATATCCCGACGCCGATGGGAGCCCGAATGATCATCCGCATGCCCGCAAGGCTTTCCTGGAAGCAGATATTCGCCAGCGCGCACGACGTCTTCATGGCGGCGGCGGCGATGGTCATCGCTTTGTCGTCCCGCTACGGCTTCGAGAGCACGTTCGACCAGAATTACGCCTGGGCCTGGGTGCTCGGCTTCGCCGGAATCGCCGCGATCGTGTTCCGCCTTTTCGGACTCGGCCGGGGCATGTGGCGCTTCGCCTCGATCACGGATCTGCGCTCGATCGTGCTGGCCTCGACGGTCACGATCCTCCTGTTCCTGATCGTGCTGTTCCTCGTGAACCGCCTCGAGGGCCTGCCGCGCGCCACGCCCCTCATCGCCTGGTTCGTGATGATCGTGCTGCTCGGCGCGCCGCGTCTCGCCTACCGGGCGCTCAAGGATGGCGGTCTGTCCAGCGTGCGCCCGCGCGACCTGCACGAGCCGGGGTGCGAGAACATCATCCTGATCGGCACGGCCGCAGAGGCCGATCTCGTCATTCGCAGCTACGGGCTTGAGCGGTCGCGGCGCTACAAGGTGCACGGGATCGTCGATTACACCGAAAAGAAGCGCGGTCGCGACGTCCGCGGCTTTCCGATCATCGGCGACCTCTCGGAACTGCCCTCCGTGCTGGAACGCCTGTCGCGCGGCGGCGTGACAATCGACGCCGCGATCGTCGCGCCCTCCGAATCCAAGCTGGAGCGCGGACAGGAGCTCGCCGCCATCGCGGCGCGCACGGGCCTGCCGCTGCGCCGCGTCACCTCCAAGCCGCTCACCAGCGACGAGCCGGACCTCGCCGCGCTGACGCTGGAGGACCTGCTGGGCAGGGCGCCGGTCAGGCTCGATCTCGACAATATCCGCGCCCTCGTCGAGGGCCGTGTGGTGCTCGTGACCGGCGCCGGCGGGAGCATCGGATCGGAGCTCGTGCGCCAGATCGCGCGGCGCGGCCCGGCGCGGCTGATCCTGATCGACGCCTCGGAATACGCCCTCTACCAGATTGACCAGACGCTTTCACGCGAGTTTCCGGCGCTGGCGCGGCGCGCCCTCATCGCCGACGTGCGCGACGGCTTGCGCGTCAAGGCGATCATGGGCGAGGAGCGCCCGGCGGTGGTGTTCCACGCGGCCGCGCTCAAGCACGTGCCGCTCGTCGAGCACAATGTCCGCGAGGGCGTTCTCACCAATATCGTCGGGACGCGGATCATGGCGGATGCGGCGGTCGAGGCGGGCGCGGAGGCCTTCGTCCTGATCTCGACCGACAAGGCCATCCGCCCGACGAGCGTCATGGGCGCGACGAAGCGCGCGGCGGAGGCCTATTGCCAGGCGCTCGACGTTTCGGGGGTCGCAACGCGCCTCATCACCGTCCGTTTCGGCAACGTTTTGGGCTCGACGGGCTCCGTCGTGCCGCTGTTTCGCGCGCAGATCGAGGCGGGCGGACCGGTGACCGTGACCGATCCGGACATGCGCCGCTATTTCATGACGATCGCCGAAGCGACCGAACTCGTTCTCCAGGCGGCGGCGCGCGGCATCGAGCGCCCGGACCAGCGCGGGCGCATCTGCGTGCTCGACATGGGCGAGCCCGTCAGGATCGTCGATCTGGCGCGCACCATGATCGCGCTGGCGGGACTGCGCCCCGAAATCGACATTCCCATCGCCTTCACGGGGCTGCGCCCCGGCGAGAAGCTTTTCGAGGAATTGTTCGAGGAAGGCGAGACCACGGTGCCCTCGGGCGCCGACGGCGTGTTCGTCGCGACCGCGCGGCTCTTCCCGCTGGAGGAGGTTCGCGAGACCTTCGATCGTCTTGAACAGGCCGCGCGCGCGGACGAGGCCGGCGAGGTCCGCGCGCTTCTGGCGCGAATCACCCCGAGCATCGCCGAGCCCGGGCAGGAGCCGGCGGCGGAGCCGTCCACGGCGCAGCGCCTTGCCGCTCCGGTCGCCGTCACGACCGCCGTCCCGGACGCCGCCACGGAGGCGCCGGCGACCGCGACGCGCTGAGCGCCCGGCATTTCCGGCGAAATCCGCTAAATCGTCATTGCCCGATCCGTGACTGAAACTTTCTCCGTCGCCGCTCCGTACGTCTCGGTGTGACCTGAAAAGGTCCCAACAATGGAGACGTTGCAATGACCATGACCAAGAAGCTTTTTTCCGCACTCGCCCTGACAGGCGCGCTCGTCCTCTCCGGACCGGGATATATTTCCACCGCTGCGGCGCAGGCGCCGGTCACCGTCGGCGGAGCGCCGATGTTCGCTGACAAGAACATCGTCGAGAACGCCGTCAACTCGGCGGACCACACCACGCTCGTCGCCGCGGTTCAGGCCGCCGATCTCGTCGAGACGCTTCAGAGCCCGGGCCCGTTCACCGTGTTCGCTCCGACCAACGCCGCCTTCGACAAGCTGCCTGACGGCACGGTCGCATCGCTGCTGGAGCCCGACATGAAGGATGCGCTGACGACGGTGCTGACCTATCACGTCGTTCCCGGTCGCCTGACCGCGCAGGACCTGATGAACCAAATCCGCTCCAATGGCGGCGCCTACACCATGACCACCGCCGCCGGCAAGCCGATCACGGCGCGCATGAACGACAATCGCATCGTCATCATCGACGAGAGCAATGGCGGCGCCACCGTGACCATCGGTGATGTCCTGCAGTCGAACGGCGTCATCCACGTCGTCGATTCGGTTCTCCTGCCCAGGATGTGACCGATTTCGCCAAAAGGCGGATCGAAGACAGCGAAGCAAGGCCGGGAGTCAGCGCTCCCGGCCGAAATTCTCCAAGGGTGCGACTTCAGGGATACGACTCCAATGACACCGCTCCGGCACGACGCCCGATCGGCGACGCGGCGCCATTCTCTGACTGTGCGGATCACCCATTGGGTGAACGTGCTTTGCATCATCTTCCTGCTGCCCAGCGGGCTGCAGATATTCAACGCGCATCCGGCGCTCTATCTCGGCGAAATTTCCGATTTCGACAATCCGGTTCTGGCGATCTCGGCCGAGCCGGCGCCGAATGCCGACGGGCTTCGCGGCTTCGTCACCTTGGGCGATGTGTCGTTCACGACGACCGGCCTGCTCGGGGCGTCCAAAGGCCCCTCGGACACTCTCCAGCAGCGCGCATTTCCGTCCTGGTCGACGCTGCCCGGCGACAACAATCTCGCCGAAGGCCGGCGGTGGCACTTCTTCTTCGCCTGGCTCTTTGTCCTCAATGGCGCGATCTATCTCATCCATGGGCTGGCGAGCCGGCATGCTTTCCGGAACCTCGCGCCCACTCTGACCGATCTGAAACGGATCGGAGCCGACATACGCGACCATCTTCGGCTCCGTTTTCATCCCGATAACGGGAAATACGGCCCACTCCAGAAGCTGGCCTATTTCGGCATAGCCTTCCTGGTCCTGCCGGTGATCGTCGTGTCCGGATGGGCGATGTCGCCGGGAATGAACGCCGCGTTCCCGTGGATGGTCGACATATTCGGCGGTCGCCAGAGCGCGCGCACCATGCACTTTGTCGCCGCCTTTCTGCTCGTGCTTTTCATCGTCGTGCATCTGGCGATGGTGGTTCTGACGGGACCGCTGCGCGGCCTGCGCGCGATGGTGACGGGCGGACAGACGAAAGGAGCCGCCAATGTCGAATGACCGACTTTCCCGCCGCAGGATTCTGAAACTGGGCGCCGGCGCGGCGGCGGTCGCGGGCC
Source organism: Salinarimonadaceae bacterium (assembly GCA_007693435.1). Taxonomy (GTDB): domain Bacteria; phylum Pseudomonadota; class Alphaproteobacteria; order Rhizobiales; family Beijerinckiaceae; genus Saliniramus. Next base: position 42,617 of record REDO01000084.1, on the reverse strand, counting down.
TTGCCGGCTGCGGGCCGATCGGGAAGAGCGATGGCGTGCTCGACATCCTCGGGCAGGCCGAAAAGCTCACCGAACGGGTCCAGCGATTCATTCTCTCCTCGGGCCAGCTCGCCAGGGAATTTTCCGAATCCGACATCTCGCCGTACTTCCTCGCCAACGGATCGACAGACCCGCAGGAGCCTGGATATCGCGCCCATGCGGCGGAAGGATTCGCCAGTTGGCGCCTCGAGATCGGCGGCCTCGTCGAGCGCCCGACCTCCTACTCGCTGGACGAATTGCGCGCCATGCCCTCGCGGACGCAGATCACGCGACATGACTGCGTGGAGGGCTGGAGCTGCATCGGCAAGTGGAAAGGCGTCAAACTCTCGCATCTGCTTGAACAAACCGGCATCGCGGCCAATGCGCGATACGTCGTCTTCCATTGCGCCGACGCTCTGGAGCAGACGATGGACGGATCCGGCCAGTACTATGAATCCATCGCCATGGTGGACGCCTTTCATCCGCAGACGATTCTCGCCTACGAGATGAACGACGAGACGCTGCCGATACCCTACGGCGCTCCAGTGAGGCTGCGTCTCGAGCGGCAGCTCGGCTACAAGATGGCCAAATACATCATGCGCATCGAGCTGGTGGAATCCTTCGCCCAGATCGGCCGCGGCCGCGGCGGATTCTGGGAAGACCGTGGCTATGAATGGTATGCGGGGATATAGAACGGTCGAGCGCGCAACGAAAGCGCATCGGGTCCAAACGCTTGCATCGCGTCACGACTGCGAAAGCACGGCGTCCGGCCGCAATATACATTCGATCTGAAAAAAGCTTGGCGCGGGCGAGAGAGCTGGAATTACTGAAAGTAGTTCAACGCGTTTTTCGAGTAAATTCTTAGATGCAGAGCGCAAAATTCGCGTTCGCCTGACGAATCGCGGGCTTCATTTCGTGAAACTGTAGCCGAGGCGCGCCTACTCAGGCTGCTTACCCTCCGAACTCGGCACAAACGTTGCGCTTCATAGCACCGAAAAAATCAGAATGTAACCCTTCAATTTCATTCTTTTCGCGATAGGATGCTGGAGGACGGTTGGGCTTTTCGGCGCAACGGTCTTCGCTTGCTTTCGAAATCGAAGCGATGCTCTGCGACAACGGCTCCAGCGCGAGACCGTCCGCCGCGTCCGCACCGGAAGCCGAGCGGAGCACCCTCTTTCGAAGCGGGCTCGCCCGCTTCGCGCCATCGCGAGCCGCCAGCGCACGACGCGTAGCTCGCGCAACCTTGGCCTTAGGGCTGCCGTCATCGCTTCCGCCTTGCGATCGCGGCCAATACGAGGACGAACAACAATGACTTTGAACACCGGGGCTAAAGCCGCCTCCGACCACGAACAGCGCTACGGCGACGACCCGCTGAAGGTGCGCGAGACGGAAATTTATCAGGCTGAATACGTCAAGAGCTTCGTCGAGAAGTGGGACGAACTGATCGACTGGGACGCGCGCGCCGCGAGCGAAGGCGACTTCTTCATCGACATTCTGCGCTCGCGCGGCAAGCACAAGGTGCTCGACGTCGCCTGCGGAACGGGCTTCCACTCCGTGCGCCTGCTACAGGCCGGATTCGACGTCACCAGCGTCGACGGCAACGCCGCCATGCTGAACCAGGCGTTCGAGAACGCCAAGGATCGCGACCTGATCCTGAAGCTGACTCACGCCGACTGGCGCTGGCTCAACAAGGACATCCAGGGCAAATACGACGCCATCATCTGCCTCGGCAACTCGTTCACCCACCTGCATGACGAGGCGGACCGCCGCCGCGCTCTGGCGGAATTCTACGCCGCCCTCAAGCATGACGGCATCCTGATCATCGATCAGCGCAATTACGACACCATCCTCGACGACGGCTTCTCGACGAAGCACAAGTACTATTACTGCGGCGACCAGGTGACGGCCGAGCCGGAGCATGTGGACGATGGCCTCGCCCGGTTCAAATACACCTTCCCGGACGGCAGCCAGTATACGCTCAACATGTTCCCGCTGCGCCGCAGCTACATGCACAAGCTCCTCAAGGAAGCGGGGTTTCAGCGCATCCGCACCTATGGCGACTTCCAGGAGAATTTCGCCGACACGGATCCGGACTTTCTGGTCCATGTCGTCGAAAAGGCGTTTTCGCCCAGCCGTCTGCCCGCTTCCGGGAAGGCCACGGGCAAAGCCGATGTCAGGAACGTCGCGGAGGTGACCGAGGAATATTACGACAGCGCCGAAGCCGACAATTTCTACTATAATATCTGGGGCGGCGAGGACATCCATATCGGTCTCTACGAGGAGACCAAGGACATCAAGGAAGCCAGTCGGGCCACCGTCGAGAAAATGGCGGCGATGATCGAAGGCCTGTCGGAGAAGACGAGCATTCTCGATATCGGCGCGGGATATGGCGGCGCGGCGCGGCATCTGGCGGCGAAGTTCGGCTGCCCGGTCGATTGCCTCAACATCTCCGAGGCGCAGAACGACACCAACCGCTTCCTCAACCGACGCCAGAAACTCGCTCACCTGATCCAGGTCTCGCACGGCTCGTTCGAGCAGATTCCTTCGCCCGACCGCACCTATGACGTCGTCTGGTCGCAGGATGCGATCCTTCATTCGGGCGATCGCGAGAGGGTGTTCGAGGAGGCTCACCGGGTCCTGAAGCCCGGGGGCCAGCTCATCATGACCGATCCGATGCAGGCCGACGATTGCCCCGAGGGGGTGCTCCAGCCTGTCTACGACCGCATTCATCTGCAGAGCCTCGGCTCCTTCGCCTATTACCGCCAGGTGGCGGAGAAGCTCGGCTTCGACCTCGTCGGGCAGGTCGATTACACGCATAACCTGCGCACGCATTACCAGCGCGTCGGCGAGGAGCTGCGCAAAAACTTCGACGCCCTCGTCGGAGTATCCAGCAAGGCCTTCGTGGACCGGATGCTCGTCGGGCTCGATAACTGGGTGAAGGCCGCCGACAGCGGCTACATGGCCTGGGGCATCCTCCACTTCCGCAAGCGCTGACCGCGATTCGCCTTTCGCCGCGCCGCCGCCATGGCGCGGCTCCCTCCCCTTTCTTCACGGACGCCTTCCGCGCCGAGCGCGCGGCGCGTCCGATCATCCCCAAGGAGTATTCAATGTCGCAACGCAGTTGGCTCTTCACGAGCGAATCCGTTTCCGAGGGCCATCCCGACAAAGTCTGTGATCGCATCTCGGACGAAATCGTGGACGCTTATCTGGCCGCCGATCCGGCGTCCCGCGTCGCTTGCGAGACCCTGACGACGACGAACTTCATCTGCATCGCGGGCGAAGTGCGCGGACCGGCGGGCGTGCTGGAGACGATCGAGGAGCGCGTGCGCAACGCCGTGCGCGAGATCGGTTACGAGCAGGACGGCTTCCACTGGCAGAACAACGAGATCGTCGTGAAGTTGCATGAGCAGTCCGCCGATATCGCGGTCGGCGTCGACGCCGCCGGCGACAAGGACGAGGGCGCCGGCGACCAGGGCATCATGTTCGGCTACGCCTGCGACGAGACCCCGGAGCTGATGCCGGCTCCGATCATCTATTCGCACCGTATCCTGCAATCGATGGCGGAAGCGCGCCGATCCGGCGTCGAGAAGCTGCTCGGGCCGGATTCGAAGAGCCAGGTCACGCTTCGCTACGAGGGCGGAAAGCCGGTCGCGGTCGATTCCGTCGTCGTCTCCACCCAGCACGACGCCTCGATCGATCAGGCCGCCGTGGCCGAGATCGTCAAGCCATACATCCAGAGCGCCCTTCCGGCGGGCTGGAACTGTCCGGCGGACCGCCTCTTCATCAACCCGACGGGACGCTTCGTCATCGGCGGCCCCGACGGCGACGCCGGCCTCACGGGCCGCAAGATCATCGTCGATACCTATGGCGGCGCGGCGCCCCATGGCGGCGGCGCGTTCTCGGGCAAGGATCCCACCAAGGTGGACCGTTCGGCGGCCTATGCCGCGCGCTATCTCGCGAAGAACGTCGTGGCGGCGGGACTCGCCGACAAGTGCGTGATCCAGCTCGCCTACGCCATCGGCGTCTCGGAGCCCGTGGCGCTCTATGTCGAGACCTTCGGAACGGCCAAGGTCGATACCGACAAAATCCAGGCGGCCCTGCGCGAGATGGTCAAACTCACCCCGCGCGGCATCCGCGAGCGGCTCGGGCTCAACCGCCCGATCTACGCCCGCACTTCCGCCTACGGCCATTTCGGTCGCGAGGCCCAGAAGGATGGCGGCTTCTCGTGGGAAAGCACCGACCTCGCCGACGAACTCGCCCGCGCCTTCGGAGGGCGCGCGCAGAACGCGGCCTGAACCAGGCCTCGAGGGTCATTGAAGACGAGCCCCGGCCTCCCGAAGCGGAAGCCGGGGCTTTTCGTCGTCCCGTCGCGCCCGGACGGCCGCCAAGCTCGCGGAACTGATCGAAAGGCCTGATATCGCAGCGCCCGACTTCCACCCAGACCGATGATCGGCAGGCGGCCGCGCGGCAAGCCCGCCTCAAATCGCATGCGCAACTGTAACGTTGGGCCGAACTGGCTTTAGCGTTGCGTCGCCAGGGTGTTTCGCTGGGTGGCCTGATTGCCGACACCCCCGAAATAATCCGGCGAATCGCCGAGCCTGAGCGACGGCTGGCAGGTCGGCGTGCAGGAATAGGACTCGCGCGCAAGCCCGCGCTGTACGAGCACCACGGATTCCGTCGGCGCCTGGACGCTGATCATCGATTCGGCGAGAAGTATCCCGGCCGGGTCGAGCGCGATGAGGTTCGTCGAACCGTAACTCTTGCCGGTGACGATGAGGATGCCGTTGCGCTGGACGGTCACGTCGGCGACGATCGGATTGCCGACGATCACCGTCTGGGTGTTCTCAGGCAGCCGCACGACCTTCGCGTGATCCACGAGGACCGTCACCGTCTCCATGGGCGTTCCGCCCGGTAAAGCCGGGGGCGCGGCGGGCGACGCCTCGCTGGCCATGGTCTCGTCGGAACCGGCGTCTATGGCGAACACGCCGGCCCCGGAAGCATCCGCATCAGTCGGCGCATCGGCTTCCACGGTCTTCGGCCCGGCGACGAGCGGCTGGCGCGCAACGTCACGCGGAACTTGCGTCGGGGAGCCTGCCTGTTCCTGGGCCGTTGCGCTGCTCGACACGTGCCAGAGGGCCGGCGCCGCGAATGGAGCGGCGCCGAGCAGCGCGAGTCCGAGCCAGGTTGAGACGCGTTTTGATCGACGGCGCATGTGTTCGCTCTCTCGGCGTTGCCTGTTGTCGGCTTCCATATCAGCCTAGATTGGTGAACGAATGGCTAATCCGGCCGGGATCGCCGCGACCGGACGTTAGCGGCGGCCGGAACACACCACCCGCGCCAGATCATCGCCTCAGCTCGCAGCCCACAAAACGATTGAACTCGCCAATAGAATTTATGTTTTAGACTTTGTTAAACACAATGTACTCATGATTACATGCAGAAACAGATTGATATTTCCCATTTTAGTAGAGTTTTCATTCCAACATTTGTTAACCATAGAAGATTTCTTACCAACGAAGTCTCTGGAGAACCAAGAAATTAACTTCATTGAAACGGTCGCGGGCTAATTTCGCTATCGAACTCGATGGGCGAGACGGTGTCGCGATCATCGGGCGAAGACTTGGCAACCGTGACAGGAGCTGAACTATGAAGACACTGTTCAATCGTTTCGCAAAGGACGAATCAGGCGCGACCGCCATCGAGTACGGCTTGATCGCCGCCCTCGTCGCGGTGGCCATCATCGGAGCGCTGCAGGCGCTCGGCGGCGGCCTGCAGGGCACCTTCGGCGCTGTGACCGGCCAGCTCGGCGCGGCCGCCGGCGGCGACTGATCATTCAGACGCCATTCGGCCGGGGCGGCTTGCGGGTCGCCCTTTAGGACAATCGCCTGCGCGCACCCCGCGCGCAGGCGCTACTCTTTAGGATGAACGGGAGGGAGCTTGACGATGACCCCGCTGTTCAGACGGTTCGCAAGCGACGAGTCCGGCGCGACCGCCATTGAATACGCGCTCGTCGCCAGCATCGTCTCGGTCGCCATCGTCGCAAGCATGACCAATCTCGGATCCGCGACCATCAACCTTTACGACTTTCTCATCGACAACCTGGTCGATCCGGGCGGCGGCGACTGACCCGCTCCAGCCCCATCTGAACTGCGCTCCTTACGAGCGCGACGAACCAGGTAGCCGAATCGCGGCGACCGGTCGATCATGGCGCGTGCATTCTTTCGCCGCCTCGATCACAGGGACCATATGAAACTCACAGCATTCGTCGTCGACGGCCACGCCCTTGACATCCGGCCCTCGCCCGCCGAACGCGATTGGATGAGCGCGACGAACCAGCGCTTCGCCTATCGCTGCCTCCCGCTGGCTATCGCCAACGCCCATGGCTGGGAAATCCTCTGCCCGCAGACGACGATCGCGGTATGGGACGGCGGCGACGGCATGGACGCGATCCGCGTAGAGGGTGAAAACGGCGCGGCGCCCGGCGCCATAAGCCATTTCGGACACGGCGTCCTGACCTTCCACGTGCCCGCCATATTCCGCACCGAACCTGGCTGGGATCTCTTCGTCGCCGGCCCCGTGAACGCTCCCAAGGACGCGATCGCAGCGCTTTCCGGCGTCGTCGAGACCGACTGGGCGCCGTTCAGCTTCACGATGAACTGGCTCTTCACGCGCACCGCCCAGCGCGTGCGTTTCGAGAAGGGCGAGCCCATCTGCCACGTCTTCCCGGTCCGACGCGGACTGCTCGAAAAGGTCAAGCCGGATATCCGGCCCCTGTCGAGCGACGCCGATCTCGCGCGTCGGCACAAGGAATGGTCGGAGAGCCGGGAATCGTTCAACCGTGATCTCAAGCAGCCGGGCACAGAGGCGCGAGAGGCGCGCTGGCAGAAAAACTATCATCGCGGCGAAGACGCGAAGGGCCAGCGCGTCGGGGCCGATGACCACCGCACGCGACTGCGTCTGCGGCCGTTTTCGACGCCGGAGAAGTGACGGCGGACATGGCCTGAATTCCGAACATATCGTTTGACATACGGAACTGTTCGTTTAAAAGAACGCCCGTCCCGACGGGCGCGACCTGTTGCGGGGCGATCGAAATTCCCTTGTGCGCAGCAAAGACGCAGCGCCTTCCCAGACGATTTGCGAGCAACCATGAAGAACCGCCTCCCCACCCGCCGCTCGGCGCTCGCCCTCGCCGCCGGCCTGTTCGCCGCCGTGACCTTCGCGCCGGCTCCCGCCTCGGCCCAGATCAGCGAGATCCGCATCGACTGGGCGACCTACAACCCCGTCAGCCTCGTCCTGCGCGACCGGAAGCTGCTCGAGCAGGAATTCGAGAAGGACGGGATCACGATCCGCTGGGTCCAGTCCGCCGGATCGAACCGGGCGCTCGAATTCCTGAACGCTGAATCGATCGATTTCGGCTCCACCGCCGGCGCCGCCGCGCTGATCGGCAAGATCAACGGCAATCCGATCAAGTCGATCTACGTCTATTCGCGCCCGGAATGGACCGCGCTCGTCACCACGAAGGACGAGGTACAGTCCGTCGCGGATCTCAAGGGCCGCAGCGTCGCGGTGACGCGCGGCACCGATCCGCACATCTTCCTCGTGCGCTCGCTCGCCGAAGCCGGCCTGACCGAGCGCGACGTGCGCCTCGTCCTGCTCCAGCACGCGGACGGGCGCCTCGCGCTCGAGCGCGGCGACGTCGACGCCTGGGCCGGTCTCGATCCGATGATGGCCGCGGCCGAGATCGACGGCGGGGCGCGCCTCTTCCACCGCAACGCCGAAGCCAACACCTGGGGCGTGCTCAACGTGCGCGAATCTTTCGCGCAGGCCAATCCGGAAATCGTCAAGCGCGTGCTCAGGGTCTACGAAGAAGCCCGCGAATGGTCGCTCGCCAATCCCGACCAGCTCACCGCCTCGCTCGTCGCGGCGACGCAGCTTCCCGAGAACGTCATCGCCCGCCAGCTCGAACGCACGGAACTGACCCACGGTCCGATCGGCGCGCGCCAGGCCGAGGCGATCCTCGCCGCCGGCATCGCATTGCAGGAAGCAGGCGTCCTCGACGCGCGCGCCGACATCGCCGAGACCGTCGCCGACCTGATCGACGGGACGTACCTGCCGGAATAAACACGGCCACGAACGGCCGGGAGCATTCAAGAAGATGAGTCAGACGAGCATTGCGTTGACCGACGAGGGGGTCCCCGCCCCCTCGTCGCGGCGTTCGGTGGGACGGGGGCGCCTGCTGATGGCGGCGGGGCTCGTGTTGCCCGTGGCGCTCGCGGTTTTTTGGGAATGGGCGGCGGCGAGCGGGCTGTTCCAGATGCGGCTCATGCCGCCTCCGTCGCGCGTCTGGGACACGATGGCGGCGCTCGCCGCGCGCGGAGAGCTGACCCATCACGTCCTCGCGACGCTCTACCGGGTCTTCGCCGGCTTCGCCATCGGCGCGCTCGCGGGCACGCTGATCGGGGCGTTCGCGGGTTCGTCGGAAGCCGTGCGCCGCCTGATCGACCCGTCGCTTCAGGCGTTGCGGGCCGTGCCCTCGATCGCCTGGGTGCCGCTCTTCATCCTCTGGCTCGGCATCTTCGAGACATCGAAGATCGCGCTCATCGCGGTCGGGGTTTTTTTTCCCGTCTATCTCGGCGTCGGCGGGTCCATCGCCAATATCGACCGCAAGCTGATCGAGGTCGGCCAGGTCTTCCGCCTGTCTCGTCTCGCGCTCGCGCGGCGCGTGATGCTGCCCGCGGTCCTGCCCGACTGGATCATCTCGTTGCGTTCGGGGCTGGGGCTCGGTTTCATGTTCGTGGTGGCCGCCGAATTCATGGGCGCCTCCGAGGGCCTCGGCTATCTCCTCATCGACGGCCAGCAGATGGGCAAGCCCGACCAGATCATCGGCGCGATCGTCGCCTTCGCCCTGCTCGGGAAGGCCTGCGACACGCTGCTTCTGATAGTCACGCGCCCGCTGCTGGCCTGGCAGGATACGGCGAGGGGGACGCTCTGATGCTCCGGATCGAGACCATCTCCAAGACCTATTCGGACGGCACCCACGCCCTCGAAGACGTTTCGCTCAGGGTCGGGCCGGGGGAGATCCTCGCCATCGTCGGCGGCTCGGGCTGCGGCAAGACCACTTTGCTGCGCCTGATCGCCGGGCTCGATTCCGCGACGCAGGGACGGATTCTCGTCGATGACGAGACGATATCGGCGCCCCATCCGGCGGTGGGCATCGTCTTCCAGGAGCCGCGCCTGCTGCCCTGGCTCAGGGTCGAGGACAATATCGGCTTCGGCATCGCCGACCTGCCCGCAACGGAGCGGCGCGATCGCATCGCCCACGCGCTCGATCGCGTCGGCCTCGCGGGCTACGCGAAACGCTGGCCGCGCGAATTGTCCGGCGGCCAGCAGCAGCGCGTCGCCATCGCCCGCGCCTTCGTGGCGCGACCCGCCGTGCTTCTGCTGGACGAGCCCTTCTCCGCGCTCGACGCCTTCACGCGGGCGAGCCTGCACGAGCATCTCCTGCGGCTGTGGGAGGAGACGAAGCCCACGATCGTCATGGTCACCCACGACGTGGACGAAGCCGTGACGCTCGCCGATCGCGTCGTCGTGATGCGCCCGCGTCCGGGCCGCGTTTTCGAGACGACGTGGGTCCAGCTGGAACGTCCGCGCGACAAGCTGGCGCTCGGCTTCGAGAAGGCCAAACGCCGGGTGCTCGGCGCGCTCGATCGATCGCTGCGCCCGGAGACGAAGCCTCCGGAGGGCGTTGCCACCGAGGCGGCGGCGTCCTACTGACGACAGGCTGGCGAACAAGCGAGAACGAGGAACCCACCATGGACGCAGAAGCCCTTCGCGCACTCCAGGCCCCCATCAAGGCGAAATACAAGGACGACCCCGACGCGGCCGTGATCACCCTGCGCGCCGCCGGCGAACTCGACGACCAGAACATCGCCTGCAAGGTCGAGACCGGCCGCGCCGTCGCAGTCGCCGGCCTGCATCCGGCGACCGGCGGCTCCGGCTTGGAGCTCTGCTCCGGCGACATGCTGCTCGAGGCGCTCGTCGCCTGCGCCGGCGTGACCCTGAAAGCTGTCGCGACGGCGCTCGAGATTCCGCTCAAGCGCGGCTCCGTGCGGGCCGAGGGCGATCTCGACTTTCGCGGCACGCTCGGCGTCGATCGCGAGGCGCCCGTCGGCTTTCGCGAAATCCGCCTGAGCTTCGAGGTCGATACGGACGCGCCGCAGGAAAAACTCGACGCCCTGCTCAAGCTGACCGAGCGCTATTGCGTCGTCTTCCAGACGATCAGCAAGCCGCCGCAAAACAAGGTGACGCTCGTCCGGGCCTGAAGTCCTTCATCCGCCGACCGGGCGCGCCGCGCCCGGCTCGACGCGCAGATGCAGGGCGCCGGACGGCAGATCCTCGAACAAGGCGGGATCGGCGCCCGTCATCCAGATCTGACCGCCGAGCGCGTCGAGCGCGCTGTAGAGCGCCGCGCGTCGGCGCGGATCGAGATGCGCGGCGACTTCGTCGAGGAGCACGATCGGCGCCATGCCCGTCATCGCGCGCACGAGCCGCGCATGGGCGAGGACGAGCCCGATGAGCAGCGCCTTCTGCTCGCCCGTCGAAGCGGTGTCCGCCGCGATGCCCTTGGGGCCGTGGCGCACGCGCAGATCGCTCGATTGCGGGCCGAACAGCGTGCGGCCGGCTCCGGCGTCGCGGGCGCGGAAATCCCGCAGGGTCCGGCGGTAGGAATCCTCGGCGTCGACGGCGGCCGCGCCTGAGACGAGCGCGTCGACCTCGCCGTCGAGCGAAAGCGCCGCGAAGGGGAAGGGCGACGCATCGTCCCGCTCGCGCGTGATCAGCCCGCCCAGCCGCTCGACCGTCTCGCGCCTCGCCGCCGCGACGGCGATGGCGACCTCCGCGATTTCGCGTTCGATGGCGTCGAGCCAGCGCCGGTCGGCGCCCGGATCCTCAAGCAGGCGATTGCGCTGGCGCGTGGCGCGTTCCAGCGCGTTCACCCGGGCGCCATGAGCCGCATCGACGGCGAGCACCAGCCTGTCGAGGAAACGGCGGCGGTCGCCGGCGGGGCCGCGAAACAGCCCGTCGAGATCGGGGGTCAGCCAGACGAGCCGCAGATATTCGGCGAAGGCGGCGGGCGAGCCTGCATCGGCGCCGTCGATGCGGCAGATGCGCATCGCGCGCTCGCCGGGGGCGCCGGCAAGCCCCACGCCGAGCCCATGCTCCCCGTCGAGGCCGCGCCGCAGCGATGCGAAGACGGAGAAGCGCCCGCAGGCGTCGCGCGCCATCTCGGCGAGTTCCGCACGGCGCAGGCCTCGGCCGGGCGTGAACAGCGAGATCGCTTCGAGGAGATTGGTCTTGCCGGCCCCGTTCTCGCCGGAAAGCGCGACGAGCGAGGCGTCCGTCTCGACCGACAGGCCCGGATAGGATCGGAAATCCTGCAGGACGAGGCGCGTGACGCGCGCGCGCGCAGACGTCCCCGCATCCTCCGTCATGGTCGTCAGCGTCCTTCCCGCGCGCGGTACGCGCGCGACGTCACACGCGCATCGGCATCAGGACGTAGAGCGCGGCGGCGCCCTCGCGGTCCTGGATCAGGGTCGGGGAGCCGGGATCGGCGAATTTGAGGATCGCCGTATCGCCATCGAGCTGGCCGGCGATGTCGAGCAGGTAGCGCGCATTGAAGCCGATATCGAGCGCGGCCGCCTCGTACTCGACCTCGATCTCTTCGGTCGCCGAGCCGGAATCCGGATTGTTGACGGTCAGCGTCAGACGACCATCCACGAGCGCGAGCTTCACGGCGCGGCCGCGTTCGGACGAAATGGTCGAGACGCGATCGACTGCGCGGGCGAATTCGTCCCGATCGACGACCAACGTCTTGTCATTTCCCGCAGGAATGACGCGCTGGTAGTCGGGGAAGGCGCCGTCGATCAGCTTCGAGGTCAGCACGACGCCGCCGAAGGTCAGGCGGATCTTCGCCGGGGAAAGCTCGACATGGATGGCCTCACCCGAATCCTCGAGCAGCTTCTGGATTTCCGCCACCGCCTTGCGCGGCACGATGACGCCCGGCATGCCGGCTGAGCCGTCGGGGGCCGCCGTCTCGATGCGCGCGAGCCTGTGTCCGTCCGTCGCGACGGCGCGCAGGATAGGGCCGTTCTCGCCGTCGAGCGTGTGCAGGAAGATGCCGTTGAGGTAGTAGCGCGTCTCCTCGGTCGAGATCGCGAATTGCGTCTTCTCGATGAGCTTCTTGAGATCGCCCGGCGGGATGGCGAAGGAATGGGGCAGTTCGCCGGCGGCGATGTCGGGGAAATCCGTCTCCGGCAGGGCCTGCAGGGCGAAGCGTGAACGCGACGAGCGCAGGACGAGCTGAGAGCCGTCGGCGGCGAGCTCGAGCGAGACCTGTGCGCCCTCGGGCAGTTTGCGCACGATGTCGTAGATCACGTGGGCCGGGACCGTCGTCGCGCCGGGCTGCGTCACGTCGGAGGGAATGGTCTCGGTGACCTCCATGTCGAGGTCGGTCGCTTTGAGGCGCAGACCCGCCGGGTCGGCGCGAAGGAGCACGTTCGACAGGATTGGAATCGTGTTGCGGCGCTCGACGACGCGATGCACATGGCCCAGCGCCTTCAACAATGCGGCGCGCTCGACTGTCACTTTCATGGCCGACCCGTAAGGCTGGAAACACACCGTCCCGCCTTGCGCGCGGCCAGAGGAAGCCACGCCGTTGCAATGCGGTGGGCGGGCAGATTGGCGAAGCGGGCGATCAAAGGCAAGCGGCCCGCCTGGGAAATCGAAGGCGGCGGGCCGGTTTGGAACAGATTTCTTTCGAACTGCGCGATTGCGCCGCTCAGTCCTGCAGCATCCGCTTGAGAAGTTCGACCTCTTCGCTGAGCGCGACGTCCTCGCCGAGCGCCTTTTCGATCTTGCGCACGGCGTGCAGCACGGTCGTGTGGTCGCGCCCGCCGAAACGCCGACCGATCTCGGGCAGCGAGCGAAGCGTCAGAACCTTGGAGAGATACATCGCGATCTGGCGGGGACGCACCACGGCCGCCGTGCGGCGCTCCGAGAGAATGTCGGAACGCGAGACGTTGTAGCGCGAGGCGACGAGCTTCTGGATATCCTCGATCTTGACCCGCTTGGGCTCGCGGTTGCGCACGAGATCGCGGATCGCGTTCTCGGCGGTGTCGAGGGAGACGGCGGCGCCGGTGAGGGTGGCGTGGGCGAGCAGCCGGTTCACGGCGCCCTCGAGATCGCGTCCGTTCGTCGACACGCAGCGCGCCACATAGGCCACGACGTCCTCGCTGACCTCGAAGCTGGGATGCTGAGCCTTCACCGCGGCGAGACGGATCCCGAGGATCTTGAGGCGCAGCTCCTCGTCGAGCGGCCCGACCTCGACCACGAGACCGCCGGCGAGGCGCGAACGCGCCCGCTCGTCGAGACTCTCGAGCTCGGTCGGGGGGCGGTCGGCGGCGATGACCGCCTGGCGGCCCGCGTCGATCAGCGCGTTCAGCGTGTGTCCGAATTCCTGCTGGATGGTCCGGCCCTGGATGAACTGCACGTCGTCGATGATCAGGAGATCGATGCCGCGCAATTTCTCCTTGAACGCGTGCGAGGTCTGCGCCTTCAGGGAGGCGACGAAGCCGTACATGAAACGGTCGGCGGTGAGATAGATCACGCGCTTGCCCTGCCCGCGCCCCTCATGACCGATCGCGTGCAGGAGATGAGTCTTGCCCAGGCCCACGCCCGCATGGACGAAAAGCGGATTGTAGAGCGCCGCGCCGTCGTGGCGCGCCACGCGGTCGCCGGCCGCGTGAGCCAGCGCGTTCGAGCGGCCGATGACGAAATTGCCGAATGTCAGGCGCGGGTCGAGCGGCGCGCCGAGCAATTCCGTTCTCTCGGCGAGTTCGGCGTCACGGGCCGGAACCGCCGGCGCGGCGGGCTTTGACTCAGGGGCGGTCGCGGGCGGCGCGGATTGCGTCGCGTCCTGACGGCGCGGCGGATCGCGCTGGACGGCCGCGCCGCGCACGAACAACGCGATCCGCTCCACGGCGGCGTCCTCCGCAGCGTAGATGCCGAGAACGCGGTCGATGTAATGCGCCTCGATCCAGCTCTTGAGAAAGCGGGTGGGAACGGTCAGTCGCGCGCAGCCGTCAACGACCGCCTCGAGCTCGAGCCGGGCGAACCAGCTGGTATAGACGTCTTCGCCGAGCTCGGCCCGCAGGCGGCGCTTCACACGCGCCCAAGTCGCGGCCCCTGTCGCGGCCCCTGTCGCGGCCCCTGTCGCGGCCCCTGTCGCGGCCCCCGTCGCCGCCATGGTCTGCGGACAGGCCGCTGCGCGGCCCGATCCGGACGCTGTCTCCGCCGCTGGGTCGTCTTGAGCTCGGTCGCGCTCTGCATCCCGGTCGTCGAAAACGGCGATCACGCCTTCGACCCGTCCATTCACGCCCACGAGCATCGCCAATGCCTCCCCAGCCGACGAAAAAACGAGCGCGCCCCCGCCACGGGGCAATGCGCAAGCGTCGAAAAGTTGTTCTGTACGAGCCGATCACGCGTCGGCTGCAACGCCTCACGCGAACGCACCGCCTCCCGGCTCGACATTGCGGGACACGAGATCAATACACTGGACCCATCAAGTATTGAAAACGCGTACGGTTGCTGAAAAACGCTTCCAAATCTGGAATTCGCCTACGCAAAACACCACACGTCTCCTCAAATCAGGTCCAACCGGACTAAATTTTACTGAATACTTCTCGCGGAGCCGCTGAAGTCCAAAAACCTTACACAGCGGTATGGGGGGGCGCAAGAAAATGATTCCGAAAAATCCGCTGCGCGGCGACGGCGCGAACAGGCCGTCGCGAAGCCTACGAATAAGCCTCTGGCATGCTTGCCGTTTTGTCGACGGATCGTGACGCAATTGTGGAATGCCGTCGCCGGCGGGCTTGCCCCGATTCGGGGCCGATTCCGCCCCGGGATGGAGCGCGCCGACCTCTTAGGTCGCAAATCATTGAAATTGGTACCTTTTTTTTGCGCGGCTAAATGTCTGAAAAGTATGACCGGCCGAACCTACCTCCGGGCGAGAGTCAAGCGGAACGAAAGAGGAAATCGCGCCCAAATGGCCTGATACAATCCGGGGCTGCGAATGACGCCGCGCGCCCGCACGCGCCGACGCTCTCTCCGAGAAGGCACAATTGGCGTCCGGGCAGCAAAAAAGCCCGGCTTAAGACCGGGCTTTATGAGACAGTCGTGATATAGAAAAATACAGTATTCGACGTTCGGTCGTGTCTCAGCTCGCCGGGGCGGCCAGAGCCTTCACGCGATGCGTCAGCCGCGAAACCTTTCGGGCCGCCGTGTTCTTGTGAACGATGCCCTTCTGCGCGGAACGGACGATCACCGGCGCGGCGGCGCGCAGCGCCTCGGAGGCCGCCGTCGCGTCGCCTGCGGCGATCGCTTCCTCGACCTTGCGAATGAAGGTGCGCATGCGCGAACGACGCGACTTGTTGACCTCGGTGCGCTTGGCGATCTTGCGCGTCATCTTCTTGGCCGAGAGCGTATTGGCCATGGTTGTCGGACCTCGTTCTTCGATGCGCCGCGCCGCGAGGCGCCTTTCGGCTCGCGGCGGGATCGGCTGAAATTAGGCGAACCCTTGAGGGCGCGCGCGAGCCTATCGCGTCGCGACCCGTGAGGGGCGCCTTATAGACCCGCGCGCCGGCCCCGTCAACGCGGATTCGCGAGCCCGTTCACGCGTCCGCAACGAGCGCCGCAAAGCGCTGCAGATCGATGTTGCCGCCGCTCAGGATCACGCCGACGCGCCGGCCGGCGATCGCGTCGCCGGCGGCGAATGAGGCCGCCGCGGCGAGGCAGCCAGTGGGCTCCACGACGACTTTCATCCGCTCGGCGAAAAAGCGCATCGCCTCGACGAGCGCGGCGTCGGAGACGGTCTCGATGTCGGCGACATCGCGGCGGATGATCGGGAAGGTCCGCTCGCCGAGGAAGGCGGTCATGGCGCCGTCGGCGATCGTCTGCGGCACGGGGATGCGCACGATCTCGCCCTTGCGCAAGGACTGGCGCCCGTCGTCCCCGGCTTCCGGTTCGACGCCGATCACCTCGCAGCCGGGCGAGAGCGCCTTCGCGGAGAGCGCGCAGCCGGACAGGAGACCCCCGCCGCCGAGGCAGACATAAAGCCTGTCGAGGGGGCCCGCCTCCTCGAACAGCTCCTTGCCCGCCGTACCCTGTCCCGCGATCACGTCGTCATGGTCGTAGGGAGGGACCAGCGCGAGCCCCCGCTCCTGCGCGAGCCTGCGCCCGATTTCCTCGCGGTCGTCCCTGAAACGATCGTAGACGACGATGTCGGCGCCGTAACCGCGCGTCGCCGCGACCTTGATGGCCGGCGCGTCGTGCGGCATCACCACGGTCACCGGCGCGCCGAGCAACGCCCCCGCGCAGGCGAGCGCCTGGCCGTGATTTCCCGAGGAATAGGTCACGACGCCGCGCGCGCGCTGCTCGGGCGCGAGCGCGGAAATGGCGTTGTAGGCGCCGCGGAACTTGAACGCTCCGGTGCGCTGGAAATTCTCCGCCTTGAAGAAGAGCGAGGCCCCGGTCCGCTCGTTCGCCATGCGCGAGACGAGGACCGGCGTGTGATGCGCCGCGCCGGCGAGGCGCTCGGCCGCGCGCGCGACGTCTTCATAAGTGACGAGACCGGCGGGAAGCGTCGCGGCGGCGGGGGCGGTCACGGGCGTCTCACTTGTTCTGGAAGTCGGGTTTGCGCTTGTCGACGAAGGCGGCCATGCCCTCCTTCTGGTCGGCGGTGGCGAAGACGGCGTGGAAGACCCGGCGCTCGAAGCGCACGCCCTCGGCGAGCGTCGTCTCGTAGGAGCGGTTGACGCTCTCCTTGACCATCATTGCGACGGGCAGCGACATCGAGGCGATCGCCTGCGCGGCCTTCATCGCCTCGTCGAGGAGCTCCGCCGCCGGCACGACGCGCGAGACGAGCCCGCAGCGCTCGGCCTCGGCCGCGTCCATCATCCGGCCCGTCAGGCACATCTCCATGGCCTTCGACTTGCCGACGAAGCGCGTCAGGCGCTGCGTGCCGCCGGCGCCGGGGATGACGCCGAGCTTTATCTCGGGCTGGCCGAATTTCGCCGTGTCCGAGGCGATGATGAAATCGCACATCATGGCGAGTTCGCAGCCCCCGCCCAGCGCGAAGCCGGAGACGGCCGCGACGATCGGCTTGCGGCGCTGGGAGACCCTGTCCCAGGCGGTGATGAAGTCGTCGATATAGGTTTCGGGGAAGGTGAGCCCCGACATCTCCTTGATGTCGGCGCCGGCGGCGAAGGCCTTCTCGGACCCGGTGATGACCACGCATCCGATTCCCGGATCACGCTCGAATCCGTCGAGCGCCAGATTGATCTCGGCGACGACGGTGGAATTGAGCGCGTTGAGCGCCTGCGGCCGGTTGATCGTGATCAGTCCGACCCTGTCGCGGGTCTCGGTCAGGATGGTCTCGTAAGCCATGGGTCCATTCCTCCGTTATTCTCAATAGGCAATGGCTAACGGGCCGCGATCGCCTTCGCAACGGGAAAGCCCGCGCATGGGAGCGCGGAAATTCAGCGCCGCTCGCGGAAGAAGTCGCGCAGGATCGCCGCCGCCTCGCTTTCGCGAAAGCCGGAATAGACTTCCGGCGCATGGTGGCAGGTGGGCTGTTCATAGAAGCGCCCGCCATGCTCGACGCCGCCGCCCTTCGGGTCGGACGCGCCGTAATAGAGCCGGCGGATGCGCGCGAAGGAGATGGCGGCGGCGCACATGGCGCAGGGTTCGAGCGTGACATGGAGGTCGCAACCGACGAGCCGCTCGTCGCCAAGCGCCTCGCAAGCCGCGCGGATGGCGAGGATCTCGGCGTGGGCTGTGGGATCGTTCAGCTCGCGCGTGCGGTTTCCGGCGCGCGCGATCACCGCTCCGTCGCGGGTCACGACCGCCCCGACGGGGACCTCCCCGAGCGCGGCGGCGGCGCGGGCCTCGGTCAGCGCGAGCCCCATCGCAGAGGCGTCTTCCTCGTCTCGCGCAATCGTCATCGCCCCCCGCAATGGTCCTCGCTTCGCCTTGCGCAAACTGCTATCAGGCGCGCATGACGAAAGCCAGTGACGACCGACCCGGGAGCCGCGCGCGACGCGCCGCGCCGGGCGACAAGACCAACCCGAATTCCGCCGTCCCGAAGACGGAGGCGCCGGGCGAAAATCCGGCGCAGAGCGCCGAAGACGAGGGCTTCGCCGGCGAGCGCATCGCCAAGGCGATCGCCCGCGCAGGGATCGCCTCGCGCCGCGACGCCGAGGCGATGATCGAGGCGGGACGCGTGACGCTGAACGGCGCGGTCATGACCTCGCCCGCGCAGAACGTGACGGACGAGGACCGCATCACCGTCGACGGCGAGCCGCTGCCCGCGCGCGAACGCACGCGGCTCTGGCTGTTCCACAAGCCGCGCGGCCTCGTCACCACCGCCCGCGACCCGGAAGGCCGCGCGACCGTCTTCGACGAACTGCCCGAGGACCTGCCGCGCGTGGTCGCCATCGGGCGCCTCGACATCAACACGGAGGGGCTTTTGCTCCTCACCAATGACGGCGGGCTCGCCAAGGTCATCGCCCATCCCGACACGGGCTGGCTGCGCCGCTACCGGGTGCGCGCCCACGGCGTGATCGACCAGGCGCGGCTCGACGCCCTGCGCGGCGGCGTCGTCGTCGATGGCATGGAATACGGCCCCGTGGAAGCGCGGCTCGACCGCGCCCAGGGCGACAATGTCTGGATCACGCTCGGTCTGCGCGAGGGCAAGAACCGCGAGGTCAAGCGCATCCTCGAACATCTCGGGCTTCGCGTGAACCGCCTGATCCGACTCTCCTTCGGCCCGTTCCAGCTCGGCGAACTGGAGCCCGGCATGGTCGACGAGGTGCGAACACGCGTGCTCAAGGACCAGCTCGGCGACACCCTCGCAAAGGAAGCCGGCGTCGATTTCGAGAGCCCCGTGCGCGAACCGGTGGCGCCATTCGGATCGCCGAAGGCCGCGGCTGCGCGTACGGAGCAGGAAAGGCCCCGGCGGGGCGCTCCCCCGGAACGTTCGGAACGTCCCGAACGCTCCGAACGCACGCCGCGTGATCGCGGCGACCGCGAGGAGGCGCCGGCGAAGCCTTATCGCCGCCCTGCATGGGAGCGCGGCCGGAGCGCGAGTATCTGGCGCTCGAGCGACGAGGAGGGCGCGCCTCAGGCGCGGCGTCCCCGTTCGGTCGATCCGCGAGCCGACCGCGCCGCGAAGGCGGATCGCCCGCGAGAGCGCGTCGGCGCGATCGCCTCGAAGAAGGGCGGACGGGTGCTCGTCGAGCGCCTCAAGAGCGAGCCCGCGCAGGAGCGGCCCGAGAAAGAGCCTCGCAAGCCCGCGCCGCGCGCGCGGCCCGAGCGCGAGGCGGGCGAGAAGCGCGATTACGGCGCCAGGAAGGATTTCGGGCCGAAGAAGAGCTTCGCCGGCAAGCGCGATTTTTCCCAAGGGCGCGGCGCAGGCCCTTCCCGCGATGAAGCGAAGCCGCGTGAGATGAAGCCGTGGGCGGACTCGTCCGCCGGTTCTGCGACGGGATCGCGTGACGCGCGCGGCGAGCGGGGCGGCGAAGGCCGTGGGTACGAAAGCCGCGCGCCCCGCAAGCCGGGCTTCGCCGGCGGCGGGCCGGCGCGCGGCCGAGAGCGAGACGGAGAGCGCGGACCCGGGCGACCGCCTGCACGCGGCGCCCGCCCCGAGGGCGGTCGGCCCGGCGGCGAGCATTCTTCCGAGGCGCGCGGATTCGACAAGGGCGGCGCAGGCAAGGGCGGGGCGGGCAAGGGCGGCGCGGGAAGGAGCGGCGCAGGCAGGAGCGGCGCAGGCAGGAGCGGCGAAAGCCGAGGGCGCGCGGATGATCGCGGGCCGGCTCGCGCCGGCGACAAGCCGGGCTTCAAGCCGCGCGGCGATTTCGGCGGCAAGCCGGGTTCGCGCGAGGGCGGCCGTCCCGGCGGAAAACCCGGCGGCTTCGGCGGCAAGCCCGGCGGGCGACCCGGAGGCGGTTTCGGCGGAAAACCCGGCGGAGGCTCCGGCGGGGGCCCCGGCGGCAAGCCGCGCGGTTCCTCGCGGGGCTGACGGGCGATGCGGATCGTCGGCGGGCGTCTGCGCGGGAGAGCGATCGCGGGGCCGACGGGCGGCGAGATCCGCCCGACCTCGGATCGTTTGCGCGAGGCGGTGTTCAACATCCTCGCCCACGGCCATGACGACGCCTGCGACGGCGCGCGGGTCATAGACCTTTTCGCCGGCACCGGCGCGATGGGGATCGAGGCGCTCTCGCGCGGCGCCGTATTCGCGGCTTTCGTCGACGAGGGCGCGCAGGCGCGCGGGCTGATCCGCGAGAATGTCGAGGCGCTGGGGCTGGGCGGCGTCACGCGCATCCTGCGCCGCGACGCGACGCGGCTGGGACAGGCCGACCGCTTCGAGCCCGCCGATCTCGTCTTCTGCGATCCGCCCTACGGAAAGAACCTGGCGCCGCGGGCCCTGCGCTCCTGCGCCGAGGGCGGCTGGCTCAACGACGGCGCGCTCGTCGTCGTCGAGGAGGATGCGGAAGCCAAATTCGCCATGCCGGAGGGCTTCGAGGAGGTTGACCGGCGCGCCTATGGCGGCACGCTCTTTATATTCGCGCGCTATCGCGCCTTGGGGAGGGAATCGTGAGGGAAACGGGACCATCCACGCTACGCGGGCCGTCGATCCTGCGTGGTCTCGCCGTCGGCGCGGCGCTGACGGTCGCGCTGTTCTGCCTCTTCCTCTATGCAGGCCCGCATTTTTTCATAGAGGGAAGGCGCGCTTTTCAGATCAATTTCGCATTGGCGGGCCTCGCCGGCTTCGCGCTAGGCTGGTTCTCGCCCGCGCTGGCGGGCGGCCCGAAGGCGCAGGCCCCGCGCGCAACGGCGCTGATCGCGGCGCCGGCCATGCTGGTGATGGCGGCGGTCGCCTCGCATTTCGGCGTCTTCTTTCCAGCCCTCAATCCGGCGCTCGACAAGGTGTTCGGATCGTGGATGCTCTGGTTGTTCGGTTTCGCGCTGGTCGGCGCCCTGCTGCGGGGACGGGCGCGCTCCGGGGCCGGAGAAGAATAACGAAGGACAGGGAGAAACGTCATGACGAGAATCGGCTTCATCGGTCTGGGCAATATGGGCGGTCCGATGGCCGCCAATCTCGTGAAGGCGGGCTTTTCGGTCGCGGGCTTCGATCTCGTCGAGGCCCTGCGCGAGGACGCAAGGGCGGCCGGCGTCACGATCGCGGCAAGCGCGCGCGAGGCCGTTGCGGAAGCGGATATCGTCATCACCATGCTGCCGGCGGGCAGGCACGTCGTCGCCGTGCTTGAGGACGTGCTGCCTGCGACGAGCCCCGGCGCGCTCGTGATCGACTGCTCGACGATCGACGTGGATTCAGCCCGCAAGGCGCATGAACTCGCCGGGGCGCGCGGCTGCCTGTCCCTCGACGCGCCCGTCTCGGGCGGCGTCGGCGGCGCGACCAACGCGACGCTCACCTTCATGGCGGGCGGCTCGCAGTTGGCTTTCGCCAAGGCGAAGCCCGCGCTGGAAGCGATGGGCAAGAAGGTCGTGCATTGCGGCGAGGGGGGCGCGGGCCAGGCGGCGAAGATCTGCAACAACATGATCCTCGGAATCTCGATGATCGGCGTCAGCGAGGCTTTCGTGCTGGCCGAGAAGCTCGGCCTCTCGCATCAGGCCCTGTTCGACGTCGCCTCGACCTCCTCAGGCCAGTGCTGGTCGCTCACCACCTATTGCCCCGTCCCCGGCCCGGTGCCGACGAGCCCGGCGAATAACGGCTACAAGCCCGGCTTCGCGGCGGCGCTGATGCTGAAGGATCTCACCCTGTCGCAGGAAGCCGCGCGCTCCGCCGGCGCGACGACGCCGCTCGGGGAGCATGCGCGCGCGATCTACGAGCGCTTCGAGCAGGCCGGGCGCGGCGGCGAGGATTTCTCCGGCGTCGTGAATTATCTGCGCGAGGGGCGGGACTGAATGCCTACCGCGCCAGCTCGCGCAGCCCGAGCCGGATGAGCGTCTGCGTTGTCGCCTCCTCGCCGGCGCTCTTGACGCCGGCGGCGACGGCCGCCGCCGCCTGCATCTGCGGATAGCCGAGATTGACGAGCGCCGAAACCGCGTCGGCGACGGCGGAGGGCTCGCCCGTCCCGGCCGTCTCGGCGATTCGGGCGAGGCCGGGATCGATCGGCGTCGAGGCGGGCGCCTTGTCCTTCAGCTCCGAGACGATGCGCGCGGCGAGTTTCGGCCCGACGCCGGGGCCGCGCGCGATCGCCGTCTTGTCGCCGGTCGCCACCACCTGCGCCACCTCGGAGGGCTCCAGCACCGTCAGGATGCCGAGCGCCACCTTCGCGCCGACCCCCTGCACGCTCTGGAGCAGACGGAACCATTCCCGCTCGGCCTCGCTGCGAAAGCCGTAGAGGCGGATCATGTCTTCGCGCACATGCGTCTCGATGGCCAAAACCGCCGCCTCGCCCGGCGCCGGCAGCCGCTGGAGCGTGCGCGCCGAGCAATGCACGAGATAGCCCACGCCGTGCACGTCGAGGATGAGATGATCCTCGGAGATCGTATCGACGACGCCCTTGAGTTTGCCGATCATGCGGGATCCTCAGCTCAGCTTGCGAGGCTCGCCGCAAGCGTGCGGGAGCGGCGGTGATGGGCGTGGGCGATGGCGATGGCGAGCGCGTCGGCGGCGTCGGCGGTCTTGGCGTCGGATTTCGGCAAGAGGACACGCACCATCGCCTGCACCTGCCGCTTGTCCGCGTGGCCGACGCCGACGACCGACTTCTTGACCTGATTGGCGCCGTATTCGGAAACCGGGATGCCGACGAGCGCGGGCACGAGCAGCGCCATGGCGCGGGCGTGGCCGAGCTTGAGCGTCGCCTGCGCGTCCTTGTTGACGAAGGTCTCCTCAACGGACACCTCGTCGGGCGCGTAGTCGCGCACGATCGCCGTGATCCCGTCGTAGAGCGCCTTGAGCCGCAGCGCGAGCGGTTCGCCGCCATCGGAAGTCACGACGCCGCAGGCCACGAAGGAGAGCCGCGTCCCCGTCGTCTCGATCATGCCCCAGCCGGTCTTTCTCAAGCCCGGATCGAGGCCAAGGATGCGGATCGTCTCGCTCAAGGTGCGTCCTGATTCGGAAAGGCGCGGGGCCGGAACCGAGCAGTCGCGCCAAACGGGCGCCGGGTCAAGCCGACGCCCGGCTTTCCCGCCTCATTCGGCCGCCTGCGCCAGCGGGGGCTTCGGCGGGGCGCGGAAGCGCTCGAGCAACGCGTCCTGCTCCGCCATGGCCGCCGCGAGGTGGCGCTCCTTGACGTGGCCGAAGCCGCGAATCTTGGCCGGGATCGAGGCGAGGCCGAGCGCGGTGACGTGGTTTTCGGGCGCGAGCTTGCCCAGAATCTCCTCGATCAGAGCCACGTAATCCTTGATCAGCCGGCGTTCCTTGCGGCGCTCGCGGGTATAGCCGAAGACGTCGAGCGGCGTGCCGCGCAGGACCTTGAACTTCGCGAGGACGCGGAAGGCCTTCATCATCCGCGGCCCGAAACTCGTCTTGCGCGGCAGGCCGGTCGCCTTGTCGCGGCGCCCCAGCAGAGGCGGCGCGAGGTGGAATTCGAAGCGCAAGCCCTTGCCGCCTTCTTCGCCCTCGAAGGCCTGCTCCACCTGCTTCTGGAACGAGCCGTCGGAATAGAGCCGCGCGACCTCGTATTCGTCCTTGTAGGCCATGAGCTTGAACAGGTTGCGCGCCACAGCCTGCGCCAGCGCCTCCTGCCCGGGAACGGCCTTCGCCTCGGCCTCGCGCACGCGCTGCACGAGGTCCTCGTAGCGCCGCGCCCAGCGCTCGCTCTGATAGGCGGTGAGGAATTCGACGCGCCGGGCGATCGCCTCGTCGAGGCTCTGGGACAGTTCCCGCGTCCTGGTCGGCGCCTTGATCGAATCCGCCACGCGCGCAAGCCCTTCCGGGCTCGCCGCCGCGCGCCGACCGAGACGGAAGGCCTCGAGGTTCATCGGCACGGCCTCGCCGTTGAGCGCGATGGCCTTCTCGATCGCCTCCGCGCCAAGCGGCACCGCGCCGCGCTGATAAGCAAAGCCCAGCATGAACATGTTGGCGGCGATGGCGTTGCCGAGCAAAGCCGTCGCGATCGCCGTGGCGTCGACGAAATCGATGCGCTCCTCGCCCGCGAGCCGGCGCAATTCGCGCTTCAGGCGCTCGGCCGGCAGCGAGAAATCCGCGTCGCGGGTGAAGTCTCCGGGATAGATCTCGGCCGTGTTGACCACGAGCGTCGTCCGCCCAAGGCGGATGCCGGCGAGCACCTTCTTCGTGCCGGTGACCACGAGGTCGCAGCCGAGCACGAGGTCGGCCGAGGCCGCCGGCACGCGGATGGCGTGGATGTCCTCCGGCGAGTTCGCGAGCCGCACGTGGCTGTAGACCGACCCGCCCTTCTGGGCGAGGCCGGCCATGTCGATCATGCCGCAGCCCTTGCCCTCGAGATGCGCGGCCATGCCGATGATGGCGCCGATGGTGACGACGCCGGTGCCGCCCACGCCCGTGACGATGCAGTTCCAGGTGCGGTCGATCGCCGGAATCGCCGGCTCGGGGATCGCCTCGGGCAGCGCCTCGGCGGAGCCCGCGACCTTCGTCTTTTTCAGCCTGGCGCCGTGCACCGTCACGAAGGACGGGCAGAAGCCGTTCACGCAGGAGAAGTCCTTGTTGCAGTTGGACTGGTCGATCTGCCGTTTGCGGCCGAACTCGGTCTCCAGCGGCTGCACCGCGACGCAGTTCGACTGCACCGAGCAATCGCCGCAGCCCTCGCAGACGAGCTCGTTGATGATCACGCGCTTGTCGGGATCGGGATACATGCCGCGCTTGCGCCGGCGGCGTTTCTCGGAGGCGCAGGTCTGGTCGTAGATCATCACCGAGACGCCGCCGATTTCGGCCAGCATGCGCTGCACCTGATCGAGCTCCGAGCGGTGGTGGATCGTCATGCCCTTCGGCCATTCGATCGACTTCGGATATTTGTCGGGCTCGTCGGTCACGAGCGCGATGCGCTCGACGCCCTCGGCGCGGACCTGCCGCGCGATCATGTCGGGCGTGAGCCCGCCCTCGTGGCGCTGGCCGCCCGTCATCGCGACGGCGTCGTTGAAGAGGATCTTGTAGGTGACGTTCGTCTTGGTGTCGACGGCCCAGCGGATCGCCAGCGCGCCCGAATGATTGTAGGTGCCGTCGCCGAGATTCTGGAAGACGTGGCCGCGCTTCGAGAAGTGGTTCTCGCCGACCCAGTTCGCGCCCTCGCCGCCCATCTGGGTGAAGCCGTCGGTCGAGCGGTCCATCCACTGGGACATGTAATGGCAGCCGATGCCGGCATAGGCGCGCATGCCGTCGGGCACCTTCGTCGAGGTGTTGTGCGGGCAGCCGGCGCAGAAATGCGGGGTGCGGTTGGCGATGTCCGACGTCTGCGCCAAAGCCTCCTGCGCCTGCCGCAGATGCGCGACGCGGGCGGCGAGATCGTCGTTGCGGTGGTAGCGCAGGAGCCGCTCGCCGATGGCGATGGCGACGTCGTTCGAATCGAGCGCGCCCTTGACGGGAAACAGCCACTCGCCCTTCTCGTCCTTCTTGCCGATGCAGACGGGCTGATGCGATGCGCCGTACAGCTCCTCGCGCAGCTGCACCTCGATGAGCGAGCGCTTCTCCTCGACGACGATGACGAGATCGAGCCCGGCGGCGAAATGCACGAGTTCGGAGCGCGACAACGGCCAGGGGCAGGCGACCTTGTAGAGGCGAAGCCCCATGTCGTTCGCCTTGACCTCGTCGAGGCCAAGCTCGTCGAGGGCCTGGCGGACGTCGAGATAGGACTTGCCGACGGTGATCACGCCGACCTTCGGGCTGCGCCCGCCGGAGAGCACGATGCGGTTGAGGTTGTTGGCGGCGACGAAGGCGAGCACGGCGTCGCGCTTGAAGTCATGCAGGCGCGCCTCCTGTTCGAGGATGCCGTCGCCACGCCGGATGTTGAGCCCGCCCGGCGGCATGACGAAATCATCAGGGGTCACGATCTTCAACCGATCCACCGAACCGTCGACGGAAGCCGTCGATTCGATGTTGTCCTTGACGCATTTGAACGCCGTCCACGTACCCGTGAAGCGGCTCATGGCGTAGCCGTAAAGGCCGTAATCGAGAATCTCCTGAACGCCCGCCGGGTTCAGGATCGGCATCATCACGTCGACGAAATGGAATTCGGACTGATGCGCGACGGTGGAGGATTCCGCCGTGTGGTCGTCGCCCATGAGAGCGAGGACGCCGCCGTATTTCGAAGTTCCGGCCATGTTGGCGTGGCGGAAGGCGTCGCCGGAGCGGTCGACGCCGGGGCCCTTGCCGTACCAGACGCCGAAAACGCCGTCGTGCTTTCCCTCGCCCCGCATCTCCGCCTGCTGGGAGCCCCAGACGGCGGTGGCTGCGAGTTCTTCGTTGAGGCCGGGCTGGAAGACGATGCCCGCGGCGGCGAGCTGTTTCTTGGCGCGCAGGAGGTTCATGTCGAGGGCGCCGATGGGGGAGCCGCGATAGCCGGAGACGAAACCCGCCGTGTTCAGGTCCGCCCGCCGGTCGCGCTCGCGCTGCGTCAGCAGCATGCGGATGATCGCCTGCGTGCCGGTGAGGAAGACACGGTCCCGGTCGAGATCGTATTTGTCGTCGAGGGACACGTCCCGCAGCGCGACGCCTTTGCGATCAGGCCCGTTCCGGCCCGTTTCCTCGCTCATGCAATCTCCTCCGCCTCGTCGAACCCCGGCCCCGCCGAACCGCGCCGGCTTGACGCCGGTCGATGCATTTATGTCAGTATTGCTGACATGCCTCCGACGCAGCGTCAACGTCCGCAGCGTCGCAGACGACTCGTATCAGGGTGAGGCCTTCCCGGCCCGGGCGCAAGCCGACACGGCGTCACGCTTTGGCCGCACTCGGCTCCGATCTTGCGCCTCGACGGGCGCGGCGCGCCTTAACGAAGCGTTAACCATGAAGCCCGAAAGCTTCCGATCCTTCGGGAGATTGTCCGACATGCCGACGAAAAAGCGGAGCGCCATTCGGGCAGCGACTTTCGCCACGATGTTCGCGATGGCGTTGGCGATGACGTTCGCCGCTTCGCTGGCGGGCGCGAGGCCGGTCGCCGCGCATCCGCATGTCTGGGTGACGGCGCAGACCGACGTGGTCTTCGACGATTCGCGCCGCGTGATCGCCCTGCGCCATGTCTGGACCTTCGACGAGATGTATTCGAGCTGGGCGTTGCAGGATCTCGGCGGCTCGCCCGACGGCTCCGTCGATCCCGCCCGGCTGGACATGCTCGCGGAGGAAAACGCGGTGCATCTCCACGAATTCGAATATTTCACGCATATGCGGGCGAACGGTTCGGATCAGCGTTTCCTCGACCCGACCGACTACGCCATGTCCTACGAGAACGGACGGCTCGTCTTCCGGTTCACGCTTCCCCTCGCGCGGCCGGCCGAGGCCGACAGGGCGCTGTTGCTGGACGTGAGCGACCCGGAATTTTTCGTCTCCTTCCGAATGGCGGAGGGCAACGATGCGGTGCGCCTCCTCGGCGGCCCTCAGGGCTGCTCGATGACGATCACGCGCCCGGCCGATATCTGGCTGGAGACGACGGGCGACCTCTCGGAAGATCTCTTCCTCGCCTTGACGGCGACGGCGAATTTCGACGAATTGATCGCGAACAGGACGCAGATCTCCTGCCCCTGACGGGCGCGGGCGGCGAGCGGAAAGGTGCGGGGCGAATGACGGCTCGACGATTGGCGGCGCATGGAGACGGAGCGATGACCGGGGGTCTGGCCTCCGCGCGCTCGCGAACGATGCGGCTGCTCGTCGCGCTTGCGGCTGCGGCGGTCGCCGCCGCGGGGCTCTACGCGCTCCTCGCCTTCGCGCTTCCCGAACCGCCCGCTTCGCGCGCTCCGTTCGGGATGAGCGGGCGCGAGGCCGGCCCGCGGGGCGATTCACTCTCAGTGCGAATCATCGCGATTCAAGCCGTTTTTCACCAGCACCTCCAGGGCGCGCTTCAGGCGATGCGCGCCGACCCCTCCGCTCTCTGGACACTCGTCGCCGTCGGCTTCGGCTACGGAGTGTTCCATGCTGCGGGTCCCGGACACGGCAAAGCGGTGATCTCGGCCTATCTCGTCGCGGACGAGAAGGCGCTGCGCAAGGGCTTCGCGCTTTGCCTGGCGGCGGCGCTGCTTCAGGCGCTGGTCGCGATCACCCTCGTCGTGGGCGGGGCGGCGCTGTTCTCGGCGACCGCCTCGGGAATGACCCGGGCCTCGGAGCGGATCGAATTGGTCAGCTTCGCCTTCGTCGCCCTGCTCGGCCTCTGGCTCACCTGGCGCAAGGCCGGAAGTTTCGTCGCGATCTTCGACGCGCGGCCGGGCGGCGCGGCGGCCTCCGCCACCTGCGATCATGTCCACATGCCGGGGCCGGCCGATTTCGCCCGGGCGCGCAAGCTGCGCGACCATGCGGCGATCGTATTCGCGGCAGGCCTTCGCCCCTGCGCCGGCGCGCTTGTGATCCTCGCTTTCGCGCTCTCGCAGGGCATGGTCTGGGCCGGCATAGCGGCGACGTTCGCGATGGCGGCGGGAACGGCGCTGACGACGGGAATCATCGCGGCGATGGCCGTTGGAGCAAAAACGTTCGCGCTTCGCGTCGCGGGCGGACGGGCGCGGCTTGCGACCATCACGGGCGCCACGCTGGAGCTCGCCGCCGCCGCGTTCGTTCTAGTCGTGGGCCTTGCGCTGCTGACAGGGCTGATCAGAATCGGATTCGTCTGACAAAAACTCATAGTCGCCTTTGCGGCCGCCCCACAGCGCGCGATAGAGCTTGCGCAGCTTTTCCTTTAGCGTCGGATCGTTGCGATCGTATCCCGCTTTGGCGCGCGCTCTCCTGATTTCGCGCGCGAGGGTCTGGCGCCAGAGCGCCTGTGCGAAAGCGTCGCCAGGCGGGCGCTTCTCCAGCTCCAGGTCTTCTGCGACCCGAGCGGGCGGCCTAGGAGGGCGCGCCTTGGTCATCTGTTCGATCGGGTTATATGGCATGCGCAAACATTAGGCTAAATTGAAAAATTACGTTCCTGGATTATTAACCGCTTCTTGAACTTAAGTATAGAGTGAAATGCAAGGCCCGAACCAAAAAACCCGCCGCTCCTCGCGGGAGCGACGGGTCGTATTCAAGCGGCGACGCGCGACAGATCGATCAGATCACGTAGCTCTTCAGCGGCGGGAAGCCGTTGAATGCGACTGCCGCATAGGTCGTCGTATAGGCTCCGGCGCCCTCGATGAAGACCTTGTCCCCGATCGAGAGCGAGACCGGCAGATCATATGGCGTCTTCTCGTAGAGGACGTCCGCTGAATCGCAGGTCGGCCCGGCGAGCACGCAAGGCGCCATCTCGCCGCCGTCATGCGCGGTGCGGATCGGATACCGGATCGACTCGTCCATCGTCTCGGCGAGACCGCCGAACTTGCCGATGTCGAGATAGACCCAGCGGATCTCGTCCGCGTCGCGGCTCTTCTTCGAGACCAGCACCACTTCCGCCTCGATCACGCCGGCATTGCCCACCATGCCGCGGCCCGGCTCGATGATCGTCTCCGGAATGCGGTTGCCGAAGTGCCGGGACAGCGCCTGGAAGATCGACTGGCCATAGGCCTCGACCGCCGGAACGCTCTTGAGGTACTTCGTCGGGAAACCGCCGCCGAGATTGACCATCGACAGACGAATGCCCCGCTCGGCGCAATCGTGGAAGATCGCGGCGGCCGACGCGAGCGCCTGATCCCAGGCCTCGGTGTCGCGTTGCTGCGAGCCTACGTGGAACGAGACGCCGTAAGCGTCGAGGCCCTGGCGCCAGGCGTGCTCGAGCACCTCGACGGCCATTTCCGGCGCGCAGCCGAACTTCCGCGAGAGCGGCCATTCGGCGCCCGCGCCGTCGCACAGGATGCGGCAGAAGACCCTGACGTCATCCGAGCCGGTGGCCTCGGCGGCGCGCACGATCTTGTCGACCTCCGCCTCGCAATCGACGGCGAAGAGCCGCACGCCGAGCTCGAGGGCGCGCACGACGTCACGCTCCTTCTTGATCGTGTTGCCGAAGGAGATGCGGTCGGGCGTGGCGCCGGCGGCGAGCGCCAGCTCCATCTCGACGACGGAAGCCGTGTCGAAGCACGAGCCAAGCTTCGCCAGGAGTCCGAGGACTTCCGGCGCGGGATTGGCCTTCACGGCGTAGAATACGCGCGTGTCGGGCAACGCTCGGGCGAACTTGGCGTAGTTATCGCGCACGACGTCGAGATCGACCACGAGGCACGGGCCGTCTTCGCGTCGGTTACGCAGAAATTCGCGAATGCGCTCGGTCATGGCGCTCTCCTAACCAAAGGTTGAACGGACGGCTGTTCGCCGTCGAAGTCGACGTTTCAGGCGGCGCTTGGGCCGCCCAGCTCGAGGATTCGACTGCGATGACGAAGGCCGTGCTTTGGAGACACGACATGCGTCTTCGGGTCGAACCCGACGGCTGCCTTGGTTTGGAACGGGATGACCGATCCGCACGCGCGGCAATGATGAGACAAGCCTCTTCGGTTGCCGACCTTTGGAGGGCCGACGGAGACCAAAAAAGCCCGTGTCGTCGTTGCTTTAAGTCGCGTTCCCCGCTGAGAGCGGAGTGCGCCGGTTTCGCCTCCGGCTGCCGGTCAGGGGTGTCGGGAGCAGTTGCTCCCGGGCGGCTGTCCGGCCTCTTGTCCGGATGCCCACCGACCGGCACGCGACCACAGGCACGTGCGAAATTGGGCAAGGGGTACATAGGCGCGATCGCCCACTTTCGCAAGGAAAATCGCAGGGCCGGGGACACGTTTTTCGCGCGCGAAGGACGCCGACAAGTCCGTTGCCGGCCAAGGACTTCACGCGAGCGGCCGCCAACCGTGTTCAAGACGCGCGCCGCATGCTAAAGCCCGCCTCGCCTTCGGGCTCCGGCAACGGCTTTTCTGGGACTGGCATGGCGCGCAAGACATTCGCCCTCGGCAACGACACGACGGCCATCATGCAGCGGCTCTGGCGGGAGCGCGTGCGCGCGCACGGGCGAACGCTTGTGGCGATCATGGGGCTGATCGTGCTCGGAGCGGCGGCGACGGCCCTCTATCCGCTGCTGATTCGCGAGGCCTTCGACGCCTTCGACGCCCGCGATATGGACATGATCTACTGGGCGCCGCTCGTGGTGATCATGGTCACTTCGGTCAAGGGCTTCGCGCTCTACGGCCAGGGCGTCCTGACGAACAAGGTCGTCTGCCGCGTCGAGGCGGACATGCAGACCGCGCTCTACGCGCATCTCATCGATCTCGACCTCGCCCAGATCCAGAAGGACAGCCCGGCGACGCTGACCCAGCGCTTCACCACCGACTTCACCTTCGTGAAGGAGGCGCTCACACGCATGGTGACGGTGTTCCTGCGCGAGGCCGTGACGATCTTCGCGCTCGTCTGCGCCATGTTCTGGATCGACTGGCTGATGACGCTCGTCGCGATCGTGGTCGCCCCCTTCGTCGCGCCGCCCATCGCGCGCATCGGCCGGAAGCTGCGCCGGGTCTCGACGCTCACGCAGGAGGAGATCGGGTCGATGGCCGGCATGGTCTCGGAAAGCCTCGGCGGCGTGCGCGTGGCCAAGACCTACGCCATGGAGGCCTATCTCAAGGGCCGCGCCCGCGACGCCTTCGAGCAGGTGCGCGCGCTCAGGCTGACGGCGGCGAAGGCGCGCGCGCGTCTCGATCCGCTACTCGAAATCGGCGCAGGCCTCGCCGTCGCCGGCGTGCTCGCCCTGATCGGCTGGCGGATCGGGCGGGGCGAGACGACGATCGGCGACTTCACGGGCTTCATCACCGCCTTGCTTCTCGCCGCGCAGCCGATTCGCGCCATGGGCAATCTCAACGCCATCGTGCAGGAGGCCGTGGCCGCGCTGGAGCGCTACTACGGCGTCATGGACCGCAAGCCCGCGATCGCCGAGAAACCGGGCGCGCCCGCGCTCGTGGTCGACAAGGGCGAGATCCGGCTCGAGGGCGTGGGCTTCGCCTACGGGACGGAGGCGGCCGCCCTGCGCGACGTCGATCTCGTCGTCGCGGGCGGCTCCACGACGGCGCTCGTCGGTCGATCGGGTTCGGGCAAGTCGACGCTGATCTCGCTGATTCCGCGCCTCTACGACGTGACCGGGGGCGCCGTCCTGATCGACGGGCGGGACGTGCGCGACGTCACCCTCGCGAGCCTTCGCGCGGCGGTTTCGGTCGTCAGTCAGGACGTCATGCTCTTCGACGACACGGTGCGCGCCAACATCGCCTTCGGGCGCCCCGGCGCGGGCGAGGAGGAGATCGTCGCGGCGGCGCAAGCGGCGGCGGCGCATGATTTCATCACCGGGCTGCCTGAAGGCTACGAGACCCGCGTCGGCCATGCGGGAGGGCGTCTCTCCGGGGGCGAGCGCCAACGCGTTTCGCTCGCGCGCGCCTTCCTCAAGGACGCGCCCATCCTACTCCTGGACGAAGCGACGAGCGCGCTGGACGCCCAGAGCGAGCGGCTGGTGCAGGAGGCGCTCGCACGCCTGATGAAGAACCGCACGACGCTCGTCATCGCCCATCGCCTCTCGACGGTGCGCGAGGCGGATCTGATCGTCGTGATGGAGGAGGGCCGCATCGTCGAGACCGGGCGTCACGACGATCTCATCGCCCGCGATAGCGGCGCCTACGCCCGCCTGCACCGGCTGCAGGCGAACGGCGACGCCGAGCCCGTCATTCGCGACGCATGATGCGGTCGACCAGGAGTTCCGAGAAAAGCCCGGCGTGGAAATCGCGCTCCAGCGCCTCCGGGTCGTAATGGTTCGCGACCCAGTCGCCGAACGCTATTCCCCGCGTCTCGCCCTCGTCGCGATAGCGCTCGAAGAAAAGATCGAGGATGCCCGTCTTGGCGTAGCGGAAATGCCCGTAGCGCAGCGAGAGCTGTTTCAGCGCCTCGTCGGCCGGCGCGCCCTCGACGACGATCTTGTAAAGCGTCGCCACGAAGCCCGCCCGATCCGCGCCGGACTTGCAATGGATCAGCGCCGGCTTCTCGAGGGAGGCGAAGAACGCCTCGGCCGCGAGCGCCGTCTCGCGCTCGGGAGCGCCGCGCGAGCGCACGACGAATTCGCGCAAGGTGAGGCCGAGCCTCGCGCAGGCTTCCTTTTCGAGCTGCCAGGAACCGTGCTCGCGCCCGCCGCGCAGATAGACGACGCTGCGCCCGCCGGCGCGGGCGAACCGCGCCAGCTGGCCCGGCGTCGGCTGGGCCGAGCGCCAGAACCCCGGCGCGACCTCGTGCAGATTCAGATAGACGAGCCGGAATATCCCGTGATCGAGAAACAGCATGTTGGCGTAGGCGCGCAGCCGGCCGGTCCAGCCCTCGATGGG
Organism: Salinarimonadaceae bacterium; assembly: GCA_007693435.1. Lineage (GTDB taxonomy): Bacteria > Pseudomonadota > Alphaproteobacteria > Rhizobiales > Beijerinckiaceae > Saliniramus. Next base: position 9,113 of record REDO01000084.1, on the reverse strand, counting down.
GCGGTCCCAGCGGGCGATTCGCGCGAGCCTTCGCTCGTTGCGGGAATCTAGGCTGCGGAAACGGTTGATCACGAAGGCCCCTGAATTCTGACCGGCCCGGCGCGGATAGCAGCCCATGCGCCCCAAGGCAACGGCGCAACCCTTGGGATGAGCCTTAACCGGGCGTTTACCGTCTTCCCGGCGGAGTCATAGCCGGATTACAGTGTGCATGATTCGGTCGGGACGCCGCCCACGCGGCGGCGCCGGCATCGAGCTAGCGAGGAGCGGCGGGGGTGACGGTTCCGGACGAGGCGGGGGGCGAAACGAACGGCGAGGGCGGCGCGCCTGCGCCGCGGGGGCGTCTGTCGGGGCCTTTCCTGGCGGGCGCCAGCCTCGCCGCCGTATCGGCAGCCATCTTCGCGGCCGCGCCGGCCGGCCTCGCCATGGCGCAGGAAACCGCAAGTGAAGGCGGGCCTTCCGGGCTCGCCGGCCTCGTCGATCCGCTCAACGCCTTCACCTTCGCCTTCGTGGCGGGCGCCGCGATCTTCGTGGCCACGACCGCGGTCTTCTACCGCATCGAACAGCGCCGCTGGGCGGCCCGCGAACGCGCCATGCGCGACGAACTCGCCGAACTGCGCGGCGCGCACGACCGGGCCGAGATTCTCGTCGGAGCCGAGAGCCAGATCGTCGTCTGCTGGGACGGCCGGGACGCCGAGCCGCGCATCGAGGGCGACCCCTCCGCTCTGGGAGGCGGCGTCGGCGCCAGACGCATCCTCGCCTTCGGATCGTGGCTCACGCCCGCGGACGCGGCGGCGATAGAGGGCTCCATCGCGCGGCTGCGGGAGCGTGGCGAGGGCTTCCGCACGACCCTCAAGGCGAACGGCGAGCGCTTCGTGGACGCCGAGGGGCGCGCGCTAGGCGGGCGGGCCATCCTGCGCCTGCGCGACGTCACGGGCGAGCGCGCCGATCTCATGCAGATCAGGCGGGACCTGTCGCGCATGCGCGGGGATCTCGACAAGCTGCGCGCCCTCCTCGACGTGGTCGATCAGCCCGTCTGGCTGCGCGACGCCGAGGGGCGCATCGCCTGGGCGAACGCGGCCTATCTCGCCGCCGTCGAAGCCAGGGACGTCGATGACGCGCGCCTGCGCAAGCTCGAACTGCTCGACAAGCCCGCGCGCGAAAAAGCCGCCGCGCATCGCAAGGAGGGCAAGCGCTTCACCGCGCGCCTCGCAGCCGTCGTGGCGGGCGCCCGGCGCATGCTGGACGTGACCGAGACCCCCTCCCCCGGCGGAGCCGCCGGCGTCGCCGTCGACGTGTCCGAAGTCGAGGAGATGCGCGCCGACCTCAACCGTCAGATGGAGGCGCATGTCCGCACGCTCGACCAGTTGCCGACGGCGGTCGCGATCTTCGACGCGCGCCAGAGGCTCGTCTTCCACAACACGTCCTACCGATTGCTGTGGAAGCTCGACCAGCCCTTCCTCGAGAGCGGCCCCACCGACGGCGAGATCCTCGACCGGCTGCGCAGCCTGCGCAAACTGCCCGAACAGGCGGATTTCAAGAGCTGGAAGGCGGACGTTCTCGGCGCCTATCGCAGCATCGAGCCGCGAGAGACCTGGTGGCACCTTCCCGACGGGCGGGTGTTGCGCGTCGTCGCCAACCCCGACCCACGCGGCGGCCTGACCTATCTGTTCGACGACGTGAGCGAGAACATCCAGCTCGAATCGAGCCTCAACGCGGTCAGGCGCGTGCAGGGCGAGACGCTCGACACGCTCGCGGAAGGCGTCGCAGTGTTCGGCCCCGACGGAAGGCTCAGACTCGCCAACCGCGCCTTCGCGCGCCTGTGGCGCATGCCGGAGACCACCATCGACGAAAATCCCCATATCGATGCGGTCATCGCCCATTGCCTGCGCAACGCCCCCGCCGAAGAACCCTGGAACGAGATCCGCACGGCGATTTCCGGCGCCGCCGAGAGCCGCTCCGGAATCTCCCTGCGCATGGAGCGCCGTGACGGGATCGTGCTCGATTGCGCCGGCCAGCCCCTGCCCGACGGCGCCACGCTCCTCACCTTCATCGACGTGACCGCGAGCGTGAACGTCGAGCGCGCGCTGACCGAGAAGAACGACGCGCTGGAGCGCGCGGCGCAGCTGCGCGACGAATTCGTGCATCACGTCTCCTACGAATTGCGCTCGCCGCTGACCACGATCATCGGCTTCGCCCAGTTGCTCGGCGACGAGACGGTCGGCGAGCTCAACGCGCGCCAGCGCGAATACGCCGGCCATATCATGCGCTCCTCGGGCGCGCTTCTCGCCATCATCAACGACATCCTCGACCTCGCATCGATCGATACGGGCTCGCTCGAATTGTCGCCGGAGGACGTCGATGTGCGCGAGACGATCGACGCGGCCATTCGCGGCCTCGAGGACCGGATCGCCGAGGCGCGGCTCGATCTCGTGGTCGACGCGCCCGCCGGCGTCGGGTCCTTCCGGGCCGACGGCAAACGCGTGCGGCAGGTGCTGTTCAACCTGCTCTCCAACGCCATCGGCTTCTCGGAGCCGGGCGAACGCGTCACGATCACGGCGCGCCGTGAGGGCGAAGAGGTGCTGTTCACGGTCACCGACCGGGGCCGGGGCATCCCCGAAGACGTGGCGGATCGCGTCTTCGAACGCTTCGAGAGCCATACGCGCGGTTCGAGCCATCGCGGCGTGGGGCTCGGCCTGTCCATGGTGCGCTCCTTCGTCGAGCTGCATGGTGGGCGGGTGAACCTCGAATCGGCGCCCGGCTCGGGCACGACCGTCACCTGCGCCTTCCCGGCCGAAGGGCCGCGTCGCCTCGCCGCCGAATAGAACGCAGGAAGGGACGAGCCATGGCCGAGCAATCCGGCGAAGAGGGCCTGAGCGCTTTGCCGCCCGGTCCCGATCCGCATCTCCCCGTCTGGGAGCTGACGCTGGCCGACGAGGCGGCGATGGAGGAGCTCGCGCGTTTCATCGCCGACGAGTTGCGGCCTGGCGACCTCGTGACGCTCTCCGGCGGTCTGGGCTCGGGCAAGACGACGCTGGCGCGCGCGATCCTGCGCGCGCTCTCGGGCGATCCCGGCCTCGAAGCCCCGAGCCCGACCTACACCCTCATGCAGGTCTACGAAACGCCGCTCGCGAGCGTCGTCCATGCCGATTTCTACCGCATATCCGGCGCCGGCGAATTGCTGGAGATGGGCTGGGACGAGGCGATCGAGGACGCGATCACGCTGGTGGAATGGCCCGACCGGGCCGCGTCCGCGCTCGATCCCTCGCGGCTCGAGATCACGCTCGAGATCATCACGCCCGAAGAGGGCGACGGGCGCGTCGCGATCCTCGTCGGCAAGGGCGCGTTCGGCGAGCGAGTCACCCGCGCCCGCGCGCTCAAGGCGCTGCTCGAACGCAGCGGCTGGAGCCGCGCCGCGCGCACGCCGATGACAGGCGACGCCTCGAGCCGCGCCTATGAGCGGCTGACGAAGCCGGACGGCGCGACCGCCGTGCTGATGATCTCCCCGCGCCGGCCCGACGGCCCGCCGATCCGCATGGGCCGCTCATACAGCGATCTCGCGCGCCTCGCCGAGAGCATCCACGCCTTCGTCGCGGTCGATCGGGGCCTTCGGGCGCTCTCGCTTTCGGCCCCGCGCATCCTCGGAGAGGATCTCGACGTCGGTCTCCTGCTCCTCGAGGATCTCGGCTCCGAACCCGTCATCGACGAAAACGGGCCCGTCGAGGAACGCTACGCCGAGGCGGTGCGACTTCTCGCGAAGGTGCACCAAACGCCGCTGCCGCACGTGCTGCCGGTGGCCGAGGACGTCGAGCACGTTCTCCCGCCATTCGATGCGCAGGCGATGCTCATCGAGGTCGAATTGTTTCTCGACTGGTATCTGAGGCACGTCGTCGGCGCGACGGCAACAGGCGCCGCGCGGGCGGAGTTACTCAACGCCTGGGCGGAAACGCTGGAGCCTGTACTGGCCGGGCCGAAAACCTGGACGCTGCGCGACTACCACTCGCCCAACCTGATCTGGCTGCCCGAACGGGAGGGGATCGCCCGCGTCGGGGTCATCGACTTCCAGGACGCCGTGATCGGTCCCCCGTCCTACGATCTGGTCTCCCTCCTCCAGGACGCGCGGGTCGACGCGCCGCAGGCGCTCGAATTGCGGCTTCTCTCGCTCTATCTGCGCGAACGCAAGGCGGCGGAGCCGGAATTCGACCTGCCGGCCTTCGCAGGCAGTTACGCGATCATGGGCGCGCAGCGCGCCACGAAGATCTGCGGGATCTTCGCTCGGCTCGACAGGCGCGACGGCAAACCGGACTATCTGCGCCATCTGCCGCGCATCGAGGCCTATCTCGCCCGCAATCTCGGCCATCCGGCGCTATCGCGTCTGCGGACATGGTTCGAGACGCACGCGCCGCGCATCTTCGGCTGAGTCCGTCCGGCGCTCCCGGAACGCCTTGCCGCGCGCAGGCTTCGCGCCTATGGTCCGCCGCGCTCCGGCCCGACGTGAGGGGCGTTGCTGCTATCAGGCGAGGACGACGGAACAGTGCTGCACATCTCGACCCGCGGGGAGGCGCCCGCGATCGGCTTCACCGAGGCCCTTCTGGCCGGTCTCGCCCGGGACGGCGGCCTCTACGTCCCGCAGGATTATCCGCTGATCGGCCGGGACGACATCGCGGATTACGCCGGCCGCCGCTACGCCGACGTGGCCAGGGACGTGCTCGGGCGTCTCATAGAGGGCGACATCCCCGACGACGATTTCATCGCCATGGTCGAGCAGGCCTATTCCTGCTTCCGCCATCCGGCGACCTGCCCGCTGACGCAGATCGACGACAATCTCTTCGTCCTGGAGCTGTTTCACGGCCCGACGCTCGCCTTCAAGGACGTGGCGATGCAGTTGCTCGGGCGGCTGATGGATCACGTGCTGAAAAAGAGCGGCAAGCGCGCGACGATCGTCGGGGCCACTTCCGGCGATACGGGGTCCGCCGCCGTCGAGGCTTTCGGCGGGCTCTCGCAGGTCGACGTGTTCATCCTCTATCCGCACGGCCGCGTCTCCGACGTGCAGCGCCGGCAGATGACGACTGTGGGCGCCGGCAACGTCCACGCCATCGCGCTCGAAGGCACGTTCGACGATTGCCAGGCCATCGTGAAGGGCCTGTTCAACAACGCCCGTTTCCGCGAGGAAATGCTGCTTTCGGGCGTCAACTCGATCAACTGGGCCCGCGTCGCGGCGCAGGTGGTGTATTACTTCACCGCGGCCGTATCGCTCGGCGCGCCGCACCGCGAGGTCGCCTTCAGCGTGCCGACCGGAAATTTCGGCGACATTCTCGCCGGCTGGGTGGCGAGGCGCATGGGGCTGCCCATCGCCGATCTCCAGATCGCGAGCAACGCCAACGACATCCTGCCGCGCGCGCTGGCGAGCGGCCGCTACGAGATCCGGGGCGTGAACCCCACCACCTCGCCCTCGATGGACATCCAGATCTCCTCGAATTTCGAGCGCCTGCTGTTCGAGGCCTATAACCGCGACGCGGGCGCGATCCGCGCCCTGATGGCCTCCCTCGCGCAGTCGCGCGCATTCGACATCGCCCCCGGACCGCTGGCGCGCATCCGCGAGGAGTTTTCCGCCCGCGCCGTTCCCGAGGACGAGGTCGCCGCCGAGATCGGGATGACCTGGCGGGAGGCCGGCTATCTTCTCGATCCGCACACCGCGATCGGCGTCGCGGCGGCGCGCGAGGCGCTTTCGCGCGATCGGGCGACGCCGCGCGTCGTGCTCGCCACCGCCCATCCGGCGAAATTCCCGCAGGCCGTCGAGGCCGCGAGCGGCGTCAGCCCCGCTTTGCCGCCCCATCTCGCCGATCTGTTCGAGCGCAAGGAGTGCTTCACCGTGACGCCTGCCGACCAGGGCGCGGTCGAGCGCTTCATCCGCGAGCGCTCGCGCGTCGCAGGGGGCTGACTGAAATGACCCCCGGCGAACTGCGCGTCACAATTCTTGAGAACGGCTTCACCGTCGCCACGGAGGCCATGCAGCATGTGGCCACCGTCGCGCTCGGCGTATGGGGCGGCGCCGGCTCGCGCGACGAGCGCGACGACGAGCACGGGCTCTGCCATCTCATCGAACACATGGCCTTCAAGGGCACGGCCCGCCGCTCCGCCCGGGCCATCGCCGAGGATATCGAGAATGTCGGCGGCGACATCAACGCGGCGACGGGCGTCGAATACACCTGCTACACCGCGCGCGTGCTGGGCGAGGACATCGACGTCGCGCTCGACGTGCTCGGCGACATCCTCACCGCCTCGAGCTTCGATCCCGGCGAGCTCGAGCGTGAGCGCGGCGTGATTCTTCAGGAGATCGCCTCCGTCGAGGACGACCCCGACGATCTCGTCACGGACCTGTTCATGGAGACCGCCTTCGCCGGGCAGGCGATCGGGCGCCCGATTCTGGGACGCCCCGAGACGGTCTCGCGCTTCACGCCCGACGCGATCCGCAGCTTCTGCGCGCGCGAATGCGCGCCGGGGCGGATGGTGCTCGCGGCGGCGGGCGCGGTTGATCACGGCAGGGTGGTCGAGGCGGCGCGGCGCCATTTCGGCGCGCTCGCCGATCCGGCCCGCGGCGATTGCGCCCAGGCCCTCTATCGCGGCGGCGACACGCGGCGGCGGCGACGCCACGAACAGGCCAATCTCGTGCTGGGTCTGGAAGGACGCTCCTTCCGCGACCCCGATTACTACGCGACGCAGATTTTCGCGCAGGCTTTCGGCGGCTCGCTGTCATCCCGACTCTGGCAGGAGGTGCGCGAGAAGCGCGGGCTCGCCTATTCCGTCGACGCCTTCCACTGGCCCTTCTCCGACACCGGCGTCTTCGGCGTCGGCGCGGGCGTCGCGGGAAAGGACATCGCCCAGTTCCTCGACGTGGCGATCGCCGCGCTCGGCGCGACCGCGCGCGATCTGGGCGAGGACGAGGTCGCCCGCGCCCGGGCGCAGATGAAGGTCGGCCTCCTCGCAGCGCTGGAGACTCCGGGCGGTCGCATCGAGCGCATCGCCCGCCAGCTTCTCGCCTGGGGGCGGATCGTGCCCGTCTCGGAGCTCGTCGCGAAGGTGGAGGCCGTCGGCGTCGAGGAGGCCCGCGCGGCGGGGCGCGCGCTCTTGAAGAGCGCGCCTGCCTTCGCCGCGATCGGCCCGGTCGCCGGCGCGCCTCCGCTCAAAGAGATCGCCGCGCGCGTCGCGGCGCAGGCTTGACCGCAGCCCCGCCATGACCGAACAGAAGCCGTTCTCGCCATGACCCTCCGATCCAAAGGAAAGAAGTGAGCTTGACCGGCTGGCGTCTCCGCTTGCTACGCGCGGCCTTGCGCGCCATCGACTTCGCCGCGGCGGGCCTCGTGCGCGCCGTCTTCGCCTTCGCGCGCATGATCGGCCCCGACCGTTCGGCCGATCTCGGGGCGTTCCTCACGCGCAATCTCGGCCCGCTCTTCCCCGCACACCGCACGGCGCTCGACAACGTTCGCCGGGCTTTTCCCGACATGCCCGAGGAGGAGGTGCGGCGGATCGTCCGCGGCGCCTGGGACAATCTCGGGCGGACTGCGGCGGAATACCCCCATCTGGGAACAATCTTCGACTTCGATCCGGAAAGGCCCGGAGAGGGTCGCGTCGAGGTCGAGGGCGTGGCCCATTTCGACGCGCTGCGCGACGACGGCAAGCCCGGAATCATCTTCTCCGGCCATTTCGCCAATTGGGAGCTGCCGGCGATCTGCGCCGCACGCTACGGGCTCGAGGCGACGGCCGTCTTCCGGGCGCCGAACGCGGCAGGCGTGGCGCGCATCGTCCACGAGATCCGCAGCCAGACCATGGGCGGGCTCGAAGCGGCGCGGCAGGGCGCGGCCTTCGCCATGCAGGGCGTGCTCGAACGCGGCGGGCATCTGGGCATGCTCATCGACCAGCATTTCACGCGCGGCGTGATCGTCGATTTCATGGGCCGCCCGGCCCTGACCAATCCGATCCTGGCGAAATTCGCCAAACGCTTCGATTGCCCGGTGCACGGCGTGCGCGTGGTGCGTCTGCCCGGCCGTCGCTTCCGGCTGGAGCTGACCCCGCCCCTCGACCTGCCGCGCGACGAGAAGGGCGAGATCGACGTCCCCGGCGCGATGCAGGCCATGAGCCGCGTCGTCGAGGGCTGGGTGCGCGAGAACCCCGAGCAATGGCTGTGGATGCATCGCCGCTGGCGCCCGCGCTTCACGGGCGAAAGACTCGACGCCGCGAACCCCGAAGCGGAGAAGCCCGATGGCGCGCCCTGAGCAGGTTCGCGGCAACGTGATTTCCCGCAGCCCCCGAATTCGTGGTTTGAAAAGGTCGTCATGATGCGATCGATCGCCTTCGCCGCCCTTCTCGCCCTTGCAGGCGCCCCCGCGCTCGCGCAGACTGCGGGCGAGGGCGCGCAGAGCCCGCGCGCGGTCATCGAGCTTTTCACGAGCCAGGGCTGCTCCTCCTGCCCGCCGGCGGACAAGCGGCTCTCGGAAATGGCGGGCGATCCGGACCTCGTGGCGCTGACCCTGCCGGTGGATTACTGGGACTATCTCGGCTGGAAGGACACGCTGGCGCGTCCGGCATTCTCCAACCGCCAGCGCGCCTACGCCAAGCTGCGCGGCGATAGGGCCGTCTATACGCCCCAGATGGTCGTCAACGGGGAATTCGCCTGCATCGGCTCCGACGCGACGGCCGTGGCTCAATCCATGCGCCAGGCGACGCAGGAAGATGCGCGCCTGCCGGTGGCGCTCGCGACGAAGCGCGAGGGAACGCGCCTCACTGTCGAGATCGGGGAAGGCGCGGAAGGCGCGGGAGAACTCTGGCTGCTCACGATCGAGCCGCGCGTGAGCGTCAGCATCGACCGGGGCGAGAATCGCGGGCGCGTGGCGCATTACGCCAATGTCGTGCGCGACATCGCGCCCATCGGCGCGTGGCGCGGCGGGCCCGCGCGCTTCGCGATCGAACGCGCCGGGTTGTCCGACGCCTATGTCGTGCTGCTCCAGCGCCGCCACGACGGCCGGCCGGGCAGAATTCTCGGCGCCGCCAAGGGACCCGCGCTCTAAAGCCGCGACGCTCCCGCTCGCCCCGCCGCAATCGGCGAGACGGTTGCCATG
>REDO01000176.1 GCA_007693435.1 Salinarimonadaceae bacterium | reverse complement strand
TCAGAACTGGTCCTCGAAGCGCTTGGCCAGATCCTCGATGTTCTCGGGCGGCCAGTCCTCGACGTCCATGCCGAGATGCAGGCCCATCCCGGCCAGCACCTCCTTGATCTCGTTCAGCGACTTGCGGCCGAAGTTCGGGGTGCGCAGCATCTCGGCCTCGGTCTTCTGGATCAGGTCGCCGATATAGACGATGTTGTCGTTCTTCAGGCAGTTGGCCGAGCGGACCGACAGCTCCAGCTCGTCGACCTTCTTGAGAAGAGCCGGCGGGAAGGGAAGCTGCGGCGAAGAGGCGGCGGCCTCCTCCTTGCGGGGCTCCTCGAAGTTCACGAAGATCGCAAGCTGGTCCTGGATGATGCGCGCGGCGTAGGCCAGCGCGTCTTCCGGGGTGACCGCGCCGTCGGTCTCGATGGTCATGGTCAGCTTGTCATAGTCGAGGATCTGTCCCTCGCGGGTGTTCTCGACGCGATAGGAGACCTTGCGGACCGGGCTGTAGAGCGCATCGACCGGGATCAGGCCGATCGGAGCGTCCTCGGGGCGGTTGCGATCGGCGGGGACGTAGCCCTTGCCGGTCTGGACCGTGAACTCCATGCGGATCTCGGCGCCCTCGTCGAGGGTGCAGAGCACGAGTTCGGGATTGAGAATCTCGACGTCGCCCACCGTGTTGATGTCGCCGGCGGTGACGATGCCAGGGCCGGTCTTGCGCAGGGTCATGCGCTTGGGTCCGTCGCCCTCCATACGGATGGCGACCGCCTTGATGTTCAGGACGATGTCGGTCACGTCCTCGCGGACGCCCGGGATCGACGAGAATTCGTGCAGGACGCCGTCGATCTGCACGGCGCTCACGGCCGCGCCCTGAAGCGACGACAGAAGCACGCGGCGCAGCGCGTTGCCGAACGTTGTGCCGAAGCCGCGCTCCAGCGGCTCGGCCACGACCGTGGCGATGCGCTTGGGATCGGGGCCGGGGCTCACATCGAGCTTGTTCGGCTTGATAAGTTCTTGCCAGTTCTTTTGAATCACGACCACACCTCTCCAGAGACGGGTTTGGGGGAGGCGCGCCGCAAGCGCCCTCCCCGAACGTCGGACGCACCGCCCGGAAGGGCGACGCGGGACGGTGGAATCAGACGCGGCGACGCTTGCGCGGGCGGCAGCCGTTATGCGCGATCGGCGTCACGTCACGGATCGACGTCACGGTGAAACCGGCCGCCTGCAGCGCGCGAAGCGCCGACTCACGGCCAGAGCCCGGACCCGACACTTCGACCTCCAGGGTGCGCATGCCGTGCTCGGCGGCCTTGCGCGCCGCATCCTCGGCCGCGACCTGCGCGGCGTAAGGAGTCGACTTGCGCGAACCCTTGAAGCCCATCGTGCCGGCGGACGACCACGAGATCGTGTTGCCCTGGGCGTCGGTGATGGTGATCATCGTGTTGTTGAACGAGGCGCTCACATGCGCGACGCCCGAAACGATGTTCTTGCGTTCGCGACGGCGAACGCGGGTGCTGTCCTTGGCCATATGTTCTTTCTGTCCTTCTGGCGCGCCCGTAATGCCAGGCGCTCGGGAAAAACCCGCCCCGCTCCGGGGGCGGGGGGATTACTTCTTCTTGCCGGCGATCGGCTTCGACTTGCCCTTGCGGGTGCGGGCGTTCGTATGCGTGCGCTGGCCGCGGACCGGCAGGTTGCGGCGGTGACGCAGGCCGCGATAGACGCCGAGGTCCATCAGGCGCTTGATGTTCATCGAGACTTCGCGGCGCAGGTCGCCCTCGACCTGGTAATCGCGGTCGATCGTCTCGCGGACGAGGAGAATTTCGGCGTCCGTCATCTGGTTCACGCGGCGTTCGGCCGGGATGGAGGCCTTCTCGCAAATCTCTTCGGCCTTCTTGGCGCCGATGCCGTGAATGTATTGCAGCGCGATGACGACGCGCTTGCCAGTAGGAATGTTTACGCCAGCGATGCGGGCCACGTGACTTCTCCATATCGGCCGCGTCGAGCGGCGGTTTCATGATCGACGCGCGTCCGGTGGAGCCCGGCCCATGCGCGCCCTCGCGTCTACACGACAAAATCCGGACGGCCGGGAACCGACCCTCCGGGGCGTCTTACGTTGACACTGGAGACCGCGCGCATAGCGCTTCCTGGCCCCTGCGTCAACGGTGAAAGCGCCTCAGCCGCCGAGAATCTTGAAAACGTCGGCGGTGACGGCTTCGATCGGCTTCATCCCGTCGACCGTCTTGAGCTTGCCCTTGCCGGCGTAATGGGCCGAGAGGGGGGCGGTCTGCTCCTTGTAGGCCGCGAGGCGGGCCTTGAAGACTTCCGGGTTGTCGTCCTTGCGCACCGGCTCGCCGCGGGCTTTCGTCTCGCACGCGCGCGTCGCGATGCGCTCGACCAGCGCGTCCTCGTCGACGAGGAATTCGACGACGGCGTCCAGCGTTATTCCCTTGGTGCGGAGCATCGCCTCGAGCGCGTCCGCCTGCGCGACGGTGCGCGGAAAGCCGTCCAGGATGAAGCCGTTTTTCGCGTCCGGCTCCTCGATGCGGTCTGCGACGATTCCGACGACGATATCGTCGGAGACGAGGCCCCCGGCCTCCATAACGGCCTTCGCCTTGAGCCCCACCGGAGTGCCGGCGGCGACGGCGGCGCGAAGCATGTCGCCGGTCGAAAGCTGCGGAACGCCGTAACGTTCAGCGATCTTCGCGGATTGCGTGCCTTTGCCCGCGCCGGGCGGACCCAGCAAAATCAACCTCATCAATGTGCCCCCTGAGCCTGCGTTCGTCCCTGCGCCGCGATCACTTTCCGCGGCGCGCGCCTTTGAGCTTCGCCTTCTTGACGAGACCCTCGTACTGATGGGCCATGAGATGGCCGTGCACCTGCGCCACCGTATCCATCGTGACCGTCACGACGATCAGGAGCGACGTGCCGCCGAGGTAGAAGGGAAGCGACGCGTAGGAGATCAGGAATTCCGGAATCAGGCAGACGACCGTCAGATAGGCCGCGCCGATCACCGTGACCCGGGTGAGCACGTAGTCGATGTAGTCGGCCGTGCGCTCGCCCGGTCGGATGCCCGGAATGAAGCCGCCATGCTTCTTCAGATTGTCCGCCGTCTCGTTCGGGTTGAACACGATCGCCGTGTAGAAGAACGCGAAGAAGATGATCAGCCCGGCGTAGAGCATCATGAAGAGCGGCCGGCCGTGGCCGAGATAGATCGCGATCGTCGACATGATCCCGTCGCCGCCTCCGGCCGCCGCGAAGCTCGCCACCGTCGTCGGCAGCAACAGGAGCGAGGAGGCGAAGATCGGCGGGATGACGCCGGCGGTGTTGAGCTTGAGCGGCAGGAACGAGGTCTGGCCGTCATACATGCGATTGCCGACCTGGCGCTTGGGATAGTTGATCAGGAGGCGTCGCTGGGCGCGCTCCATGAACACGCAGAAATAGATGATGCCCATCGCCATCACGATCACGAAGATGATGAAGGCGGTGGAGATGGCGCCCTGCCGGCCGAGCTCAAGCAGGCCCACCGTCGCCGCCGGAAGCTGAGCGACGATGCCGGCGAAGATGATGAGCGAGATCCCGTTGCCGATGCCGCGCGCGGTGATCTGCTCGCCGAGCCACATCAGGAACATGGTGCCGCCGGTCAGCGTGATCACCGTGGTGATGACGAAGAAACCGCCCGGATTGACCACGATCCCCCCGCCGCTCTGCAGGCCGACCGCGATGCCCCAGGACTGGAACGTGGCGAGGACGAGCGTGAGGTAGCGGGTGTACTGGTTGATGACCTTGCGGCCGGACTCGCCTTCCTTCTTCAGCTGCTCGAGCGTCGGCGACACCGCCGTCATGAGCTGCATGATAATGGCGGCCGAGATGTAGGGCATGATGTTGAGCGCGAAGATCGCCATGCGCTCGACGGCGCCGCCCGAGAACATGTTGAACATGCCCAGGATGCCGCCGGACGCCGCCTGGAACGACTGGCGCAGCGCTTCGGGATCGATCCCCGGAAGCGGGATGTAGGTCCCCAGACGATAGATGATGAGCGCGCCCAGGGTGAACCAGATGCGCTTCTTCAGCTCTTCCGCCTTGGCGAGCGCGCCGAAATTCAGATTGGCGGCGAGTTGCTCGGCTGCTGAGGCCATAGGGCCCTCCGGTGTTGGATCCGACCAGCGATGTCGGGACGATCCGCGTCACGGCCCGGCAAGGGCCGCGGACGGCGTGCTTCTCTTAACCCAGCGAGGGACGAGGAGAAAGACGCGTCGCGTGCTTTTTCCCGCCCCTTCATGTCAGCAAAACGGCGGCCATGCGCAGGGAAGCGCAGGCCGCCGCAGAAATGATCGACTAACCTGTGGCGATCACGCCGCGCCGGCCTCGTCAGAAGCCTTCACGGCGCCGCCGGCGGCCTCGATCGCGGCGCGAGCCGATTTCGAAGCGGCGACGACTTCGAAGGTCAGCTTGGCCTTCAATTCGCCCACGCCGAGGATCTTGACCCCGTCACGGACCCGCGAGCAGACGCCAGCGGCGACAAGCGCCTCGATCGTCACCGGCGCCGAAGCGTCGAGACGGCCGGCGTCGACCGCCTGCTGGATGCGCCCGATATTGACCTCGTTGAGGTCGCGCGCGCCCGGATTGTTGAAGCCGCGCTTCGGGAGCCGGCGATGGATCGGCATCTGGCCGCCCTCGAACCCCTTGATGGCGACGCCCGAGCGGGACGTCTGCCCCTTGACGCCGCGACCGGCGGTCTTGCCCTTTCCCGAACCGATGCCGCGTCCGACGCGCATGCGCTTCTTGACGGCTCCGGGGTTGTCACGAATTTCATTGAGCTTCATGACCGCCTCCTCACTGCCCGTCCACGACGCGGACGAGATGCTTGACCTTCGCGATCATGCCGCGCACGGCAGGCGTGTCGGGAAGGGTGGACCGACGACGGATCTTGTTGAGACCGAGGCCGACCAGCGTCTGGCGCTGGCTTGCCTCGCGGCGGATCGGCGAACCGGTCTGCTCGACGGTGATGGTCTTCTCAGCCATGTTCGCCTCCCTCAACCTTCCGCCGCAGCGGCGTCTGAGTCGCGGCGACGCGTCTGAAGCGACGACACCTTGATGCCCCGGCGAGCAGCGACCGAACGCGGGCTGTCTTCGGCCTTGAGCGCGTCGAAAGTGGCGCGCACGAGGTTGTAGGGGTTCGAAGAGCCGAGAGACTTCGACACGACGTCCTGCATGCCGACCGCCTCGAAGACGGCGCGCATGGGGCCGCCGGCGATGATCCCGGTTCCGGCCGGAGCCGCGCGCAGGAGCACCTTGCCGGCGCCGTGGCGACCCGCCACGTCGTGGTGCAGGGTGCGGCCCTCGCGCAGCGGCACGCGGATCAGGCCGCGCTTGGCGGCTTCCGTCGCCTTGCGGATGGCCTCGGGAACCTCGCGGGCCTTGCCGTGGCCGAAGCCGACGCGGCCCTTCTGGTCGCCGACGACGACGAGCGCGGCGAAACCGAAGCGCCGGCCGCCCTTGACGACCTTGGCGACGCGGTTGATGTGCACGAGTCGATCGACGAATTCGCTGTCGCGATCCTCCCGATCGTGCCTGTTGTCTCTGTCTCTTGCCATATCACTTCTCACTGACGCGGGCGGCGGCCCCGCTCGCTGATGGTGAAGGTGTTCCCAGCCGCCGTCGGAAACCGTTTATCAGAAGTCCAGGCCACCCTCGCGGGCCGCCTCGGCCAGCGCCTTGACGCGACCGTGATAGATGTAGCCCGAGCGGTCGAAGACCACCGCGCTCACGCCGGCGGCCTTGGCGCGCTCCGCCACGAGCTTGCCGACTTCCGCCGCCGCCGACGTATCGGCGCCGGTCTTCAGCTTTTCGCGCATGTCCTTCTCGAGAGAGGACGCCGCCGCGAGCGTGCGGCCCTGACCGTCGTCGATGATCTGGGCGTAGATCTGCTTCGACGAACGGAAGACCGACAGGCGGGGACGCCCGTTGGCGACCGCCTTGATCGCGCGGCGGACGCGAGCCTTGCGGCGCGACGCCGCATCCAACTTCTTCGCCATGTCCGCGCTCCTTACTTCTTCTTGCCTTCCTTGCGGAAGATGAACTCGCCGGCGTACCTCACGCCCTTGCCCTTGTAGGGCTCCGGCGGACGCCATTCGCGGATTTCGGCCGCGATCTGCCCGACGCGCTGCTTGTCAACGCCCGTGACGACGATTTCCGTCGGCCTGGGAGTCGTGATCTGGATGTCGGCGGGGATCTCGAAATCCACGTCGTGGCTGTAGCCGAGCGACAGCTTCAGGACCTTGCCCTGGACGGCCGCGCGGTAACCCACGCCGGTGATCTCCAGCTTCTTCTCGAAGCCCTTCGACACGCCGTCCGCGATGCTCTGGATCATCGCCCGCGACAGGCCCCATTTCGAACGCGCGATCTTCGTCTGGTCGCGCGGAGTCACGGAGACCGAACCGTCGTCGAAAGCGACGGCGACTTCCGCGGGAACGTCGAAGGAGAGTTCCCCCTTCGCGCCCTTCATCTTCACACTCTGACCATCGACCGTGGCCGTCACGCCGGACGGCACCGCGACGGGCTTTTTGCCTACTCGAGACATGTTTGGCTCCCGTGGTTCCTTGCTGGCGCCGGCAGGTCAGAAGACCTTGCAGAGCACTTCGCCGCCCACGTTCTGCTCGCGGGCCTCGTGATCGGCCATGACGCCTCGCGACGTCGACAGAATGATGGTGCCGAGGCCGTCGGCCACGCGCGGCATGGTGTCGATGGACATGTACACGCGACGTCCGGGCTTCGAGACGCGCTCGATCGACCGGATGACGGGCTGTCCGTCGTAATATTTGAGCTCGATGCTGAACTCGGTGCGCCCGTTGCCGAACTCAGCCGACGAATAATCGCGGATGTAGCCTTCGGACTTGAGCACGTCGAGCACGCGCGCGCGCAGTCTGGAGCCGGGCGTCGCGACGGTGGGACGCCGGCGCAGCTGCGCGTTGCGGATGCGGGTCAGCATATCCCCGAGCGGATCGGTCATCGCCATGAGAAATCTCCTTACCAGCTGGACTTGACGAGGCCCGGGATCAGGCCGCGCGAGCCGAGCTCACGCAGCGCGATACGGGACATGCCGAGCTTGCGGTAATAGGCGCGGGGACGCCCGGTGATCTCGCAGCGATTGACGATGCGGGTCGGGTTCGCGTTACGGGGCAGCGCCGCGAGCTTGAGGCGCGCCGTGAAGCGCTCCTCGACGTCGAGGGACTGGTCGTTCGCTATCGCAAGGAGACGCGTGCGGCGGGCGGCGTATTGCTTCACCAGCGCGCGGCGCTTCTTGTTCTTCTCGATAGAGCTCTTCTTAGCCATTCAGTATCCTCCGGTGTCCGCGTCTGAAGCCGGTAGCCAGCTTCACTGCCGGAACGGGAAATTGAAGTGACGCAGCAACGCGCGCGCCTCTTCGTCGGTCTTCGCGGTCGTCGCGATGATTACGTCCATGCCCCAGACCTGCTCGACCTTGTCGTAGTTGATCTCGGGGAAAACGATGTGCTCCTTGATGCCGAAGGCG
Organism: Salinarimonadaceae bacterium; assembly: GCA_007693435.1. Lineage (GTDB taxonomy): Bacteria > Pseudomonadota > Alphaproteobacteria > Rhizobiales > Beijerinckiaceae > Saliniramus. The sequence continues at coordinate 6,605 of REDO01000176.1, read as the reverse complement.
AAGTTGCCGCGTCCGTCGAAGGACTTGACGTTCAGCCCGCGGAAGTCGCGAACGCGCGGCAGCGCGATCGTGACGAGGCGATCGAGGAATTCGTACATCCGCGCCTTGCGCAGCGTGACCTTGCAGCCGATCGGCATGTTCTCACGGACCTTGAAGGTCGAGATCGCATTCCGGGCGCGGGTCACGACGGGCGCCTGGCCCGCGATCAGCGCGAGGTCGGCGGCGGCGACGGTGGCCTTCTTCGAATCCGCGACCGACTCGCCGACGCCCATGTTCAGAACGATCTTGTCGATCTTCGGAACCTGCATCGGGTTCGTGTAGCCGAATTCGGCCTGGAGCTTGGCCTTCACCACTTCGTCGTAGTGCTGGCGCATGCGCGGCGTGTAGCCGTTCAGAGTTGCCTCAGCCATCGATCAGATCTCCCGAACGCTTGGCGATACGCACCTTGCGCCCGTCCTCCAGAATTTTGAAACCAACCCGCGACGGCTTGCCGTCCTTGGGGTCGGCGATAGCCAGATTGGAGAGCTGCAGGGGGGCTTCCTTGGTGATGATGCCCGCCTCCTGCGACGCCGTCTGGCGCTGATGGCGCTTGATCAGGTTCACGCCGCGAACCAGGGCGCGGTTCTCCTTGGGCATGACCTTGACGATTTCGCCGGTCTTGCCCTTGTCGCGCCCGGTGATGACGACGACCTTGTCGCCCTTTTTGAGCTTCGCGGCCATCACAGAACCTCCGGCGCCAGCGAGATGATCTTCATGTGGTTCTTGGCGCGCAATTCGCGCGGAACCGGCCCGAAGATACGCGTGCCGACAGGCTCCTTGTTGGTGTTGATCAGCACGGCCGCATTGCGGTCGAAGCGGATCACGGAGCCGTCCTGGCGACGGATGTCCTTGGCCGTGCGCACCACGACGGCGCGCATGACGTCGCCCTTCTTGACGCGCCCGCGCGGAATCGCCTCCTTCACGGAGACCACGATGATGTCGCCGACCGAAGCGTATTTGCGCTTCGAGCCGCCCAGAACCTTGATGCACATGACACGACGGGCGCCGGAATTGTCGGCTACGTCGAGATTGGTCTGCATCTGGATCATGGCTTTGATCCTTTCCTTATCTCAGACAGGTTTCCGGCCGATGGACCCCATTGCCCAACCGGACTACGCCTGACGGGGATCTGAAGTCCCCTGCCTATGACCGCGAAAGGCGCTCCGATACACGAAGCGCCGAACGCTGACAAGCCTTGAAACGCCGTTCCTTCAGCCCCCGGAGGGAGCGTCCTGACGGCGCGCTCAGCCCTTTGAAGCCTCCGGGACGAGCACCCAGCTCTTCAGCTTCGAGAGCGGACGTCCCTCCTCGATGAAGACCACGTCGCCGATCTTGGCGGCGTTGCTCTCATCATGGGCGTGGTAGTTCTTGGTGCGACGCACCGTCTTCTTGAGAAGAGGATGCGTGAAACGGCGCTCGACCTTCACGACGACGGTCTTGTCCTGCTTGTCGCTGACGACGACGCCCTGCAAAATGCGCTTCGGCATGATATCTTTCCTTACGCCTTCGCTTCGGACTTCTTGCGGCTCTGGATCGTCTTGACGCGCGCGATGTCCTTGCGGACCTGCGTCACCCGCGACGTGTTCTCGAGCTGGCCGGTGGCCCGCTGGAAGCGCAGATTGAACTGCTCCTTCTTCAGCGAAACCAGTTCGTCCTGAAGCTGATCGGCCGTCATCGCCGACAGATCGCTCATCCGCTGATTGCTCTTCATGGCGCTCTCCATCACTCGGCGATACGCTGCACGAAGCGCGTGCGCACGGGCAGCTTCGCCGCCCCCAGCCGCAACGCCTCGCGAGCGATGTCCTCGGCCACGCCGTCGATCTCGAACATCACGCGGCCCGGCTTGACCTTGGCCGCCCAATACTCGACCGAGCCCTTGCCCTTGCCCATGCGGACTTCGGTCGGCTTCTTGGAAACCGGCACGTCCGGGAAAATCCGGATCCACACGCGTCCCTGGCGCTTCATCTGGCGGGTGATCGCGCGGCGAGCCGCCTCGATCTGCCGCGCGGTGACGCGCTCGGGCTCGAGAGCCTTGAGGCCGTACTGGCCAAAATTGAGATCCGTGCCGCCCTTCGCGGCGCCATGAATGCGCCCCTTGAACTGCTTGCGGAACTTCGTCTTCTTCGGTTGCAACATGGCGAACCTCCCGTTCCGATGTTAGGCCGCGTGATCGCGGCGGCCACCGGAGCGGCCTCCTTCTTCGTTCAGGCGCTTGTCCTGCGCCATGGGATCGTGCTCGAGGATCTCGCCCTTGAACACCCAGACCTTGATGCCGCAGGTGCCGTAGGTCGTGAACGCCGTCGCGGTTCCGTAATCGACGTCCGCGCGCAGCGTGTGCAGCGGAACGCGACCCTCACGGTACCATTCCAGGCGCGCGATCTCGGCCCCGCCGAGACGGCCCGAGCAGTTGATGCGGATGCCCTCCGCGCCCAGACGCATCGCCGACTGGACGGCGCGCTTCATGGCGCGGCGGAAAGCGACGCGGCGCTCGAGCTGCTGGGCGATCGAGTCGGCGATCAGAACGGCGTCGACTTCCGGCTTGCGGACCTCGACGATGTTGATCGTCACCTCGGCGTCGGTCAGCTTGCCGACGAGCTTGCGCAGCTTCTCGATATCCGCGCCCTTCTTGCCGATCACCACGCCCGGACGGGCCGAGTGGATGGTGACGCGGCACTTCTTGTGCGGGCGCTCGATGATGATGCGCGACACGGCGGCCTGCTTGAGCTGCTTCATCAGGGCGTCGCGGATGGCGACGTCCTCGTGCAGCAGCCGGGCGTATTCGCCCTTGCTGGCGAACCAGCGCGAATCCCAGGTCCGGTTGATGCCCAGCCGGAGGCCGATCGGGTTGACTTTCTGACCCATGTCTAGCTCCTCAGGCCTGCTCTGCCTGTTCGCGAACCACGATGGTGAGGTTCGAGAACGGCTTCAGAATGCGCGCGCCGCGTCCGCGGGCGCGGGCGTGGAAACGCTTCATGACGAGCGCCTTTCCGACGAAGGCCTGCGACACGACGAGATCGTCGACGTCGAGGTCGTGGTTGTTCTCAGCGTTGGCGATGGCGCTCTCGAGGCACTTCTTGACGTCTTGGGCGATGCGCTTGCGCGAGAACTCGAGATCGGCGAGCGCGCTCGCGACCTTCTTGCCTCGAATGAGCTGCGCGACCAGGTTCAGCTTCTGCGGGCTGACCCGCAGCATGCGCAGAACGGCCTTCGCCTCGTTGTCGCCCAACGCGCGGGGGGTAGCCGGCTTGCTCATGTCAGCGCCTCTTCGCCTTCTTGTCCGCCGAGTGACCGTGGAAGGTGCGCGTCGGCGAGAACTCGCCGAACTTGTGGCCCACCATTTCCTCGCTCACGAAAACGGGAATGTGCTTCTGTCCGTTGTAGACCCCGAAGGTGAGGCCGACGAACTGCGGGAGGATCGTGGAGCGACGGCTCCAGATCTTGATGACGTCGTTACGACCCGAATCGCGAGCCGCATCGGCCTTCTTGAGAAGGTAGCCGTCTACGAACGGACCCTTCTTGATTGAACGTGCCATGGCGCGCTCCTTACCTCTTCTTGCGGGCGTGGCGGCTGTTGACGATAAACTTGTCAGTCCGCTTGTTCGACCGGGTCTTGGCTCCCTTCGTGGGCTTGCCCCACGGGGTAACCGGGTGACGGCCGCCCGAGGTGCGGCCTTCGCCGCCGCCATGCGGATGGTCGATCGGGTTCATCGAGACGCCGCGATTGTGCGGACGCTTGCCGAGCCAGCGCGTACGTCCCGCCTTGCCCAGCGAGATGTTCATGTGGTCGGGATTCGACACCGCGCCCACCGTCGCGAAGCAACGGCCATGGACGATGCGCTGCTCGCCGGAGCCGAGGCGGATCGACACGTAGCCGCGGTCACGGCCGACGATCTGCGCATAGGCGCCCGCCGAACGGGCGACCGCGCCGCCGCTGCCGATCTTCAGCTCGATATTGTGCACCACCGTGCCGACGGGGATGTTCCCGATCGGCATGGCGTTGCCCGGCTTGATGTCGGCCTGCTCGGCCGCCGTCACCTCATCGCCGACGCTCAGGCGCTGCGGGGCCAGGATATAGGCCTGCTCGCCGTCGGCGTAGGTGATCAGCGCGATATACGCGGTGCGGTTGGGATCGTACTCGATCCGCTCGACCTTCGCGGCGTCGCCCAGACGCCCGCGGCGCTTGAAGTCGACGATGCGGTAGGTCCGCTTGTGGCCGCCGCCGCGAAAGCGCACGGTGATGCGACCGGTGTTGTTACGGCCGCCCTTGGAGGACAGACCCTCGGTGAGGGCCTTGACCGGCTTGCCCTTGTGAAGGCCGGACCGGTCGACGATCACGAGCTGACGGAGGCCAGGCGTGATCGGTTTGAAATGCTTCAAAGCCATCGGATCACTCTCCTCACACTCAAAGACCCGTAGTCACGTCGATGGTCTGGCCCTCTTCGAGGGTCACGACCGCTTTCTTGACGTCGCTGCGCCGCCCCTTCACGCCGCGGAACACCTTGACCTTGCCCTTGGTGACGGCGACGTTCACGCCCTTCACCTTGACGCCGAAGAGCTTTTCGACGGCGGACTTGATCTGCGGCTTCGTCGCGGTCATGGCGACCTTGAAGACGACCTTGTTGTGCTCCGAGAGAAGCGTGGCCTTCTCGGTGATCACCGGAGCGATGATCACGTCGTAGTGGCGCGGATCGATGCTCATTTGAAGCGCGCCTCCAGCGCATCCACAGCCGCCTTCGTGAGAACAAGCTTCTCACGACGCAGAATGTCGTAGACGTTGATGCCCTGGATGGGCAGCACGTCGATATTCGGGATCGAACGCGAGGCGAGCTTGAAGTTCGCATCGAGTTCGGAGCCGCCGATGATCAGCGCGTTCGTCAGGCCGAGCTTCGTCAGCCGCGCGAGAAGCGCCTTCGTCTTCGGATCGGCCGCCGTGATGTCGTCGACGACGACGAGGGCCTCGGATTTGGCCTTGGAGGACAGCGCGTGCTTGAGGGCGAGCGCGCGGACCTTCTTGGGCAGGTCATGGGCGTGCGAGCGCACGACCGGACCGAAGGCGCGGGCGCCGCCACGGAACAGGCCGACGCGGGCGGAGCCGTGACGGGCGTTGCCGGTGCCCTTCTGGCGGTACACCTTCTTGCCCGTGCGGTTGACCTCGGCGCGGGTCTGGACGGCGTGCGTGCCGGCGCGACGCTTGGCGAGCTGCCAACGCACGCAGCGTTGCAGGATGTCGGCGCGCGGCTCGAGACCGAAGATCGCCTCATCGAGTTCGACGGAGCCGGCTTTGGCGCCCTCGAGCGTGGTGATGTTGAACTTCATCACGCGTTCTCCCCGTTCTGCGCTTCGGCGCCCTGCTCTTGCTCGGCCTGCGCGGCGTCGATCTGCGCGGCGTCGACCTGCGCGACATCGTCGCCGTCGCCGGCTGCGCGGAACTTGCCGGGAACCGGGGCCTCGGCGGGAAGCGCGCGCTTCACCGCGTCACGGACGTGGATGAAGCCGCCCGCGACGCCGGGAACCGCCCCCTCGACGAGGATCAGACCGCGCTCGGGATCCGTCTGCACGACGCGCAGGTTCTGCGTCGTCACGCGTTCGGCGCCCATATGGCCGGGCATCTTCTTGCCCTTGAAGGTCTTGCCCGGATCCTGACGTCCGCCGGTCGAACCGATCGAACGGTGCGAGACCGAGACGCCGTGCGTGGCGCGAAGACCGGAGAAATTCCAGCGCTTCATGCCGCCGGCGAAACCCTTGCCGGTCGAAGTGCCGGTCACATCGACGAACTGGCCCACGACGAAGTGATCCGCGAGGATCTCCGCGCCGACGGGGATCAGGGCGTCTTCGGTGACGCGGAACTCGGCGAGCTTGCGCTTGGGCTCGACCTGAGCCACCGCGAAGCGACCGCGTTCGGCCTTCGAGACGTTCTTCACCTTGGCCTTGCCGACGCCCACCTGGAGCGCGACATAGCCGTTGCTTTCCTTGGTCCTGTGCGCGACGACCTGACAGTTGTCGAGCTTCAGAACCGTGACCGGGATATGCTCCCCGGCGTCGTTGAAGACGCGGGTCATCCCAAGTTTTTGCGCGATGACGCCTGAGCGCATGTGCGTGTCCTCTCGGCGTGTTTCAGCCAAAAGCCCTTGAGCCGAAGCTTCAGAGCTTGATCTCCACATCCACGCCCGCAGCGAGGTCGAGCTTCATCAGCGCGTCCACGGTCTGCGGAGTGGGGTCGACGATGTCGAGCACGCGCTTGTGCGTGCGCATCTCGAATTGCTCGCGCGACTTCTTGTCGATGTGCGGCGAGCGAAGCACCGTGAAGCGCTCGAGACGGGTCGGGAGCGGGATGGGCCCACGAACCTGCGCGCCCGTACGCTTCGCCGTCGACACGATTTCGCGGGTCGAGGCGTCGAGGACGCGGTGATCGAACGCCTTCAGGCGAATGCGAATGTTTTGACTGTTCATGGGGAAGACCCGTCAAATAAGAGGAAGCGCGATCCGCGGTCGGGCCGCGCTTCCGAAAAAATGTAAGCCTCAGTCGAGGATTGCGGCGACGACGCCGGCGCCGACGGTGCGGCCGC
>REDO01000061.1 GCA_007693435.1 Salinarimonadaceae bacterium | reverse complement strand
GTGTCAGGTTGGGGCAGGGGTGAGGCTGCGCGGGGGATGGGGGTGGACGTATTCAGCTTTTCCGATCAGTCCGCCTTCTGGACTATGATGGGGGTCGTCGTCATTGCGGCTCTCTGGATCGTCGACCGTTTGACCGGCGCGATCAGATTGCTCTGGCGCTGGTTTCGCCGGCCGAAGACGGCTCGGCCGGCAGGACCTTCCTTCCCCAAGATCAATCCGCCGCCGCGCGAACGGTCCCTCGTCGGGCGCAAGACAGAGCTCCTGCGCATCCGCGATCTACTCGCCACCCGTCAGGGCGTCGAGATCACCAACACGCGCGGCGTCGCCTTGAAGGCCGATGGCGGGCGGGGGAAGACGACGCTCGCGCGCGAATTCGCCGAGAATTACGGCGAGACTTACGGCGGCGGAAAATGGCTGCGCGCGCAATCCCGGCTGACGCTGCTCGACGATCTCGCGGCCTTGGGCGATGGCGCCTTCGGCATGGCTATTCCCTCCCCGGTGACCGAGGCGCACGGCCTCGCCGTGCTCGATCGCATCGCCAATAGCGGCGTGAACTGGCTTCTGGTCTACGACAACGTCGACGATCACGAAGATATCAAGAGCCTGATCGCCCACGGGGCGAACGTCGACGTGATCGTGACGACGCGGCTGGGCCTCGGCTGGGACGGCTTCGGCCGCATTGACCTCGACGTCCTCGATTTCGCGACGCCGGATGGGGACGCGGTCACGCTGCTCCTGCAGGAGGCGGGGCTGGCAATGAGCGCGAACGCCGAAATGCGAGAACAGGCGCGCGAGATCGCCGAGGCGCTTGGCGGCCTGCCGCTGGCGCTGGTGATGGCGGGGACGGTGCTGCGGGAGGACGGGATCGGCCTGCCGGAATTGCGCTCCGAAATCGCGCGCGTGATCGAGCGGACGCCGCACAATGCGAATTATCTCGACAGCGTCGCAGGGGCGGTGATGCTGACCTATGGGCGGCTGACGGAGGACGGGAAAGCGCTCGCTGATCTCTGCGCCTGGCTTGCGCCGGAAGGGCTGAGCGAGGGGTTGTTCGTGGATGGGGTGGCGGGCGCGTTTTGGTCGCAATATCGGGCCGACGTTTCGTCCGATCTGGCCACGTTGATCGAAGATGCCGGTCGCGTGCGCGGCGCGCTTCAGGATCTGCGGCGCTGGTCGGTGCTGACCGGGCTGGTGCCGTGGCGAATGCATCGCTTGACGCAGTCCGTGCTGCGCGCCGGTCAACGCGATGGTCGCGATTGGACCATGGCCCGCGCCGCCGCTGCTGTGTTGGCTGCGCAGTTTCCGGGCGGAAGTTCGCCTCCCGATTTGGTCGCCAATTGGCCGCTCTGCCGCGCCTTGCTGCCGCAGGTCACGGCGTTGTGGGACGAGGCTGAGCCGCTTTGGGACGAGGACAGTGGCGCAGGCGGCTGGGGGCGGCCGGGCTGGGAGGCTATGGATTATCTGCTCAATCAAGCCGGAATTTATTTGTCTCAACAAGCCGATCTTCCCGGCGCCATCGCCCTGAAACGCGCATCGCTCAAGTTGAAGGACGCGCGGCTCGGAGAGGATCATCGCGATATCCCTCTGGCTCTCGGAAATCTGGCTGTCGATCTGGCGGAGCCGGGCGCCGAAGCGGATTTGGACGAGGCCGAGGCCCTGATCGCCCGCGCAGTCGCGCTGGATCAGGCGCATCGCAAAGGTCCAGCGCACAGCGATCTGGCAGCAACATACATGCAGCAGGCCTTTATCGCCTTGCGCCGGATCGAGGCCGAGGGTGGTCTGGCGCAAGGCGGGCCTGTGGCCACGAAGGCGGCGGAGCTCGCCGAACAGGCGCTGGCCGCCGCCTGGACGATCCGTGCTGAGCTGTCCGGCGAGAACAGCGCGGAGATCACTCATGTCTGGAATCAGACCGCCTATCTGCGGATCCTGCAGGGGCGCAAGGCGGCGGGACTGACGGCCTATTCGCGCGCACTGGAAATCGCCCGCGCCCTGCCGGATGGGGATCGGGGAGATCTGGCTTTTCTGGCGCATAACGCAGGGTCAACCACGCTGGAACTGGGGCGGGCTAAGGAGGCGGAGGCGCTGTTGCGCGAGGCCTATGGCATCAGGCGCGTGATATTCGAGGAAAACCCACAACACCCACTCCTTGCCGCTTCTACGAGATGGCTCGCCGCCTGCCTCTGCAAACGCTCCGCCCAGGGCGTCGCGGACGCGCTCGATGAAGCCAAGACGCTCTGCGCCCGGCACGGCCTCCCGTTCGACGAAGTACAGGCCCACGCCGCCGAACTACCCCCAGAGCCGCTCGACCTTCCCCAGGACGAGGATTGGCCATGGAGCGAGCCCCCGGCTCCCGCCCAACCCTGACCCCGCGACCATCCGTCCCGAGCGCGCCTCTCCCGCGCGAGGCTCCTTGCCCGCGCGGCGCGCCTCGACCGCCGTCGCCGGAGCGCCTATAGGTTTGGCTTGATCCGCGCTGCGAGCGCGCCCCGGGATTCGGTCGATGGGCCGGGCGGACTGGAGAGGCGACGATGAAAGATCTGATGGGGTTGATGAAGCAGGCTCAGGCCATGCAGGAGAAGATGACCGGTCTGCAGGCCGAGCTCGACGCGCTCGAGGTCGAGGGGCAGGCGGGCGGCGGGGCCGTGAAGGTGGTGGCCAGCGCCAAGGGCGCGCTTAAGAGCGCCTCCATCGATCCGAGCCTGATGAACCCGGACGAGAAGGAGATCGTCGAGGATCTCGTCGTGGCCGCCGTGAACGACGCAAAGGCGCGCGGCGAGCGTCTGGCGCAGGAGCGCATGTCCGAAATCACCGCCGGCCTGCCGCTGCCTCCGGGCATGAAGCTGTTCTGAGCCGGGGCTTCCCATGGCCAAGGCCAGCGCCGGCCCCGAAATCGAGCGGCTGATCCAGCTTCTCGCCCGCCTGCCGGGGCTCGGCCCCCGCTCGGCGCGGCGCGCGGCTTTGCATCTCGTCAAGAAGCGCGAGCAGTTGCTGGCGCCGCTCGCCGACGCCATGCGTCTGGCCGCCGACCGTGTCGTCGTCTGCTCGGCCTGCGGCAATATCGACACGAGCGACCCTTGCGCGATCTGCGTGGATTCCAGCCGCGACCCCTCGATCCTCATCGTCGTCGAGGATGTCTCCGATCTCTGGGCGCTCGAGCGCTCCAACGTGGTCAATGCGCGCTATCACGTCCTCGGCGGCGTGCTCTCGCCGCTCGACGGGATCGGGCCCGACGAACTCAATATCGCGAAACTGGTGGAGCGCGCCGCCGATCCGGTCGTGCGCGAAGTCGTCATCGCGCTCAACGCAACGGTCGACGGGCAGACGACGGCGCATTTCCTCACCGAGGCGCTGGCGCATCTGCCGCTGGCGATCACGCGCCTCGCCCACGGTGTGCCCGTCGGCGGCGAACTCGACTATCTGGACGAAGGCACGCTCACGGCGGCGCTTCGCAGCCGCACCGCGCTTTAGACGGCGCGCGAATTCGGCGGCGCGCCTCTTCCCCGCAGGCTCGGCCGGCATTACATATGCGAGGCGGGGCTGTGGGGCGCGTCCGGAGACTTTTCCTCGGGGCCTTACGATCCTCAAGGGAGCTGTCCCTGACCCGGTCTGCGGACCGGGACACACGGCGCCCACCTACGCTGTAGGTTTCCCGGGATCGTATCTCCAACGGCCATCGCGGCTCCGCGCTTCACCCGCACCAGCTTCACGCCCGAACGAGGGATCGCCGATTGACGAAGAACGACCTTCGCCGCGAGGGCCTCGCTTTGCGTGACGCGCTCTCGCCCGAATTTCGCGCGCAGGCCTCGCTCGCGATCGCCGTGAACGTGCTGGCGCTGCCGGAGCTTGCTTCGCCGCGCGGTCTCGTCGTCGCGGGATACTGGCCGATCCGCAGCGAGGTCGATCCGCGCCCGACATTCGAAGCGCTCGCCGTGCGCGGCGTCAGGCTCGCGCTTCCGGCCGTCCTCGGGGACGAGATCACATTCCGCGCATGGGCGTCAGGCGAGGCGCTGGCGAGCGGACCGTTCGGGCTCTCGGAGCCCGCTCCCGAGGCCGCCGAAACCGCGCCGGACGTGCTTCTCACGCCGCTGTCGCGATACGACCGTGCGCGCAATCGAATCGGGTATGGGAAGGGTCATTACGATCTTGCGATTGCAAAGCTCGCCGCCGTTAAACCCGTGCTGACAATTGGTCTTGCATTCTCGGTTCAGGCGACGGCAAACATAGCTGCGGAAGGGCATGACCGGCGCCTCGACATCGTCGTGACGGAAACGGAGATCCTGCGTGACTGAAGCTCGGGCCGCCTGACAATGCGGCTTCTGTTTCTGGGTGATATCGTCGGTCGGCCGGGGCGCGCCGCGATCGGTGAAACGCTGCCCTCGCTGCGCGAGCGCTGGCGCCTCGATTGCGTCGTAATCAACGGTGAGAACGCTGCGGGCGGCTTCGGGATAACCGAGGCGATCTGCGACGAGATACTCGCCGCCGGGGCTGACGCGATAACGCTCGGCAATCACGCCTTCGACCAGCGCGAGGCGCTCGTCTTCATCGAGCGCGAGCACCGGCTCGTGCGCCCCGCGACCTTTCCCGCCGGAACCCCCGGCCGGGGCGCGGCGATGGTCGAGACGATCACGGGTGCGCGAGTCCTCGTCGTCAACGCCATGGGCCGCCTCTACATGGACGCGATGGACGATCCGTTCGGGCGCGTGGAGGAGGCGCTGGCCGCTTGTCCGCTCGGCGTCGGCGCCGATGCGGTCGTCGTGGATTTCCACGCCGAGGCGACGAGCGAGAAGCAGGCGATGGGCCTGTTCTGCGACGGGCGCGCGAGCCTCGTCGTGGGCACGCACACCCACGTGCCGACGGCCGATCACCGGATCCTTCCGGGCGGCACGGCCTATATGACCGACGCCGGCATGTGCGGCGATTACGATTCCGTGCTCGGCATGAGCAAGGAGGAGCCTTTGCGACGTTTCCTGCAGAAGACGCCCGGCGCGCGTCTCGAGGCCGCCTCGGGAGCCGGGACGCTGTCGGGCGTCGCCGTCGAGACGGATGACGCGAGCGGGCTCGCCCTGCGCGTGGCGCCTGTGCGGCTCGGACCTCATCTCGCCGAAGCCCGCCCCGATTTCTGGGAGTGACGATGGACGTGACCGAAACAGAACGGCACGAAAGGCTGGCCACGCAGCGCGCTCGTCTTATCAACGAGGCGATGCAGCACAAGCGCGTCTCTGCCGTGTTGCGCGCCGTGCTCGACACCGCGCCAGGCGATACGATCTCGATCCGCGACATCGTCGAGGCCTTCGGCGAGCGCGCCTTCGGCTTCGTCATCATCCTCTTCAGCCTGCCGAACTGCATTCCGGCTCCGCCGGGCATGAACTCGATCTTCGGCCTGCCCGTGGTGCTTTTCGCGATGCAGCTGGCGCTCGGATTCAAGAGGCCCTGGCTGCCGCGCAGGATCATGGACAAGACCTTCAAGGTCTCGACCCTGCGCAAGATCGTCGACGTCGCCGAGCCCAGGCTGCGGCGTGTCGAGGGGCTGTGCCGGCCACGGCTCGTCAATCTGTTCGGGCCGCGCGGCGACCGGCTCATCGGCGTTTTCGCCGTGCTTCTCGGGCTATGCGTCATCGTTCCGCTGCCCGGCACGAACATGCTGCCCTCGATCGGGCTCGTGGTTCTCTCGATCGCGATCATGCAGGAGGACGGGGTGATCCTCGGCCTGGGCGCCCTGATCGGCCTGGCCGGCGTCGCCTACACGGTCGGCATCGTCTGGGCGATCGTGAAATTCGCGCTGCTGGCCGCGACGAGCGCCATCGGGCTGTAGGCCAGGTCAACGCCGAAAGACCGGTCAACGCCGAAAGAAAAGCCCCCGCCCGTCGGGGCAGGGGCCGTTATCAGATCACGTCAGGCGTTTCGTCTCAGATCAGGCTCTGCGGCGCGGCGGCGCGCACGTCCGCATCGACCTCGTTCTCGAAGCGCTTGAAGTTCTCCTGAAACATGCCGATCAGCTTCTGGGCGGTGGCGGCGAAGGCGGCCTTGTCCTGCCAGGTCTTGTAGGGCTGGAGGATGTGCGGCTCGACGCCCGGCACGGCGGTGGGGACCGCAAAGCCGAAATAGGGGTCGCGCCGGAACTCGACTTTCGAGAGCGAGCCGTCGAGCGCGGCGGAGAGCAGGCGGCGCGTCACGCGGATCGGCATGCGCCTGCCGACGCCGTGCATCCCGCCGGTCCAGCCGGTGTTCACGAGCCAACAATCGACATGGTGGCGGCCGATCAGCTCGCGCAGCAGGGCGCCGTAGACTGAGGGCGGCAGCGGCATGAAGGGCGAGCCGAAGCAGGTGGAGAAGGTCGCCTGCGGCTCCGTCACGCCCTTCTCGGTGCCGGCGACCTTGGCCGTGTAGCCCGAGAGGAAGTGATACATCGCCTCGGCGCCCGTGAGCTTCGCGATCGGGGGCAGCACGCCGAAGGCGTCGCAGGTGAGCATCACGATGTTCTTGGGATGCCCGCCGCGGCCCGTGTCGCTGGCGTTGGGGATGAAATCGAGCGGATAGGCGCAGCGCGTGTTCTCGGTCTTCGAGCCGTCGTCGAAATCCGGAACCCGGGTGACGGGGTCGAGCACGACGTTCTCGAGCACCGTTCCGAAGCGGCGGGTCGTCTCGAAGATCTCGGGCTCGGCCTCGGGCGAGAGCTTGATCGTCTTGGCGTAGCAGCCGCCCTCGAAATTGAAGATCCCGTTCGGGCTCCAGCCGTGCTCGTCGTCGCCGATGAGCGGGCGGGCGGGATCGCTCGACAGCGTCGTCTTGCCCGTGCCCGAGAGGCCGAAGAAGATCGCCGTGTCGGCGGGCGTCGACATATTGGCCGAGCAGTGCATCGGCATGACGCCCTTCGCCGGCAGGATGTAGTTGAGGTAGGTGAAGACCGACTTCTTCATCTCGCCGGCGTAGGACGTGCCGCCGATGAGTACGATCTTGCGGGAAAAGTCGATGGCGATGATCGTCTCCGAGCGGCAGCCGTGGCGCGCGGGATCGGCGCGGAAGCTCGGCAGGTCGATGATCGTCAGGTCGGGAACGTAGGAGGCCAGGACGTCGTGGTCGGGCCGCCGCAGGAGGTTGCGGATGAACAGCGAGTGCCAGGCGTATTCGGTGAAGACCCGGGCGCGCACGCGATAGGCCGGATCGGCGCCGCCGTAGAGATCCTGTGCGAACAGCTCCTTGCCCTCGGCATGCGCGACGAAATCGTTCAGAAGCGTCTCGAAATGCTCCGGCGACATCGGGCCGTTGTTGTCCCACCAGACCTTGTCTTCGGTGGCGCCGTCGCGGACGACGAACTTGTCCTTCGGCGAGCGGCCCGTGTGGATTCCGGTGTCGGCGACGATGGCGCCGCCGGCGGCGAGGGTGGTTTCATTCCGCTGAAGGGACTGCTCGTAGAGCGCGGGCGCCTGCAGGTTCCAGAAAACGCGTTTGAGATTGCGCAGGCCGGACGCCTCGGCGCCGCAGCCTTCGTTGAATACGCCAACATTCTCCACGAGACGTTCCTCCGTCCTTGCTGATGCGCGCCCGCTATGCTGCGGGCTCGCGCTCTTGGCTGGCGACCCGACCGCCGCCGCCGCGAAAGCCGCCTCTTCATTAGTGTGCGAGCCGGTCGCGTCAACACGAAAGCGTCACAAACCCGTGGGCGCCGATCGGCCCCGCCCTTGCGCGAGCGCGAACCGCGGCGCTCAGGAGCCCTTTGCGCGGGCCGCGGCGGCGAGTGCGACGAGCGCCGCCCGCAATGCGCCCGCATCGTGCGCCGGCTCGGGGAAATCGACGCGCGCGGTCTCGTCGCCGGTCGAGAGATCGACGCCGAGCGGGTCGAGGCCGCTCACGCGCCATTCGCCGGGCTCCGCCCCGGCGAGACGCGTCGCGTAGAGCGCGACGGCGTTACGATGATCCTCGTTCATATGCGCGACGGCGTCGTCGTGGAAGGCGGCGAAGGCGGAGGCCTCCGCCTCGCCGACGATGAGCTCGCCCGGGCCGAGCGCCGCCGCGCGCGCGAAGCCGCCGTTGAGATGGGCGCTCTCGACGCGCAGACGGAAGAAGGCGAAATCGGCGAAATCGACATAAAGCTTCGCCTTCGGATGGCGTGCGATAAAGCGCGTGCGCAGCCGCGCCGCCTCTTCGCCATTCGGGACGCGCGCCGCGCGTCCCGTCACGGTGAGGCGCGGATGGGCGAGGGGATCGCCCTTGCCGACGCGCGCCATGAGGATCGAGGCGCGCGGGTCGCGCTCCAGATTGGCGCGGTGGGCGGCGAGCGTCGAGAGCAGCATCACCGGCGAGCCGTCGATATCGGTGGCGATCGTCGTCAGCGTCGCGAGGGGGAACCCGCCGGCCGGATCGAGCGTCGCCAGCGCTCCGGCGCGGATCGTTCGCAGAAGCTGGCGGGCGAGCCCCGGAGCGTCGAAATCGGGTGCGCGAGGCGGCTCGGCTTGCGTCATGAACGTCGTCTCACCATGTGATCATCGGTACCGAAGACGGGCGCGATTCGCGCGGATGCGCCATTTTGGCCATAATTCGGGCCGATTGCGCGGGCGTGGCGTATTATGATGCGCGACGCGCGACGTGCGGCCTTGCCGCCAAAACGAGGAGCAATGAATGCCGACAATCGCCCTTGTGGACGACGATCGCAATATCCTTACCTCCGTCTCTATCGCGCTCGAGTCGGAAGGATATCGCATCCAGACCTACACGGACGGCGCGTCCGCCCTCGACGGGTTGCGCCAGACGCCGCCGGATCTGGCGATCTTCGACATCAAGATGCCGCGCATGGACGGGATGGAGCTCCTGCGCCGCCTGCGCCAGAAGTCGGACCTGCCGGTGATCTTCCTCACCTCGAAGGACGAGGAGATCGACGAATTGTTCGGGCTCAAGCTCGGCGCCGACGACTTCATCCGCAAGCCCTTCTCGCAGAGGCTTCTCGTCGAGCGCGTCAAGGCGGTGTTGCGCCGCTTCGCTCCGCGCGACCTGAACGCGCCGCGCGAGGCGGACGCCAAGGCGATCGAACGCGGGCAACTCGTGATGGACCCCGAGCGCCACACCTGCACATGGCGCGGCGAGCCGGTGACGCTGACGGTCACCGAGTTCCTGATCCTGCAGTCGTTGGCGCAGCGGCCCGGAGTCGTGAAGTCGCGCAACGCGCTCATGGACGCGGCCTATGACGATCAGGTCTATGTCGATGACCGCACCATCGACAGCCACATCAAGCGCCTGCGCAAGAAGTTCAAGGTGGTTGACGACAATTTCGACATGATCGAGACGCTGTATGGCGTCGGATATCGCTTCAAGGAAGGCTGACCCGAAGGGCGGCACGGGCGAAAGGACGGACCGGGTGGACGTGCGCCGCGCCGAGAATCAGGAGCGTATTGACGACAAGCCGCTAGCGCCCGCCCAGTCGCAGAGCAGCGCGGGCGCGTTCGCCCGGCTTCCCCGGCGCTGGCTTCGCTCGGCGATCATGCTGCGCGGCTGGGCCGGGCGCGGCGCATCAAGCCTGACGCGCCGCATCGTCTTGCTCAACCTCGCCGGCCTCGTCGCTTTGCTCGTCGGGTTTCTCTATCTCAACCAGTTCCGCGAGGGGCTGATCGAGGCGCGGGTACAGAGCCTGAAGACGCAGGGCGAGATCATCGCCGGCGCCATCGCCGCCTCCGCGACCGTCGACATCGACTCGATCAAGATCGATCCTGACGCCCTGCTCCAGATGCAGCTTGGCGAAACGTCGGGCTTCGGCGACGACATTTTCTCGCCGCTCGAGTTTTCGATCAATCCCGAGCGCGTCGCGCCGCTTCTGCGCCGCCTCATCACGCCGACGGGCACCCGCGCCCGGGTCTATGATCGCGAGGCCATGCTCATTCTCGATTCGCGTGCGCTTTATTCGCGCGGCGACATCCTGCGCCTCGAACTTCCGCCGCTCGGCGGTACGCCGACGTCTTATCCACAACGGGTCTGGAACTGGGCGCGCAGCTTCTTCGTCGCGCCGCGCCAGCCCGTGCTGGAGACGATCGGCCCGACCAACGGGCGGGTTTTCCCCGAGGTGAACCAGGCGTTGGCCGCCGTAAGCTCCAGCGTCGTTCGACTCAATCCGACGGGTGAGACGATCGTCTCGGTGGGCGTGCCGATCCAGCGACAGGGTTCGGTGCGCGGCGTGCTGCTTCTCTCGACGCAAGGCGGCGACATCGACGGCATCATCGCCTCCGAGCGCGTGGCGTTGTTCCAGGTCTTCCTCGTCGCCGCCGCCGTCATGGTGCTGCTGTCCGTCCTGCAGGCGAACGCCATCGCCGGTCCTGTGCGCCGCCTCGCCGAAGCCGCCGAACGGGTGCGACGGGGCATCAAGTCGCGCGAGGAGATTCCCGACTTCACCTACCGCTCGGACGAGATCGGCCACCTGTCTGGGGCTTTGCGCGACATGACGCAGGCGCTCTACAAACGCATCGACGCGATCGAGAGCTTCGCGGCCGACGTCGCGCACGAATTGAAGAACCCGCTCACCTCCCTGCGCAGCGCGGTCGAGACGCTGCCTCTGGCGAAGACGGACGATTCGCGCGGGCGACTGCTGGACATCATCCAGCACGACGTCCGTCGGCTGGACCGGCTGATCAGCGATATCTCGGACGCTTCTCGCCTCGACGCCGAGCTGGCGCGCGCTGAAGCCGCGCCCTTCGATCTCGCGCGTCTCGTCGAGGCGGTGGCGTCGGTCGCCAACGACACGCGCCGTCCCGACGAGGCGCTCATCGTCGTGGTCCGCGATCCGGTCCCCGGAAGGGGCGCGAAGGGGCAGCCGCGCTCCGGCCAGAAGGGCCAGGCGAGGGGGAACGACTCGCCCTATATCGTCCTGGGTCACGACAGCCGCATCGGACAGGTGCTGCGCAATCTGCTCGACAACGCCCGATCCTTCTCGCCGGCAGGCGGCGAAGTGCGCGTCAGGCTGACGCGCGAAGGCTCCGACGTCGTGCTCATCGTCGATGACGACGGGCCCGGCATTCCCGATCACGCGCTCACCCGCATCTTCGAACGCTTCTACACCGATCGGCCGGATCAGGGCTTCGGGCAGAATTCGGGCCTCGGCCTTTCGATTTCGCAACAGATCATCCAGGTGCATCGCGGCGAGATCCGCGCAGAGAACCGGCTTGGCCCGGCCGACGCTTCCGGCCGTCGTCCGGTGCTCGGCGCCCGCTTCGTCGTCAAGCTGCCGGCCTTCGCGGCATGAGCGGCGAGACGTCCGTCCACGGCGTGGCTCTGGTCCTGGGCGAGGCGGGCGTACTGATCAGAGGGCCGGCAGGATCGGGCAAGACCTCGCTTGCTCTCGATCTGATCGCCCGCACCGGGGCGGATGGCGGTTTCGCTCGTCTCGTCGCGGATGATCGCGTCATCCTGCGGGAGCGGGGCGGGCGCCTTCTCGCGCGACCGCATCCGGAAATCGCGGGGCGCGCCGAAATCCGGGGGGTCGGGATCGTCGAGGCGCCTTACCTGCCCGAGGCCCGGCTGCGCCTCGTCGTCGATCTCGATCCGCGCGCGCCGCGCGCGCCCGATGACGCGGACATGACGACGACGCTCGAGAATGTGGCGATCCCTTGGCTGGTTCTGCAACGAGAGATAGCAATTATGGCGATCCTGCGCTTTTTTGGGGCGTTTTTCTCCCCCTTGCGATTGGAATGATGAAAAACTTGTCGCATTCTGCTTGCGTTGCGCTTCGCACTGCACAAGATATCGGCCTGCCCCGAACGGGCGCCGGAAACGAGACGACATGATTGGAATGGTGCTCGTCACACACGGGCGACTCGCCATCGAGTTCCGAGCCGCGCTGGAACACGTTGTCGGCCCCCAGCAGCGGATCGAGACGATAACGATCGGCCCGGAAGACGACATGGAGACGCGTCGCGGCGATATTCTCGACGCGGTGGGCCGCGTGGAGGACGGGTCGGGCGTGGTGGTGCTCACCGACATGTTCGGCGGAACGCCCTCCAATCTCGCGCTTTCCTGCATGACCGGCCGAGAGGTCGAGGTCGTCGCCGGCATCAACCTGCCGATGCTGATCAAGCTCGCGAGCGTGCGCGACTGTGAAACGCTCGCCGAGGCCGTGTTGCACGCCCAGGAGGCCGGACGCAAATACATCAACGTCGCCTCTCACGTGCTCGCGGGGAAGTGAGCGGATGAACGAGACTGCGGCGAGAGACGCTCCCGACGCTGATCGCCCATGCGACGAGGTCGCGGACGGGCCGGATTTCGAGGCCCTTGGTGAGAACGCCAGACGTCTGCGGATCGTGAACCGCAAGGGCCTCCACGCGCGCGCCTCCGCGAAATTCGTCCAGACCGTCGAACGTTTCGATGCAGAGGTCTCGGTCACGCGCTGCGGCGATACGGTCGGCGGCCGCTCGATCATGGGGCTCCTGACTCTCGCCGCCGCCAAGGGCACCACGATCGACGTCATGGCGCGCGGCGCACAGGCCCGCGAGGCGCTCGACGCGCTGACTGCGCTGATCGCCGGTCGTTTCGGCGAGGAAGAGTGAAACGGGGCGACTTCGCCTCTTTACGCGGCGTTCGCCTCCCGGCATGAACGCCCCCGACGCCGCAACGTTGCGGCGTATTCGAAAAATTCCAGCAGGAGAATTCGCATGAGCATCCAGCGTATCGATCCCGGCCCGCGCATGAGCATGGCCGTTGTCCACGGAGACACGGTCTACACGGCCGGGCAGGTCGCCAACGAGAACGCCGGCGGCTCGGTCGCCGCGCAGACGAAGGAGATTCTGGCGAAAATCGACAATCTTCTCGCCAAGGCCGGGACCGACAAGACGAAGCTCCTCTCCGCCAGCATCTGGCTCACCGATGTGGCGACCTTCCAGGAAATGAACGGCGTATGGGACGCCTGGGTCGCCCCCGGCTGCGCCCCGGCCCGCGCGACCGTCGAGGCGAAGCTCGCCTCGCCGCAATACAAGGTCGAGATCGCCGTGATCGCGGCCAAGTGAGCGTGAAGGCGGCGCGGTCGAGGCCGGGCTTCTCAGTCGAGATCCGGCTTGCCGCGCATCGCCTTCGTAGCCCCGTGCTTTGACTTCGAGGCGAGGCGGCGCTTCTTCGAGCCGAGCGTCGGCCTGGTGGGGCGGCGCGGACGCGGACGAACCGCAGCGCGGCGAATCATCTCGACGAGCCGCGCCAGCGCGTCCTCGCGGTTGCGCTCCTGGCTCCGGTGGCTCTGCGCCGTGATCACGATCACGCCGTCTTTGGTCAGGCGCTGGCCGGCGATGACGGCGAGCCGCTCCTTCACCTCGTCGCTCATCGAAGGAGAGGCGCGCATGTCGAAGCGCAGCTGCACCGCCGTCGCGACCTTGTTGACGTTCTGCCCGCCCGGACCGGCGGAGCGGATGAACGTCTCCTCGATCTCGTCCTCATGGAGCGCTATGAAGGGCGTGATTTGAATCATGCTTTCGCCATACCATATGGCGAGGATGCGCTCACGCACGGTGGCGCCGAGGGGAAAGAGGACATGTTTCGCTACGTGAAGTACGAAAACGGACAGCGGCGCGTCGTGACCGTTCCGCGCTGGGCGATCGCGCTCGGCGTCGTCGCGGCGATGCTGGTCGGCTTCCTCATGCTCATTCTCGCCGCCGGCGTGGCGCTTGTGGCGATCCCCGCCGTCGCGATCGCGGCGCTCGTCGCCGCCTGGTTCGGCCGCGGCCGCCGCGCGCCCGTGCAGGCGCCTTCCGATCCCGACATCATCGACGCGGAATACCGGATCGTCGAGCGCCACGAGCGCGATACCGACCGCTGATCCCAAAACGAAAAGGGACGCCCGAGAGCGCCCCTTGGTCGTTCAGCCGAGAAAAAACCTCAGATCACTTGATCTTGGTTTCCTTGAACTCGACGTGCTTCTTGGCGATCGGGTCGTACTTCTTGAGCGCCAGCTTGTCGGTCATCGTGCGGGTGTTCTTCTTGGTGACGTAGAAAAAGCCCGTGTCGGCGGTCGACAGAAGCTTGATCTTGATCGTTGCAGCCTTGGCCATGATCCATCCTCTCGATGAAGCGTGCGGCCGTCGCCGCGAAACGCAAAGGGCCGGGCGTCGCCCGGCCGGAATTCGACGCGTTCATGCCCGATCCGGGCCTGCGCGTCAAGGAAAACAGAAGCCGCTCGCCCGACCGTTCACCGCCGCAGCCGCGTCGCGACCACCGCCAGATAGCCCGCGAAAAGCAGCGCCATCGCGAAGGCGAAGCCGTGCGGCGGCAGCAGGTCCAGCCCGCCGCCGGCCAGCGGCGGCCCGATCATCATTCCGGCGTTGTAGAGAATGACGAACGCCGCATTCGCCGCCGCGAGGTCGCCGCCCGAGAAGCGCGCCCCCAGATGCGCAAGGCCGACCGTGTAGAGCCCGCCCGCTACGCCGCCCCAAAGAAGCAGCAGCGCCCCGAAACCGTATAGGCTGTCGGTGACGAGCGGCATGGCGAGCGCGCCGGCGAGGCCGATCGTGGCGATGATGGCGAGGAGGACGCGCCGGTCCATGCGGTCCGAGATCATGCCGAGCGGGATCTGCAGGACGACGTTGCCGAGCGCCATCACGCTCACGAGAAACACCGCGCCCGAAGCCACGTAGCCGATCGCGAGCCCGTAGAGCGGCAGGATCGCGAAGGCGCCGCTCTCCACCGCGCCGAAGATCAGCGCCGCCACGGTCGCGGCCGGCGCCGCGAGAATGAAGGAGCGGACCGTGCGCCCCGAGCCCCCGTCGATACGGGGCGAGACGCCGCGCGCCAGAAGGAGCGGCAGAGCAGCCGCAGCGCACAGGCACGCGCCGGCGATGTAGGGCGGCCAGCCGCTCGTGCCCACGACCGCGAGAACGGCCGGCCCGGCGGCGAAGCCGAGCGCGAGAATCGTGGCGTAGATCCCCATCACGAAGCCGCGCCTCTTGGGGGGCGCTGCGGAGTTGATCCAGTACTCGGAGAGCGCGAACAGCGCGCCCAGCGCCGCCGAATAGACGAACCGCAAGGGAAACCACCAGACGATGTCGTAGGTCGCCTTGAAGGCGATCAGCGACAAGGCCGCGACGGCGACCGCCGTCCAGAGCAGCGGCAGCACGCCCACACGCACCGCCAGCTTCGGAACGAACGGCACCGTGACGATAGCCGCAAAGCCAGCGAGCGCCGTGTTGATCCCGATGAGCGTGCCAGACGCCCCCATTCGCTCCATCTCGAGCGATAGAAGCGGAACCGACAGGCTCAGCCCGACGCCGACCGCGCTGATGCAGCCGATCGCCGCCGCGATCGAGGCGAAGCGGGCGCGCTCCATCTCGCGGACCGCATCGGCGCGGGTCGTCTTCGTGCCTGGCGCTTCGGGCGGCGCCGCCATGGCGCCCTCACACAGTCTCGCGCATACGAGCGCCGCGGCGCTCGTAGAAGAACGGCACCGGCAATTGCGGGTAGAACCCGGCCGCGAGCCGCGCTTCCAGTTCGTTGAGAACCAGTTGGGTGATGGATGGCAGATCGAGGTCGCGCGCCTGCGCGAGATCGACCCAGACGAGCTCGACGAGTTCCGAATCGGGGCCGACGAGGCCCGGCGTCTCATGCGCGATCGTCTCGTGATCCACCGCGAAGAAGCGCGTGTCGAAGCGCTTGGATCGGCGGGGCGGGGTGATGGCGCGCGCGACGAATTGCAGCGCGTCGAGTTCGGGGAAGACGCCCGCCGCGACGAATTCGCCCCAGGGACCGTCGATCGTGATCTGCGGCGCGCCGTAATCCCGCGAGCCCAGCATGAGCCCGGTCTCCTCGTAGGTCTCGCGGATCGCGGCGAGCGCGAGCGTGCGGTTGCGGCTGGACGAGGGGCGCACCACGCGCGCCGCGAGCGCCGCGTCCGTGCGGTCGCAGAGCATGCCGGCGGCGACCATGCGCCTGTCGGACGCGTCGATGCGCCCGCCGGGGAAGACGAACTTGCCCGGCATGAACTTCAGACTGTGGTGGCGCTTGCCCATCAGGACCTGCGGGCTCTTGCCCGTGCGGTCGATGACGATCAGGGTCGCCGCGTCGCGGGGGCGCCCGGTCGGCCAAGTCCGTTCGGCTGCGGCCTCGGCCGGCCGCTCTTTGAGCATCGTCGCTGTGTCGGGCACAATCTCGGTCACGTCCTCGGTCCTTCCGATGTCTCGCGCGGCTTCTCCGCGTCGTTGTCGCCGCCCGCTCCGAAACCATGCATGCCGAGCGCATATTGCAGGCCGACGACGGCTCCTTTCAGCGGCGGGAGCAGTGTGAGGCACAAGACGAGCGTCAGCGCCGGCCACGTCGCCAGATGGAAGGCGAGCGACGGTTCGTAATACATTTCGGAGACGTATATCCCCAATCCGACGAATTTCGCGACGACGACGATCGTGAGATAGGGCGGAAGGACGTCGGCGCGGTGGTGGTGCAGCGCCTGCCCGCAGGAGGCGCAGACAGGCGCGACCTTGAGATAGCGCGCAAACAGGCGGCCTTCGCCGCAGGCGGGGCAGCGCCGCGCAAGGCCGCGTGCGATCCCCTGCTTCCAGTCGCGCGCATGCGCCGGGGGCCCCGCGTCGTTCATCGCCGTGTTGTCCATCATGACCTGACCTTATCGCCGTCCCTTGCCGCCCTTGCGGCGCGCGTGAATCGCGCCGCCGGTCTTCGCGCGGACCTTGGTTCGACCCTTCTTGGCGATCCCGCTCCCCTTGCCGCGGCGCCCCGCGCGCGGCAGTGCCCCGCCGCCGGAGCGGCCTTCTGACAGCATCTCGAAGCGCAAAGCGCCCGCCACCGGGGCCGCCTCGACGAGTTTGACGCTCACCCTGTCGCCGAGCCGGTAGACCGCGCCGGTGCGGTCGCCGACGAGGGCGTGGGCGAACTCCTCGTAGCGGAAATAGTCGTCGCCGATGGTCGCGGCCGGCACGTAGCCGTCGGCGCCCGTATGGTCGAGCTTCACGAAGAGACCGGATTTCGTCACCCCCGAGATCTTCCCCTCGAAGGTTGCTCCGACGCGGTCGGCGAGGTGGTGGGCGATGAGCCGGTCGATGGTCTCGCGCTCGGCAGCCATGGCGCGCCGCTCGGCGGCCGAGATGCGCGCCGAGACCTCCGCCAGCTCCTCGCGGGTCACGTCCTTGGGCAGTCCGTCGGAGCCCAGCCCGTGCGCGGTGATCAGCGCGCGGTGGACGATGAGATCGGCGTAGCGCCGGATCGGCGAGGTGAAATGCGCGTAGCGGCGAAGGTTCAGGCCGAAATGGCCGTAATTCTCCGAAGTGTATTCGGCCTGCGCCTGCGTGCGCAGCACCACTTCGTTGATGAAGGTCTGGTGGTCCATGCCCTCGACCGCCTTGAGGATGCGGTTGAACAGCGAGGGACGCAGGGCGCCCTGCTTGGGCAGCTTCATCGCGATGGAGGCGAGCACCTCGCCGAGCGCGTGCATCTTGGTCAGCGAGGGCTCGTCGTGGGCGCGGTAGATCAGCGGAATCTTCGCCTTCTCCAACGCCTCGGCCGCGGCGACGTTGGCGAGGATCATGAACTCCTCGATGAGCCTGTGCGCGTCGAGGCGTTCGGGCACGATCACCTGATCGACCACGCCCTCCGGCGTCAGGATGATCTTGCGCTCGGGCAGATCGAGGGCGAGGGGGCCGCGCTCGTCGCGGGCCTTGGCCACGCAGCGATATGCGGCCCAGAGCGGCGCAAGCACGTCATCGAGCAGCGGGCCGGTCACGTCGTCGGGTCGCCCCTCCATTGCGGCCTGCGCCTGCTGGTAGGAGAGGCGCGCGGCCGAGCGCATCAAGATGCGATGGAAGGAATGGCGCTTCTTGGCGCCGTTCGCGCCGATCACGAGCCGCACCGCCAGCGCCGGCCGGTCCTCGTGCGGACGCAGCGAACACAGGTCGTTCGAGATGCGCTCGGGCAGCATCGGCACGACGCGGTCGGGGAAGTAGACCGAGTTGCCGCGCTCCAGCGCCTCGCGGTCGAGCGCCGAGCCGGGGCGGATATAGGCCGCGACGTCGGCGATGGCGACGGTGACGACGAAGCCGCCTTCATTGGCCGGATCGTCGTCGGGTCGCGCATGCACGGCGTCGTCGTGGTCCTTGGCGTCGGCGGGGTCGATGGTGAGGAGCGGCAGGGCGCGCCAATCCTCGCGACCCTTCATCGCGGCGGGCGCAGCCGCCTCGGCCTCGGCGATCACGCGCTGGGGGAAGACATGCGGTATCGCGTGGGCGTGCAGCGCGACGAGGCTCACAGCCTTCTCGGTCTTCAGCGAGCCCAGACGCTCGCGCACCTTCGCCATCGGCAGGCCGAAGCGCTTGGCCGGCGCCATCGTGACCGAGACGAGATCGCCGTCCTGCGCGTCGCCCTCGTCGCCGGGAGCGATCCCGATCTCGCGGCCGAGCGCCTTCTTGTCCACCGGCTCCAGCCTTCCGCCGCCGGTCGGCATCGGGCGAAAGACGCCGAGCGCGAGCGTCCTCTGCTTTTCGATCAGCTTGATCACGCGCCCGAGATAGGGCGGACCGTCCGCGTCCTCCGAACGCTCGACGCGCAAAAGGGCGCGATCGTTCACGCCCGGCGCAGGCTGGCCGGGCTTCGGCCGACGGGGCGTCGTGACGAGGATGCGCGGCGGCGCAGAATCGTCGGCTTCGTCCCATTCCGCCGGAATGGCGATCAGCTCTCCGTCATCGTCGCGCTCGATCACGTCGGCCACGACGACGGGGGGCAGCTCGCCCCTGGCGACGATGTCCCGCCTGCGGCGCTCGACGAGGCCCTCCTCCTCGAGTTCCTTCAGGAGATGCTTGAGCGCGATCCTGTCCGCGCCCGACAGGCCGAAGGCGCGCGCGATCTCGCGCTTGCCGACCCGGCCGGGCTGGCTTCTGATGAAATCGATGATCTCATCACGCGAGGGCGAACCCTCTCGGACGGCGGCTTTCTGGCGGCGGGGCAAGCGATTTCCTGAACGTTGGCGCCGCCGGCGCGAGGCGGGCGGCGGAAATGGTGCGACGCGAAAAAAACCGCGCCTGCCCTCATATAGGCGCTTTGCGCCGAAGTCGAAAGCCGCGTTCGAATCGCGCCGCGACGAGAGTCACGAGGGACGGATCAGGTCGGGCGTCGCGCGCGGGCACGCGAAGCGCCATACGCTCGCGCGTTTGATCTCGGCGTCTTCCAGCGAGCGCGCGACGGGCACCTCGTAGCTGGCCAACGCAAAGAGGTCCTTGGGCAGATAGGCGCGGCCGGGATCGCCGATAAGGACGAGGGCTCCGCGTGCGTCGAGTGTGCGCAGCCAGTCCATCACGCGCGCGGCGGTGTCGCGTTCGTAGCAGATATCGCCGGCGAGAACGACGTCCCAACCTTCGTCCCGGCCGACCAGATCCTCGCGCCGCGCTTCGAGGGAGACGCCGTTTTCGGCGGCGTTCAGCCTGATCGCGGCGATGGCGAAGTCGTCGATCTCGACGGCTTCGACGCACGCCGCGCCAGCCTTCGCCGCCGCGATCCCGACGAGCCCCGAACCCGAGGCGAAGTCGAGCACGCTCTTGCCGGCGACCGTTTGGGGATTGTCGAGAACGTAGCGGGCGAGCGCCTGTCCGCCGGCCCAGGCGAAGGCCCAGAAGGGCGGCGGCAGGCCGATCGCGCCGAGCTCCTCCTCGGTCTTCACCCAGAGATCGGTCGCCTCGTCGGCGACGCGCAGGTGGATTTCGGGGGCGTGCGGCGTCGGCCGCAACCGCGTATGCGCGAGGACGAAGCTCCGCGGGTCGCTTCTCGGCTCCATGCTCGCGTTCCGCGTTCCGCGTTCCCGACTCTCCGGCTTCAGGCGTCCATCATGACGAGAATCTGCGTAGCGATCGCGAAATAGATCAGGACGCCCGCCACGTCTGCGATCGATGTGACGAGCGGCGCGCTCGCCGTCGCGGGGTCCATCTTCAGCTTCGAGAGCAGGAAGGGCAGCGACATGCCGATCATCGAGCCGACGATGACGATCGCGATCATCGACAGGGCGACCACGACGGCGATGGCCGGGCCGCCGCGCAGGACGCCGATCGCGGAGACGGCGACCGCCATTGTGACGCCGAGGAGGAGCGCGGTGGCGAATTCGCGGCCGAGCACCGAGGCCCAGTCGCCCATGCGCACGTCGCCGGTCGCCAGCGCGCGCACCATAAGGGTCGCCGACTGCGCGCCGGCGTTGCCGCCCGAGGCGATCAGCAGCGGAAGGAAGAAGAGCAGGGCGAGATGCGCCGCGATCGTGTCTTCGAAATAGGCGATGCCGGCGCCGGAGAAGATATTTCCGAAGACGAGCAGCACGAGCCAGACGATGCGGGCGCGATAGAGGGTGTAGATGCCGGCCTCGCGCATGCCGGTCTTCAGGGCGGAAACCATGCCCGACTTGAGGAAGTCGGTGGTCGCCTCCTCCTCCTGCACGTCCATGGCGTCGTCCTGAGTGACGATGCCGACGAGCTTCTCGCCGCCGTTGATCACCGGCAGCGCGATGAGATCGTAGCGCGAGATGATCTGCGCCGCCTCCTCGCGCGGCTCGTCCGCGCCGACGGAGACGGGGTTGGTGTCCATGAGAGTGCGCACGCGCACGTTGGCGCGCGCGACGATCAGGTCGCGCAGGCTGACCACGCCGACGAGCCGGCGTTCGTCGTCGACGATATAGGCCTGATAGACGGTCTCCGCGTCGAGCGCCTGGGCGCGCAGGGCCTCGATCGCCTCCTTCGCCGTCATGTCCGGCGTCAGGGTGGCGTAGTCAGAGGTCATGATCGCGCCGGCGGTGCCCTCGGCGTAGGAGGCGAGCTTGCGCAGATCGTCGCGCTCGGCCTTGGCGAGACCGGGCAGGATCGCCTCCTGCGCGGCCGGGTCGAGGCGCTTGTAGAGATCGACGCGCTCGTCGTGTGACATGGCGGCCATCAGCCGAGCGAAATCGCGCCGGCCCATGAGGTCGGACAGCTCAATCTGATAGCGGGCGTCGAGATAACCGAAAATCTTCGCCTGTTCGCGCAGGTCGAGCATGCGCATCGCCGCCAGCGCCTCGTCCTCGTCGAGCGCTTCGAGGATTTCGGCGACGTCCGCCGGCTCCTGCGTATCGAAGAACGAACGCAGCGACGTGGCGTCGCCTTCTTTCAGGACGACCCGGGCCGCGTCCGCGACGATCTCCAGCGTCTCGGGTTCGGCGAGGGCGCTGTGATCGATCTCAAGATCGAGAAGGGTTTTAGTTTCCGTCATGATCCACCTCCTCGCCGGCCCGGGCCGGCGGAGGCGGCATGACGGCGATCAACCGTTCAGAGCCGCTCCGACGACGCGGAGACCCGCCTGCGCGAGACGCGCTATGTTCTGGTGAGCGCTTCCCCTGAAGCGCCTACTAGGGCTGTCGTCCATCATCTTCTCGGTTGATTTTGCGCCGCGTCAAAAAGCGACGGGCAGGGGATGGGCCCGAAAGCCCGACAAGTCAAGCATTTTCAGGCTTTGGCGGCGGTTTTTGCTCAGTCGCCTCCGCGCAGGATCAGGCGGTCGTTGCGCACTTCGTAAGAGGAGAGGCGGTCTAGGAAGCTCATCCCCAGGAGGTTCGAAGTCAGCGCGTCGGGGCGTGCGACGAGGGCCCGGACCCGCGAAGCGGCGATATCGCCGACCGTCAGCGTCTCGATGGTCACAGGCGCGGCCATCGCCGTGCCGTTCGCGGTGCGCACCTGCACGATGTAGCGCAGGTCCTGCGGCTGGAAGCCGATCCGGGCGGCGCTCTCGGCGGTCAGCACGACGACGTCTGCGCCGGTGTCGAAGATGAAGCGCATCGGCTCGCCGTTAGCCTCACCCTGGACGACGAAGCCGCCGGACGCGCCGCGCGTCACGCTCACCTCGCCGGGCGAGGAGATGGTGGTCCTGCCGGGGATCACGCCGTCGACGACTCGCCCGAAGACAGCGTCCATCTCGAAGCGGTAGACATAAAGCCCGAGCAGGGCGATGAAGATCGCGGCCCAGATCACCAGCGCGCGCAAGGCCTCGCCGATCTGCACCCTGCTCCTGCCGAACACGGAGCCTGCGAGAAAGAGCAGCATCGCCCCGAGCGCCGTAAGGCGCGCGAACTGGTCCGGTTCGAGCCCCACGATGTTGCGTTCGCCATAGGAGAAGGCGAGGATCGCGATTGCGACCAGGATAATTCCGAGGCCGATCGCTCCGGGCATGTTCAGCCTCGCCCGTCCGTCGTCTCGCCGAGGAAGGCGGCGCGCATGCGCGCCTCTAGCCCCGCCATGATTGCGAGGCGTTCCTCCTCCGACAGGCGTCCCCAGCTTGCGATCTCTGCGCGCGTGCGGCCGCAGCCCTCGCACAGGCCGGCCGTGGCGTCCATCAGGCAGACCTTCAGGCAGGGCGTGGAAATCCTGCGCGGCGCGTCGTATCCGTCCTTCATGCTCGCTCCGACCTCTATGCCCTCAATGTCGTCACCCGGCGGCGAGGATCAAGAGGCCGAGCATGATCGTGATCTCCGCGATCTGTTGCGAGGAGCCAATGACGTCTCCGGTCTGGCCGTCGATCATCGCCTTCGACCAGCCGATCATCAGCGCCGTGACCGCGACGGCGAGCATCGCTCCGAGGGCGAGGCCGGATGCGGGCAGGCCGGTCGCGAGCCCGAAGAAGGCATAGATCGCCGCCGCGATGGCGCAGGCGATCGCGAAGTTCGCGCGCGTCGGCCGCCCCACCGCCGCCGAAGCGCCGTCGGAGCGCGCCGGTTCGAGGAAGATCAGCGGCGCCAGCGCGACGCTGCGTGAAAGCGCCGCAACGCCGACGAGCGCCCCGGCCGCTGCGAGCGGCGATATCCGGCGCGCGATTTCGGCGAGCAGCAGCACGCGCAGGCCGAGCCCGAGGACCAGCGCGGCGGCGCCGAATACGCCGATGCTGCTGTCCTTCATGATCGCCAGACGCTTCTCGCGCGTCGCGCCGCCGCCGAAGGAATCGAATGTGTCGGCCAGCCCGTCTTCGTGAAAGGCGCCGGTGGCGAAAACCAGCGCCGTCACGGCGAGCGTCGCCGCGATCAAAGGGCCGAGGCCGAGCGTGTGGGCTGCGAGAAAGACGAGCGCGCCGATCGCTCCGATGATCGCGCCCGCGACGGGAATCATGTCAGTCATCGCCGCGAAATCGGGGCGGGCGTGGGGGTCTCGTTCCCCGGACAGCGCCGGCACTGAAAGGCGCGAGTAGAAGCGCAGGCATTGCGCGACGCGCACGACCGCGCTCGCCGGCGCGTATGCGGGCTCATCCTGCGGGGCGCCATGCTCCTGCCGGTCCATCTTCCCTCCTGAGCGCGCTTCACCCGGTTTCAATAGCCCGCTATAGCTCGCCGGCCAACCTGCGATTCCGTCCGGGGCGAGCCCGCCCAACAGGAGCCAATTGATGATCGACCAGAATTCCGACGCGCCTTTCGACGACGTTCGCAGGCTGATCGCGATGATGCCCGGGGCCGACGCGGAGGCGATCGAGGCCGTGCGCGCGCGCCAGGCCGAGTTGACGAAGCCGGCGGGCTCTCTGGGGCGTCTGGAATGGCTGGCGGAATGGCTCGCCGGTTGGCAGGGCAGGCCGCAGCCCTCGGTCGCGCGCCCGCTCGTCGCGGTTTTCGCCGGCGCGCACGGCGTCACGGCGCAGGGGGTCTCGGCTTTCCCGGATGCGGTGAACCGGCAGATGCTGGCCAATTTCGCCGCCGGCGGCGCGGCCATCAACCAGATCTGCGCGGCTTACGGCATCGGCTTCAAGGTTTTCGATCTCGCCGTCGATATGCCGACGAAGGACATCACGCAAGAGGCGGCGATGACCGAGAAGGACGCCGTCGCGACGATGGCTTTCGGCATGGAGGCGATCGCCGGCGGGACGGATCTTCTCGGCGTCGGCGAGATGGGCATCGGCAACACCACGATCGCGGCAGCGATCTACGCCGCGCTCTATGGCGGCGGGGCGGAACGCTGGGTGGGGCGAGGCACGGGCGTCGACGACGCCGGTCTCGCGCGCAAGGTCGCGGCCGTGGAAGCGGCGCTTGCGCGCCACGCGGACGCGCTTTCCGATCCGCTCGCGGTTCTCGCCAGGCTCGGCGGCCGCGAGATCGCCGCCATGGCCGGCGCGATTCTCGCCGCGCGCATCCAGCGCGTTCCGGTCGTCGTCGATGGCTACGTCGCCACCGCCGCCGCCGCGATCCTGCACGCGCTCGACGCGCGCGCGATCGATCATTGCGTGTTCGGCCATCTCTCCGCGGAAGGCGCGCATCGCGAGGTGCTGGAACGCTTCGGCAAGGCGCCGCTGCTGGCGCTCGGGATGCGTCTGGGCGAGGGCTCCGGCGCTGCGCTCGCGATGGGATTGATCAAGGCGGCGGCCGGCTGTCACAACGGTATGGCGACATTCGCGGAAGCGGCCGTGGCGCGAAGCGAATCCTGACGAGGCCGACGGCTCAGGCCGCCCGCGTCTTGCCGCTCGCGGCGGGTTTACCCGACCTTCCGGTCGCGTCCTTCTCGCTCTGGCTCGGCTCGACGTCGACGGCGGGCAGGGCGTCCATGACCCGGGAGGCGGGAAGCGTGACGATCACCTCGGTGCCCTCGCGCGGCGCGGAACGCAGCTGGAAGGCGCCGCCGTGCAGTTCGATCAGTCCCTTGACGATCGGCAGGCCGAGCCCCGAGCCCTGCTCGGCGGTCTTGAGCGCAAGCGAACCGCGTCCGAAGGACGACATGATGATCGGAATCTCCTCTTCCGGAATTCCCGGCCCGTTGTCGCGTATGGACACGTATTGGCCGCCGGAGGAGGTCCAGCCCGCCTTGATGACGATCTCGCCGCCGGGCGGCGTGAACTTCACGGCGTTGGAGAGGATGTTCAGCACGATCTGCCGGATCGCCCGCTCGTCCGCCCAGACGCTCGGCAGCGAGGGATCGACGACCGCCTTGATCGCCTGTTCCTTGGCGCGGGCGCGCAACGCCACCATGTGGCGGCAATCGTCGATGAGATACGCCAGACGCAACGCTTCCTCGTTGAGCTCGTAGCGCCCCGCCTCGACGCGCGACAGGTCGAGGATCTCGTTGATGAGGTTGAGAAGGTGGCGCCCGCTGGCGTGTATGTCGGCCGAGTATTCGCGGTAGGTGTCGGATGTATGCTTGCCGAAGACCTCGTCCTTCATCACTTCGGAAAAGCCGAGGATCGCGTTGAGCGGCGTGCGCAGTTCGTGGCTCATCGTGGCGAGGAAGCGCGACTTGGCGAGATTCGCCTCCTCGGCCCGTCGCCGCGCCTCGTCGGAATTGGCCTTGGCCTCCTCCAGTTCGTGGAACAGCTTGTCCTTCTCCGCCCGCGAGCGCAGCGTCGCGAGCGCGCTCGAGTAGAGGCGGCGTGCAAGGAACACGAAGAAGACCTGCGCGCTGATGGTCATCGCGGCGAGGAGCCCGGCGCCGACTTCCCTGGTGAGGAAGGCGAGGACCAGCATGGCGATGGATAACGGCGCCAGCCCGGCATAGACGGCGGCGGGCAATGTCGCGGAAAGCATCGCCGTGACGGCCGAGACCATCAACACGACGAACAGGACGAAGGCCCCGGTGCTCTGGTCGTTCGCGCCCGCCAGCGCCATGACGAGGAGCGCCCAGGATGCGCCGAACAGCGCATCGCCGAAGACGAAGGTGCGATGCCAGCGCCCGAGGGCGAGGTCCTCGTCCCTCTGGCGCGAAAGGCTGCGCGACAGGACGATCATGAGGCCCGTCGCGATCGCGATCACGGACGCGATGAGCGGCGCCTGGCCGGGAACGAACCAGGAGGCCGCGAAACCGCCGGCCGCCGCGAGCACGATAAGGGGTATCGCCGCGTCGATGCGGTATTGCGCGAAGAGCCGCAGGAACTCGAGTTCGAACGAGCGTTCGAGCCCCACCGACGAAGTCAGCCGCTCGCGGGCCGTGCGCATATTCTGCGCGACCTTGCGACGACGCCTCGCGTCGATGGTGGGGGCGCCCTGATCGGACGCCTCGGCCGGAGCGGCCCCGGCGGCTGGTTCGCCTGTCATTCGCTCGGGTTCGTTAACGGGTTGCGCATCGATTCGCTGTATGCCGGGGATTACTCTCTCGCGAATTCGTTAATGTCCGCCTCATGATCATCGAGCCGTTGGGAAAAAATCGGTCGCAGTCGTCGCCGCCCCGGCCCCGCTTCGTCGGGCAGGGGCGGGGGCGCGCGCGGCCCCTGCGGGCTCGTCCCTTTCGACGCCGCCGGGCGCGGTTCGGAAGGGCGCTGATCATCCTCCCGGTGATCATCGCGTTCGGAATCTGGCTCGGGGAGCGGGATTGGGGCTTCACGCCGCAAGAGACGGTCGCGGGTCTCGCTTATGTGATCGACGGCGATTCGCTGCGCATCGGCGACGTCGAGATCAGGATGGCCGATATGGACGCTCCAGAAATGCGCCAGTTCTGCCGCTATGACGGTATCGACTATCGCTGCGGGCTCGAGGCGCGCCATGCGCTCGAACGTCTCGTGGCCGACGTCGAGACGTTCTGCGCCATCCGCGAAAAAGACCGGTACGGACGCAGCGTGGCGCGCTGCGAGGCGGGCGGGGTCGATCTCGGCGCGGCCATGGTCGCTTCCGGCCACGCCGTCGCCTTCGGCGGGTACGACGCGGAAGAAGAGCGCGCGCGCGCGGCTGGGCTTGGCATCTGGGCCGGCGAGTTCGAGCGCCCGGCCGTTTGGCGGCGCGCGCATGCGAGCCCCGACGCTTCGCCAAACTGATTGGAACGATTTCGCAAGTGGCGCGTTGTATTGCCTATGAACTCCCGGGATTGACCTCCAGGGACGACAGACCTCCTAGACCCGGCTTCGGCCGGGTCCTTTTTTTGCGCGCCGATTCTTCGCGCTCGCGTCGCCGTTCGCCGACCACATTGACCGCCACGCGGCGCTATGGTCCCCTCGGCCTGTGGAGGATGACGGTTATGAAGCTCTACGACGGCGGGCGTGCGCCCAACCCGCGACGGGTGCGCATATTCCTCGCGGAGAAGGACATTTCGGTTGATCTGGCGCCGGTCGATCTCGGGGCCATGGGCCACCGCTCTGCGGAATACGCGGCCCTCAATCCGTGGCGGCTGACGCCGCTGCTGCTCCTCGACGACGGGACGACGATCGCCGAATCCATCGCCATCTGCCGCTATTTCGAGGAACTCTTCCCCGATCCGGCGCTTTTCGGCTCGAGCGCCATCGCTCGCGCGCGCGTCGAGATGTGGCAAAGGCGCGTGGAGCTCGGATTGTTCACCTTCGTCGGTGCGGTTTTCCGGCACCTGCATCCGGGCATGGCCGAGATGGAGAACCCGCAGATTCCCGCATGGGGCGAGGCCAACAAGCCGAAAGTCGTGCACGCGCTCACTTTGCTCGACGCGCATCTCGCGGGCAGCGAATATCTCTGCGAGGAAGGCTTCAGCGTCGCCGACATCACCGGGCTCGTCGCGCTCGACTTCATGAAGCCCGCCAAGCTCGTAATTCCGGAAGACCTCGCCAATGTCCGCCGCTGGCACGCGGCGCTCAAGGCGCGGCCCAGCGCGGCGGCGTGAATCGATGGCGGTCGACGGCGTGGCGCGGGATCTCGACGCCGTGCTCACGAGCCTGCGCGCCTGCCGCGTCTGCCGCGACGCCCCCGTCGCCTGCGCTCCGCTGCCGCACGAGCCTCGGCCGATCGTCCAGGCGGATCTGCGGGCCCGGCTTTGCATCGCCAGTCAGGCGCCGGGCGCGCGTGCGCACGCCAAGGGCCTGCCCTTTTTTGATCCCTCAGGCGTACGCTTGCGTGAATGGCTCGGCCTCGACGAAGAGACGTTCTACGATCCGGCCAAGGTCGCCATCGTTCCCATGGGACACTGCTTTCCGGGCTACGACGAGAATGGCGGCGACCGGCGGCCGCGCCGCGAATGCGCCCCGCTCTGGCGCGAGCGCGTGTTCGCCGGGCTGCCGCGCCTCTCGCTCGTCCTGACGATCGGGCTTTACGCCCAGAAATGGCACCTTGGGGCCGATGCGGAAGGCGGGCTTACGGCGACCGTGGCGCGCTGGCGCGAGATTCTGGCGCAGCCCCGCCTTCCGCGTGTGCTTCCCCTGCCGCATCCATCGTGGCGCAACAACGGCTGGCTACGGCGCAATCCCTGGTTCGAGACGGAGCTTCTGCCGACCTTGCGCGAGGAGGTCCGCGCGGCGCTGGACGGGGACGAAATCCCCGAGGAGGTTCAATGAGTTACGAGACCCTGAAATACGAGGCGGCGGCCGGGATCGCCGTGATCACGCTGGCGCGCCCCGAGCGTCTCAACGCCCTCACCGCGACCATGCACGCCGAGCTGAGGGCGGCGCTCGCCGCCTGCGCCCGCGACGACGCGGTTCGCGTCGTCATGCTGACCGGGGAGGGGCGCGCCTTCTCCTCCGGGCAGGACCTCACCGAGGATCTGCCGCGCAGCGCGGACGGAGCCATCGATCTCGGGCCCCCGCTTGCGCGCGATTACAACCCGCTGATCATGACGCTCGCCGATTATCCGAAGGTGACGATCGCCGCGCTGAACGGGCCGGCGGTCGGCGCCGCCGCCAACATCGCGCTCGCCTGCGACGTCGCGATCGCGGCGCGCTCGGCCTTCCTCCAGCAGGCCTTCACGAAAGTCGCGCTGATTCCGGACGCCGGCGGCACCTGGCTGCTGCCACGGCTTGTCGGCCCCAAGCGCGCCCTCGCGCTGATGCTGACGGCTGATCCGACGCCCGCGGAGGAGGCGCTGCGCCTCGGCCTCGTCTACGCGGTCTTCGACGACGTGGTGTTTCCGGCCGAGGCCATGGCCTTCGTCGCGCGCATCGCGCAAGGCCCGGCTCTCGCGCAGCGCCTGATGAAGAAGGCCGTGCGCGAGAGCCTTGGGGCGAGTCTCGATGAGCAACTCGACCGGGAGGCCGCGTTTCAGGCCGAATGCGGCCGTTCGGATGATTTCGCCGAAGGCGTCGCCGCCTTTCGCGAGAAACGCGCCCCGCGCTTCGCGGGGAACTGAGGGCGCGCGCTCAGCGCCGCAACCGGGCGAATAGGCTCGACGTGTCCCAGCGTCCGCCGCCCATCGTCTGGACTTCGGCATAGAATTGGTCGACGAGCGCCGTCAAAGGCATGGTCGAGCCGTTGCGGCGCGCTTCTGCGAGCACGATGTCGAGATCCTTGCGCATCCAGTCGACCGCGAAGCCGAAATCGAATTCGCCTGCGACCATTGTCTTGCCCCGGTTCTCCATCTGCCAGGAGCCCGCCGCGCCCTTGGAGATGACGTCCAGCACCGCCTCCATGTCGAGCCCCGCATTGAGGCCGAACTGGACGCCCTCGGAGAGCCCCTGGACGACGCCGGCGATGCAGACCTGATTGACCATCTTGGCGAGCTGCCCCGAGCCGGCCGGGCCGAGCAGCCGGCAGGAGCGCGCGAAGCTCATGATCACCGGCTCGACCTGCGCGTAGGTTTTCGCGTCGCCGCCGCACATCACGGTGAGTACGCCGTTTTCCGCGCCCGCCTGACCGCCGGAGACCGGGGCGTCGACGAAGCCGACGCCGAGATCTGCGGCCGCGCCGGCGAGCTCGCGCGCGATCTCCGCCGAGGCCGTCGTGTGATCCACGAAGATCGCGCCGGAGGCCATGCCCGCGAAAGCGCCGTCGGGTCCGGTCGCCACCTGACGAAGGTCGTCGTCGTTGCCCACGCAGCAGAAGACCACTTCCTGACCGACAGCCGCCTCCCGCGGCGTCGCGGCGGCGCGGCCGCCATGCGCGCCGACCCATGCCTCGGCCTTCGCGAAGGTGCGGTTGTACACGGTCACGTCGTGACCTTTGGCTGCGAGGTGACCGGCCATCGGAAAGCCCATCACGCCAAGTCCCAGAAAAGCGACCTTCGCCATCTTGATCCCCTATGCGCTTGATCGTTCAGTTGAACTCGTATCTAGAGGCCGCTGCAAGCCGCGTCAAACCCACGGATACAACCAAGGACATGCATATTCTGGCGTAGCGGCGGAAAGCGCGGAGCGCTATACTTTCGTTAATCGCGATTCCGTCTTTGAGGGTTGCGAAGACGAGCGGTGAAATCATCATCGCCACTCTGGAGGAACTGTAATGGACGATCGTGCGAAGCAGCAGGATCGGGCGCGCAGCGACTTGTTTGCGCAGCAACGAATCGGAGACCGCTCGTCCGCAGCTGCGGGCGAATCCCGGGACGCATCAGCGCGTCGCCGCGTCGCCGCGTTTCACGACCGGGGGCTGAGCGATCTGATGTATCGTGAATATGCGGTTCGCGCCCTGCGTCGTCGGTCGATGGCGGAAAACGCCTCTCCGTCGGTCGAACGCATCGACGGCGCGACGTTCTCCGGCGCGGCGAATGCGAATGCTCTTCCTTCGCGCAGCGAGCCGAATCCGGTTCTGGTCCGTCTCGGCCTGATCGGCGAGGGCTTAGGCCCCCATTGAGTCCCGGGTCGCACCCTTATCGGCCGCGCGCCGTGCGCGCAGAGGCCGTGCGCGCGCAGACCAGACCGAGCACGGCCGCCGCGAGCATCGCGAGAATGAGCGCCCGCGAATCGATTTGCACGACATAGCCGCCAAACGCCGCCGCCGCCGCGCCCATGCCGAGCTGCGCGGCCCCGGAAAGCCCCGACGCGGTTCCTGCGAGTTTGGGACGCACCGACAGGGCGGCGGCCGTCGCTCCGGGCAGCGTCATCCCCGATCCGACCGAGCTGAGTGCGATCGGAATGAAGAACGTCAGCGGATTCCACGGACCGAGATAGGCGAAAAACAGGGCTGCCAGCATCGCGACGCTGGCGATCGTCGCGCCCCAGATCATCAGCCGCTCCGCCCCCAGCCTTTGCCCGAAGCGGCCGGCGATGAAATTGCCCAGCATGTATCCGACGGCGTTGATCATGAAATACAGGCCGTAGACCTGCGGCGCGCGGCCCATGGTCTCGATCACCACCCAGGGCGCGCCGGCGATGAACATGAAGAACGCCGCGCTCACGAAGGACAGCGACAGTGTGTAGAGGACGAAGGCCGGGTCGCCGAGCAGGGTCGGAAAGCCCTGCAGGGAGGAAAGCATCGAGGCGGGCTCGGATCGCGGGGCCGTCTCGTGCAGGAAGACCCAGACGGCGGCCAGCACCAGCGCGCCCAGCGCGGCCTTCGCCAGAAAAATCGCCCGCCAGCCCAGCGTCTCCTCGATGAGGCCGCCGAGGAACGGGGAGATCATCGGCGCGACGACCATCGCCATCACCATGTAGCCCATCACGCTCGCGGCCCGGTCCATGCTCGAGGTGTCGCGCACGACGGCGCGGGCGAGCGCGAAGCAGGCCCCGCTGCCGATGGCCTGCACAACGCGCGAAAAGAGCAGCGTCTCGATCGAGGCGGCGAAGGCGCCGAGCGCGGAGCCGAGCAGAAACAGCGCCGCCCCGGCGAGGATGCAGGGCCTGCGGCCAAAGCGGTCGGATATCGGCCCGACGAAGATCTGGGCGATGGCGACGGTGGCCAGATAAACCGTCAGCGTGAGCTGGATCGTCGAGTAATCGGTGGCGAGGGCGCGGGCCAGCCCGGGCGTCGCGGGCGCGAGGATGTTCACCGCGACCGGCTGCAGCGTCGAGATCGCGACGAGCATGACGAGGGGCGGCGTCATGGGCCGGGGCGTTTCCGCAGCTGCGCTCGCAGCGCCCGGCGCTCCACGAAGGTTCACGACTCGCGCCTCCCGTCCGCCGAGGCGAGGCCCGCGCTCGCCCGGCGCACGACGTTCTCGCGGTGGATTGTGTAGATTCCCGCGCCCACGACAAGGCCGATGCCCGTGAGGGCCAGCGCGTTGGGCAAGTCTCCGAAAACGGCGAATCCGAGGATGATCGCGACGACGACCATCGCATAGCGGAACGGCGAGACGAC
Source organism: Salinarimonadaceae bacterium (assembly GCA_007693435.1). Classification (GTDB taxonomy): domain Bacteria; phylum Pseudomonadota; class Alphaproteobacteria; order Rhizobiales; family Beijerinckiaceae; genus Saliniramus. Next base: position 16,415 of record REDO01000061.1, on the reverse strand, counting down.
CGCCACTTCGACGTTTCGGAACGCCATCACGACGGTCAGATTGCCGAGCACGAGCAATGTCGCGGCCGCCAGGAGATAGCCTGCCTCGGGCCGCGCGAGATCTTGCCACGCGTCGCCCCGTGCGAAGCCGATGCCGAAGCCGGCGAGGCAGACGCCGATCGTCGTCGAGGTCGCGATCACGATCGAGGGCACCTCCAGCTTGATCCGCGCCGTCACGAGGTCGCGAACCGCGACGAGGACGGCTGCGGTCAGCGCATAGAGGACGTAGAAGTCGAATGCGCCGAGCTCCGGCTGGACGATCAGAAGCACGCCCAAGAATCCCGTGATGATGGCGGCCCAACGACGCCAGCCCACCCGCTCGAAGCCGAGCGCGATCGCCATCACCGTCATGATGATCGGCGTCGCCTGCAGGATTGCGATGATGTTGGCGAGCGGCAGGAAGGGAAGGGCGCTCATGAAGAAAAAGGCGCACCCTGCCTCCAATATAGCCCGCAGCGCCACGAGGGGCGAGCCAAGGCTGCGCAGCGCCCGCCCGTGCCCGAGCATCAGCACGAAGATCAGCGCAAGCGTCGCCGCGCACAGGCCGCGTATCGCCATGATCTGCGTGGTCGGGAAAAATTCGGAGCCGAGCTTCACCAGCGTGTCGTTGGTCACGAACAAAGCCGAAGCGCACAGCATCGCGATGATGCCGCGACGGTTGTCGAAGGAGGGGGCTGGTCCGTGCAATGCGTTGATCCGATCTCGATCAGCCTTGGATACGTGGCGGAAGCGGCTGCGTCGAGGCGGCTTGCGTGGGCAAAGGCGCACGCGCGTTAGGCTCTTTTCGCAACGCCCGGCTTCAGGAGAAGACGACGGTGCGGTTTCCGTTCATCAGGACGCGGCGCTCGACATGGTAGCGCGCGGCGCGCGCGAGCACGGAGCATTCCACGTCGCGGCCCGCCGCCATGAGATCGTCGGGGGCCATATTGTGGTCGACGCGGGTGACGTCCTGCTCGATGATCGGCCCCTCGTCGAGATCGGCCGTGACGTAATGCGCCGTCGCGCCGATGAGCTTCACGCCGCGCCGGTGCGCCTGCGTGTAGGGCGCCGCGCCCTTGAAGCTCGGCAGGAAGGAATGGTGGATGTTGATGATCCGCCCTGGCATAGCCGCGCAGAATTCGGGCGAGAGAACCTGCATGTAGCGGGCGAGGACCACGACGTCGATCTTCTCGATCTCGATCAGTTCGCGCAGCTTCGCCTCCTGCGCCGCCTTCGTCGCGGCGGTGACCGGGAGGTGGTGAAACGGCACGTCGTAATTGGCCGCCAGGCGGTAGAAGTCGCGATGGTTGGAGACGACCGCCGCGATCTGGGTCTTCAGAAGGCCCGTCCCGTAGCGATAGAGCAGGTCGTTGAGGCAATGGCCGAATTTCGAGACCATCACCAGCATGCGCGGGCGGTAGTCGGCGCGCGTGAGATGCCAGTCCATCGCAAGCGGCGCGCCGACGGAAGAACTGAAGGCCGCGCGCAGTTCGTCCTCTCCGGCCTCGATCTCGAACGCGACGCGCATGAAAAAGAGCTGCGTGTCGACGTCGTTATATTGCGCGCTCGCCTGGATATTGCCGCCGCGCTCCGCAAGGAAACCGGCCACCGCAGCGACGATGCCGACGCGATCCGGGCATGAGAGGGTGAGGACGTATTTCGTTTTCATCGCGGCGGGATTCTCACAGGGTTTCGGCATGGCCGGACGTGGACGGGGCGCGCGCATTGGCGATAGCCCGCTCCGCCCCCGGCTTCAAGGCCGATCGCACGCCGACATTGCGAAGGGTGCGGCGAAGGGTGCGGCCGTGATGCTCGCCGCATCGGCGCGTTCTGCGCGTGGAGACGCTTGCCGGAGGGATAGCGTCAGCGCTGGACGACGATCTCGATGCGGCGGTTGAGGGCCTTGTTCTCGTCCGTGTCGTTGGGCGCGACGGGGCGGGCATCGCCGTAGCCCACTGCTGCGACACGGTCGGGATCGACGCCGCGCGCCAGGAGCGCCTCGCGAACGGCCTCGGCGCGCGATTGCGATATCCGGACGTTCGTGGCCTCGGGGCCGTCCGAATCCGTATGGCCGCCGATCTCGACGGAGACGTCCTCACAATCCTCCAGGATCGCAGCCAGCTGGTCGATATGCTCCTGTGTCTCGTCCGCAAGACGCGCCGACGCGACGGCGAAGACGATCGGCGCGCTCGCGAGCGCGGCGGCGAGCCGCCCTTCACAGATCGCGGCCGAGGTTTCGATCGTCGCGGGTTCCTCGACGGCGAGGTCGATTCGCCAGCCGGTCGGCGCGAGGGAGGCGAGGCGTTCGCGAACGGCTTGCTGCGTCTGGGGATAGAGCGCGCGGCCCTCGAGGGCGAGAACGCCCTCCTCGATGAGCGCCTCGCCCTCGGCGAGACGAGCCAGCGCGGCGACGGCGGCGAGGCCGGCCTGCGCGATGTCGGAGCCGAGAGCGGGATCGCCGCGAAGGCTCGCCTCGAGGCCGGCCGTCGGAAAGGCCTCGCGGGCGGCGGCGCGGAAGTCCGCGAGGGAGGAGGTGTCGCCGACGGCCCCGGCGATGCGGATCGTATCGCCCGAGCGGGACAGGCGGAGGACAGGGCCGGGTGGTTGCGTCGCGGCGGCGTCCGCCGGTTCGGGGATCGAGCCGGTGACGAGATTTGGCTCGTCTTCGGTCGGCGACAGGCGCTGCGGCGTGCTGGCGATCGCCGGCGAAAGGTCGGTCCCGATCCGGTCCTCGACGGATTGCGCGGCGTAGAAGACCAGAGCCGCTGTTCCGGCTCCGGCGGCGAGCATTGCGATGGCGGTCAAGTAACGAATGGGACCTCTCCGTGGACGCTTCGCGCCGGCGCAGCGCTTGTCGGACGAGGGTGTGCCGGGGGAGCGTGACGAAATGAGGGCGTGAAAAAGGAAAAGCCCCGGCGTGAGCCGGGGCTTCCCTGATCCAATCGGGATGAACCGATCAGAAAGCGCGCTGGATGCGGATCGTGGCCGTCCAACGGTCGTCGGACTTCGAGTAACGCGCGCCCGCAGCGTTGGCGGTGCCGGCGACCAGGATACGACGCTTTGCCGTGGTCTGGAGGTAGTTGACGTCACCGGAGACGGTGAGGCCAGCGACCGGCGACCAGTTGACGACAGTGCCGAGCTGCCAGCTGGTGTACTGACCGGGGTCGTTCTGCAGGTTGAACGGCGTGGTGCCGGCAGCCCAGGTGCGGCGGACGGCGCCAGGAGCGTCGTACTCGCCGTACGCGCCGTACAGGGTCTGGCTGATGCCGGGGGCCCAGGTGTGGTTCAGGCGGGCATTGATCGACCAGGCGCGGGCGAGCGAAACGCCGCCGGCCGAGTTGACGAAGGCGTCGCCGTCTTCGATCGCGAAGCGACGGTTAGCCTGCGAGATGCCGGCATAGGTCGTGGCGCCGCTGGCGTAGACACCCTGGATCTGGAAGCTCGTCCCCGCGCCGACCATGGGCAGGTTGACGGTCAGACCACCGAGCAGCGCGTAGCCGTACTTCGTATCGACGAAGGCGCCCTGCGGGCCGAAGCGGTTGTTCGAACGCACCTGGCTGAGCGCGGCGCTCATGTGAACGGCGAAGCCCGGATCACGGTAGGCGATCGCGCCGACGAAGTCGGGCATCGAAGGCGTGCCGGCGACGCGAGCCTGGCTGCCCTGAAGCGCCGACATGTTCGCGCGGTTGGCCGCATTGCGGCTGCCTTCAGCCGAGATCGTGGCCGAGAAGGCGCCGAACGTCGCCGTGTAGGCGATCAAGGGAGCCGGCATCTCACCGACCCACATGCCGCCGCTGAGGGCGGGGCCGCCGATCGGACGGAAGAACGAGCTGATACGACCGGCCGTCAGACCGCCGAACTGGATGTAGGCGTGGTAGAGGTTCACGCCGGTCGAATCGAAGAAGCCGTTGATGAAGCTGCGCAGGAGGCCGTACTCGGTCGCCGTGCGGGCGTCGAGCTGGACCGAGCCGCGAGCGAACTGCGTGTAGCCCGAGCCGCGAGCGAACGTCGCCGCAGCGCGAACGACCTGCGGAGCGGCCGTGTTCAGACCAACAACGCCAGCGCCGACGCCGCCAACCTGGTTGGCGCGGGGGACGGACCAACCCGTGTCGGAGAAGCGCGACTCATAACGGACGTAGCCGCCGACGCGCAGGCAGGTTTCCGTGCCGGGGATGTAGAAGAAGCCGTTGCCATACGCGGAGCAGACACGGACGTAATCGACCGGCGCCGCCTTGCGGACGGGCAGATCGGCGGCTTGAACGGAAACGGCGACGGCGAGGCCGGCGGCGGTTCCGAGGAGAAGGCTCTTTGCGAGCTTCATAACTGACCTCCAAAGTTTCGAGACCCAGGGGCGGGCGTTGTGCTTCGGAACCGTTGAGGCCCTTCGGCGTCCCTTTTCCCCGATTCACCCGCGCAGGTTCTTTCGTGTTTGAAGCCGGCGCGGGCTGCGACCGGGGACCCCCCGTCGCAAAGTCACCATAGCCATGCCGCTTTTTGGATCAACTTAACGATCGCCCCCGGACGCCCTTCCCGGGGGCTTTTCAGGTCGCTGTTGCACAAACGCAACGAAACCGGCGGCGATCGGGGGATTTCTCGCTCTCGTTCGCCTCGATCGACGCGGCCGGCGCCGGATTCCGGAGCGGAAACGGGCGTTCTCCGTCCGGATTCGACGAATCACGCCGCCTGCGCGGCCCGGCTCACGACCTCGACGGTGCGGACCTCGAATCCCGGGGCGACGTCGGAGAAGGCGAGGACCTGCGTGATCACGCCGTGCTGCTTCAGGAGCTTGTGCAGGGGACGGCGCAGATCCGAGGGGGTAAGGAATGCGACCGCATCGTATTCCGCTTCGTTTCGCGCGACAGCGTCACGGGCCTGCGCGATGAAGGCCTGCACGGTCTCGTCGGCGGCCCGGATCGCGGGGCCGCGTTGGTCCGGCGCGCTAGACTGGCGCAGCACGCCCTCGATGTCGGGAGCGAGCACCAGCGCGTTGATGACGTTGGAGCCCACGGCAGCGAAATGGGAAATCTGGCGCTGGAGAAGCGAGCGCACGATCTCGGCCGCCATGTCGGGATCCTGCGAGCGCTGCGAAGCCTGGACGAGGCCCTCGAGCACGAGGCGCGGGGGAGCGAGGCCGACGCCGTCGTCGAGAAGCCGGCGCAGGGTCTCGACGAGCGTCATGAACGGCATGAGCTGCTGGATGTCGGTGGCGAGGCGCCCGCAGCTCGGCTTGATGTCCTCCAGCCACTGTGTCGCCTCGGGCACGCCGAAAAGGCTGGCGGCGTGGCGGAAACGAATCGCTGCTATCCGCCCCGCGTATTCGCGCGCCTGCTCCTCGTTCAGGGGCTGGTCCGGATCGACGCCCGCGATGACGAACCGGCTCATCGGCACGTCATCGATCTCGATCACGAACTCGCCGGGCGCCAGATTCGGATCTTCGCGAAACCCGACGGGCGGCGCGGAGAAGCCCATCCGGCGCAGGAACAGCGCCTTCGTATATTCGACATGTTCGTAGACTTCGTCCGGCCGCAGCTTCTCGAGAGTGCCGGGCTCGCCGTTCACGACCATGATGTCGCCGGGTTGGACGGGGCGCAGAGGCAGCGGTTCGTCGGGTCCTGCGGTCATGGGGTCGGACGGATCCGCCTCCGAATCGTCGCCGTCGGGGGACGGCGCCGGAGCTGCTCGCGAGCCGTCGAGCGCGTCATCGGCGGCTCGCTTCGCCGCAGAACGCGTCAACGCGAACGCGCCTGCGCAGAGCATCGATCCGAGAATGAGGAAGACCGCCGTCGGAAAGCCCGGGATGAAGCCCATGGAAACGGCCACGATTCCTGCGACGCCAAGCGCCTTGGGATCGGCGCCGATCTGGCGGGTGATGTCCTGCCCGAGATTGGAGCTCTTGTCGGTCGTCACGCGGGTGACGATCGTGCCGGCGGCGAGCGCGATGAACATGGCGGGGATCTGCGCGATCAGCCCGTCGCCGACCGACAGGAGCACGTAGAGTTGCCCGGCCTCGCCGGCCGAGAGGCCGCGCTGGGCCATGCCGATCGTCATGCCGCCGACGAGGTTGATGAAGACGATGATGAGGCCGGCGATCGCGTCGCCCTTCACGAAGCGCATCGCGCCGTCCATCGCGCCGTGGAACTGCATCTCCAGTTGCAGCGTCTGGCGCTTGTCGCGCGCCTCCTCGGCGGTGATGTCGCCGGCGCGCACGTCGTTGTCGATCGACATCTGCTTGCCGGGCAGGGCGTCCAGCGTGAAGCGCGCGGCGACTTCGGAAATGCGCTCCGCGCCCTTGGTGACGACCATGAACTGAACGACGGCGATGATCAGGAAGATGACCAGACCGACGACGAGATTGCCGCTGATGACGAACTGGCCGAAGGCGACGATCAGCGCGCCGGGATCGCCCGTGGCGAGGATCAGGCGCGTCGTCGCGACGGAGAGCGCGACGCGCATGATGCTCGTCATCAGGATGATCGAGGGAAATGAAGACATTTCCAGCGGCGACCGCAGATAGGTCGCCGAGATCAGCACGACGAGGGAGAGCGTCAGATTGATTGCGAGCAGCGCGTCGATCAGCCAGGTCGGCAGGGGCAAGACCAGCATCGCGACGATGAGCACGAAGAAGAACGCGAAGACCAGATCCTGGCGCTTCGCGCATTCCGCGAGAAAGCGATTCAACGCCACCATCGCTGTGCTTGTCCCCGGCTCGATGACTCTACCGCGCGTAGTCTACACGCTCTCGTAGTCCATCCCGGTTAACGACAATGCTGGTCTCGTCGATTTTTTCAATCATGCCCCCGTCGGGCAGTCGCTGGCCCAGACCATAGCGGCGTCCGTCGGCGCCGATCACGAAGGTCTGCGGGCGCAGGACGACGGAGGTGAAGAACGGCGTCGTCGCCGGTTCGGATTCCAGCGCCATCTCCAGAGGAACGCGCGCGCGCGCGAGGAAGGCCTGGAGCACGTCGACGAGGCGCTCGCGCTCCTGAGCCGTCACCGAACCTTCCACGGCGAGGGTCCCGCCCCGGCGCGACACGCGCACCGGGGGAACGAGATTGGCGGAGACGAGGCGGGCGCGCAGATCCGCTTCCGCCGAGGCGAGACGCGCGCCCGGATCGACGGCTTCGGCGAGCGGCGGCGCGCGCAGCGGCGCATCGTCGATCCGCGCCGTCGTGGGCTCCTCGATCCCGGATGCCGGGGGCGGCGCGGCCGGGCGCGGCAGCGGCTCGGACAGGATCCATCCGGCCGCGGCGAAGGCGGCGGCGACGCCGAGCAGCGCCAACGGCGCGGAGCGGCGATCCGAAACGACCGCCTGCGGCGCGGCGAACGCGACCTCGAAGGCGTAATCTCCCGCGACGGTGAAGCGCGCGCCGTCGGGGAAGACGAGCGGGCGCCCGACGGGCAGCTCGCGCCCGCGCGCCATCACGCCGCCGCACAGCGCGGTGATCGTCACGAGGCAGGCGGCGCCGATGCGTTCCAGCCGCAGAACGGCGACTTCAGGCGTATCGATATCGGTGATCACGATATCGGATTCCGGGTCGCCGCCGATCACCACTTCGCCGGCGGCGAAATCCTGGGTGAAGCACGGCTCGCCGCGGTCGAACACGCTGATGGTGAACGGCGTTTGCTCGGGCTCCGCCGGCCGCGCGACCTCATTCGGCGTTACGGAGGCCTCGGTTCCGGATCCGTCGTCGGGTTCGGGAGGCGGTTCGGCGCGAGCCAGCGATTTGAGGGCGGCGAGCAAGGCGCGGTTCTCCTCAATCGCTGCTGGCGGGCTGGCGAAGCCCGAAACGGATGACCTCGACCTGCCTGCCGACCTCGACCGGCGCGCGCAGGCCGACGATGATCGATTCGATGCGCGCCGACAGGCGCGGCGGCGCGAAGACGCGCGCCACGCCGTTCGTCTCGTCGACCTCCAGCGCGAAATCGGCGTTGATCAGCCCGAAGCGGGCGATGGCGTCGCGGATGCGCGCGTCGCTGGTGGCGCCGATCTGGAAGGTTTTCACGGTGGCGGTGTCGGCGCGCGACACGTCGACGAGATCGCGCTCGGCGAACCAGACGAGGTTGTATTCCGCAGCGAGCGATTCGAGCGCCTCGCGCACGCTGCCCGAAATGCGCCGCTGCGAGACGATCTCGCGATCGAGCCGGTCGTTCAAGCGCATGCGCAGGCCGGCGATCTGGGCGATGTCGCCGAAAACGGCGTCGAGCGAGCGTTCGCGCACGAACAGCTCGATCGGCGTGTCGAGCTTTTCGTTGCGCGTGACGCGCGCGAGCCCGTAGCGGCTCTGGAGCGCCGCCGCTTCCGGCGGCGTCAAGGGAGGGGGCTCTGCGGCGCGTCGCGCCTCCGGGGCGCGGATCGGCGGCTCGAAGGCGCGCGCGCCCGTCGCCGCCGCCGCGAGGCCGACGCCGAGAGCGAGACAGGTTCGCGCCAAGACAAGCCTCCGCATCGTCTTCCCGGTTGATGTTCCGCCCCTGACATACGTCGGGCGCAGCGTGCGCGAGGCACACGGCGAGATTGAGGCATCAGGCTTAACGAACTGTAAAACGGTGGCCGTCATATAATATATAATTATATCAAATTTGTCAGAAATAATTTAAAATAATAAATTACAATTAAGAATTATGTCTTTAATGTGCTCATGCCTGATTAATGCAGGTTCAATGGCTGAATTCCAAATGGTTACGCGCCGGTCCTGGCCTGGGGTGGAAGCCCGTATGGATCAGGTTAACTGGAGAGAGCTTCTCCCTGGCATGGAAGGCCACTTCCGGCATATCTTGGAACAGGTGGAGCAGTCGCAGCAGCCCGCGCAGTCAAAGGAGCAGGGGCCGTTGGGACCGGACGATAGCCCGGGCAGGCCGCGATTCCAGATTGCCCCTTTCCACAATTTAACTTTTTACGACGGCGCCTCCGGAGCTTTCCGGGGAGCTAAGCGGATCGACTCCGTGTGGGAAGGCTTGCCGTGTCGGTCCAAACAGCCAGCTAGCCTTTGCGGGGGCAGCCGGACATTGGCCTCGAACGCATGGTTCAGCGCCATGTATTCTGACCCCGCGCGCCGCGTGATGCGGGAACATTTGGGGTCGCCCTGCTTCTCCGCGCATCGGCGGCCGGTGTCCGGCGCGCCGCATTGGCGGCTGTTCCGTGTTTCGGCGGGACAGCGCTTAACGCGATGGCGCCGGAGCTCTACGGCGTCTCGAAGCTTGCCCGTCCAGCGTCGACGCCGCTGCGAGCGAGACAGGTTCGCGCAAAGACAAACTCCCGTATCCCTGTCGCATCGTCTTGCCGAAAAATGAAGCGCCGCAGGTCTGCATCGGGCCGAGTTTGCGCGGCGGCACGAGGTGAGGCGGGCGGTATCTCAACAGAAGCGTAGCCAAGGCAAAATATAATTGAAAATTATTTCAAAATTAAAAATCATATTTAAAATTCATATCTTGAAATATGAAATTATATAGAATAAAAATAGACCACGATCAAAACAGCGCATGAAGCATGACATGAAGTTTATATCTCCCGCCACTTCGGTGGCTGCCGCAAATACCATGTCTGGAGCCGACAGCGCTGGCCCTTCCGATGTTGGGTTGAGCATCATCGCCAAAGCTTGGACTGGCGGATCCGGGAGCAGGTGAGCCCGCTTCGGCGGGACCGTTAAACGCGCCGGTCTTACGGCGGCGCGCGTACAGGGGTTCACAGGAACAGGAGGTTCAAATGGGTGGTTTCAATCCAATGGGTATGTTGGCTTCGGCCGCGACCGGCGCAGCGCAGAGTTTTCTCGGCAACCTTGGCGGCGCCGGCGGCAGCGAGGCGGTTGATGCGATCCGGAGCGGGGGCGCAGAGCGGCGCATGCTCATGCGTGCGCAAGCCGAAGAGGATACGGCCAATACCCTCGAAGAGATCGAAACGACCAATGTCACCAGCAGAAATCAGGCGCTTCGTGCTCTGAACGATGTGGCGACAAAAATCCCGGCGGCAAACATGGCCGGTCGAGTTGATGAGCTAATTCGGGCCTACAGCTGACGCACAGCGCAAATTCGATCGATCTTGGTACTCACCCTCCCGGAGACACGAAGCTCCAGAGGGTGAGTTAACCATCGCAACCGCGAGGCATAAAAACTTATTAACTTTTCATTGACCTTGCCGACGTTCTCTTGCAATCATGGGTGCATCTAACGAGCACCCGTGAGGAGAGGGCTATGGCTACAGGCGTCGGAAACAACACCCCCATCACCACCGACAACACGGCGGCGATGCTCGGCCAGATTTCGAGCGCCGTGGCGCAGAACCAGGCCTTTCAGTCGGCCATGCGCACCGCTGACAACATCAACACCCAGGAATCGATGCTGACGAGCCTGACGCTCAACAGCAACACGGGTCAGCGCAAGGGCCTCGAGGCCTCCACCGAATCGCAGAATCAGGACAACGCCCGCCGTCCGCAGGCGATCCAGATGCTTTATCGCATGTAAGGTTTCCGCCCGGCGGCGCATCAGCGCCGCCGGGAAAACCTATGGTTCAGTACAATGGCTGTATCACCGCTCAACCCGAATTCAGTTTCCGGTCCCGGCTCACCATCCGGCGCAGGGACAGACGCGAATGTCGGAGAGACGCTCGCGGAGATTTTCGCGTTGCTGATGGTGGATTCGCTCCTCTTCGAACCCGCGCAATCGCCCACGACCAATATCGCGAACAATCTGCCGGGCTCTCCGGCGAACGTCGAGAACCAGTTCAACGCGGTCAAGGAAGAGATGCAGACCTTCGACCAGCGTCTGGAATTCGGCCGCATGCTCGCCCGCAAGGACGACGACATGGCCTATCGGAGCTGAGTCCCGGGCGCGCGGCCCCCGCTGCGCGCGCGTATCAGACGTACGGGGAAAGCCGCGCGGGGTGCGATAACCCCATCAGGAGCTTGGCCGAGGAGCCGCTTCGCTCGGCGCGCCCGCTGCTCTAACAATACCGCTCGCCTTCAACGCGCCCACGAACAGCGAGCGTCCATGCCCCCGATCTCCACGCCCCCGATCTCCACGCCTCCCGCAACCGCGCGCATCGATCCCGCTTCGGCCATCCACGCCTTCTCCGACGAGGATCGCGTCGCGGCGACCGTCGAGCGCATCGCCGCCTGGGCCCGGCTCGAGAGCCCGACCCGCGACGCGGACGCCGTGAACGCGATGATGGATCTCCTCGTCTCCGAGGTCGAGGACGAGCCCGTCGCCACCGAGCGCCTTCCGGGGCGCGACGGGCTGGGCGGCTCAGTCATCCTGCGCGCGGGACCCGAGAACGGCCGCGAGCCGATCCTGCTGCTTTCGCATCTCGACACGGTGCACCCGATCGGCACGGCGGAGAAGGATCTGCCCGTGGGCCGCGAGGGCGACAGGCTGTACGGGCCGGGCGTCTACGACATGAAGGGCGGCGCCTGCCTCGCGCTCGAGGCCTTCGTCGAAGTGGCGCGGCGCGGGACGAGCGCCCGGCCGCTCGTCTTCCTCTTCACGCCCGACGAGGAAATCGGTTCGATCACGACGCGCGGCCTCATCGAGGATCTCGGCCGCTCCGCCGCCGCCGTGCTCGTCACCGAACCCGCCCGCGACGGCGGCCGGGTCGTCACCTCGCGAAAAGGCGTCGGCCGATTCGACATCGCGGTCGAGGGCCGCCCCGCCCATTCGGGCTCGCGCCACCATGACGGGCGCAACGCCATCCACGAGGCGGCGCGCCAGATCGCCCTCATCGACGCGATGACGGATTACCAGCGCGGCGTCACCACGACAGTCGGGCTGATCAGCGGCGGCACGGCGATGAACACGGTCCCGCAGCATTGCCGCTTCTCGGTCGACCTGCGCGTGGTCTCGGTCGCCGATGGCGAAGAGTTCGCGGCGCAGCTCAAGGGGCTGACGCCGCTCGCGCCGGATTTCAAGGTGCGCGTCACGGGCGGCATGAACCGCCCGCCTTTCGAGAAGACGCCGCAGGTCGAGGGGCTTTTCGCGCTGGCGCAGGAGATCGGCCGGGATATCGGCCTCGCCGTGGCCGACGTGCCGCGCACCGGCGGCGGTTCGGACGGCAATTTCACGGCGGTGTTGGGCGTGCCGACCCTCGACGGGCTCGGGATCGACGGCGACGGCGCGCACACGTTGCAGGAATACGCGCTGATCTCCTCCGTCGCGCCGCGCGCCAAACTGATCGCGGGACTGCTCGAACGCCTGCGCTGAGCGCAGCCGGCGATGATGTCGCGGCGCAGCATTTTCCCTGCGCAGCGCCGTCATTTCCCTCGACGACGCCTCCCGCCCGTGCTACGCGCCCTCGTCAACTCCCGGCGAGCGACGGCGTTCTCATCGCCCGTTCCGATCCCCCGCCGGACCGTTCGCTGGAAAGGGTTGACGATGGCGCGCATTATTGAAGAAAGATTCGTCGAGGGGCTCACCTTCGACGACGTCCTGCTCCGTCCCGGGCATTCGGAAGTGCTGCCCGGCGACGTGGACATCCGCACGCGCCTGACCAACCGGCTCTCCCTCAACATGCCGATCGCGGCCTCCGCGATGGACACGGTGACCGAGGGGCGCATGGCCATCGCCATGGCGCAGAACGGCGGCATCGGGGTCATCCACCGCAACCTTGAGCCGCCCGAGCAGGTCAACCAGGTCCGCCTCGTCAAGAAATACGAATCGGGCATGGTGATGGACCCGATCACCATCTATCCCGACGAGACGCTGGCCGACGCGCTCGACCTGATGAAGCGCAACGGCATTTCCGGCATCCCCGTCGTCGAGCGCGGGCCCTCAGGCCATAAGGGCAAGCTCGTCGGCATCCTCACGAATCGCGATGTGCGCTTCGCCGACAATCCCTCCCAACCCGTCTCCGAACTGATGACGAAGGAGCGCCTGATCACGGTGCGCGAGGGCGTCACACAGGATGAGGCGCGCCGGCTTCTTCACCAGTTCCGCATCGAGAAGCTGCTCGTCGTCGATGATCATTTCCGCTGCATCGGCCTGATCACCGTCAAGGACATGGAGAAGCAGGTCGCCCATCCGCTCGCCGCCAAGGACTCGCAGGGACGCCTCATCGTCGCCGCGGCGACGACGACGGGCGAGGGCGGCTTCGAGCGCTCCGAAATGCTGATCGACGCCGGCTGCGACGTGATCGTGGTCGACACCGCCCACGGCCATTCCTCCAAGGTGCTGGAGGCCGTCGCGCGGGTGAAGAAGCTCTCGAACGCCGTGCAGATCATCGCAGGCAACGTCGCCACGCGCGACGGCGCGAAGGCGCTGATCGACGCCGGCGCGGACGCGATCAAGGTCGGCATCGGCCCCGGCTCCATCTGCACGACGCGCATCGTCGCGGGCGTGGGCGTGCCCCAGCTGACGGCCGTCATGGAGGCGGCGGAAGCCGCGTCCGCGACGAACACGCCGATCATCGCCGATGGCGGCATCAAGGCGTCGGGCGATCTCGCCAAGGCGCTGGCGGCGGGCGCCTCCTGCGTCATGATCGGCTCGCTGCTCGCGGGCACCGACGAGGCGCCGGGCGAGGTGTTCCTCTACCAGGGGCGCTCCTACAAGAGCTATCGCGGCATGGGCTCCGTCAGCGCCATGTCCCGCGGCTCGGCCGACCGCTACTTCCAGCAGGACATCAAGGACCAGATGAAGCTCGTGCCGGAGGGCGTCGAGGGACAGGTGCCCTACAAGGGTCCGGTCTCGGCGGTGCTGCACCAGCTCACGGGCGGATTGCGCGCCGCGATGGGCTATGTCGGCGGCCGCACGCTCGCCGATTTCCAGGACCGCGCCGCCTTCGTGCGCATCACCAACGCCGGCCTGCGCGAGAGCCATGTCCACGACGTGGCGATCACCCGCGAGAGCCCCAACTACCCGACCCGGGGATGAAGCCCGGCGGTCGCGCGGGCGTGCGTCGTTTGATGCTCCTTCCATCGCGCGGTCGCCTCGCATACCCTTCTCGGACAAAGCCCGATCCGTCGACACCACGAGGCCCGTCATGTTGCGCGCAACCAGCGTCGTCCGCAAACCCGCCGTCAAGGACGACAAGGTCGTCGATACGGTGAGGCTCGATCATGAGGGCCGCAATCGCCCGCATGCGACGCTCACGGGAGAGGGCGGCCTCGCCTTCCAGCTCGACCTCGGTAAGGCGACGGCGCTCAGTGACGGCGACGCGCTGAAGCTCGAGGACGGGCGGCTCGTGCGCGTGCGCGCCGCCGCCCAGCCGCTGCTCGAGATCCGCGCCGAGAACCCCGCACGCCTCATGCGCCTCGCTTGGCACATCGGCAACCGCCATACGCCCGCCGAGATCGCCGCCGACGCGATCTATATCGAGGAGGACCATGTCCTCGCCGAGATGGTGCGCGGGCAGGGCGGGATCGCCGCGAAGGTCGAGCGTCCCTTCCAGCCCGAGCGCGGCGCCTACGACCACGGGCCGGATTGCGATCATGATCACGGTCATTCGCACGCCCACGCCCACGCCCACGCTCATGCGCATTCCCACGCTCATGCGCACGATCACGGGCACGATCATCACGACCACGGCCATCGCCGCCGCTGAGCGAGCGCTCGACCGGCCTTCGTGATGCGGAGGCCGCGCGACGCGCGACAAGTTTCGATCTTTGCGCTCGTGGGGCGGCGTGATACCACGCGCGCAAACACCGAAGACCGGGCGCGAGCCGAAAATTACGAGGATGATATGAGCGCGAGCCAAGCCAAACCGAACCACCTGTCGAACTCCTTCTTCTCCGCGAGCCTGCAAGACGCGGACCCGGAGATCGCCGCCGCGATCGACCAGGAGCTCGGCCGGCAGCGGGAGGAGATCGAGCTGATCGCGTCGGAGAACATCGTCTCGCGCGCGGTGCTCGAGGCTCAGGGGTCGGTGATGACCAACAAGTATGCGGAGGGCTATCCGGGCCGCCGCTACTACGCCGGCTGCCAGTTCGTGGACATCGCGGAAAAGCTCGCCATCGAGCGCGCCTGCCGGCTGTTCGACTGCAAGTTCGCCAACGTCCAGCCCAATTCCGGCTCGCAGGCCAATCAGGGCGTGTTCATGGCGCTGATGAAGCCCGGCGACACCTTCATGGGCCTCGACCTCGCCGCCGGCGGCCATCTCACCCACGGCGCCCCCGTCAACATGTCGGGCAAGTGGTTCAACGTGGTGAGCTACAATGTCCGTCCCGAGGACCAGCGCGTCGACATGGACGAGGTCGAGCGCCTCGCCCGCGAGCACAAGCCGAAGGTCATCGTCGCGGGCGGCTCCGCCTATCCCCGCCACTGGGACTTCGCGAAATTCCGCGAGATCGCCGACGCGGTCGGCGCGTATTTCATGGTCGACATCGCCCATTTCGCGGGCCTCGTCGCCGGCGGCGCGCATCCCTCGCCGTTCCCGCACGCCCACGTCGTCACCACGACGACCCACAAGACGCTGCGCGGCCCGCGTGGCGGCATGATCCTCACGAACGAAGAGGATCTGGCGAAGAAGTTCAATTCGGCGATCTTCCCCGGCCTGCAGGGCGGCCCGCTGATGCACGTCATTGCGGCCAAGGCCGTCGCTTTCGGCGAGGCCTTGCGCCCCGACTTCAAGATCTACGCCAAGGCCGTGGTCGAGAACGCCAAGGCGCTCGCCGACACCATCGCGGCCGGCGGCTACGCCATCACGACGGGCGGGACGGACAACCACCTCATGCTCGTCGACCTTCGCCCCAAGAAGCTGACCGGCAAGGCGGCGGAAGCGGCGCTGACGCGCTGCCACATCACCTGCAACAAGAACGGCGTGCCCTTCGATCCGGAGAAGCCGATGGTGACGTCGGGCGTTCGCCTCGGCACGCCGGCGGGCACGACGCGCGGTTTCGGCGTCGCCGAGTTCCGCGAGGTCGGCAAGCTGATCGTCGAGGCGCTCGACGGGCTCGCCGCGAACGGCGAAGACGGCAACGGCGCGATCGAGGCTTCGGTGAAGGAGCGCGCCCACGCGCTCACCCGCCGTTTCCCGATCTACGGATAAGCGGCGGGCGCCATGCGCTGCCCGTATTGCGGTAGTCTCGACACGCAGGTGAAGGATTCACGGCCGACCGAGGATTCGGCCGCGATCCGTCGCCGGCGCGTCTGCTCCGATTGCGGCGGACGCTTCACGACCTTCGAGCGCGTGCAGCTGCGCGAGCTCATCGTCGTCAAGCGCTCGGGCAAGCGCGCGCCCTTCGACCGGGACAAACTCAAGCGCTCGATCGACATCGCCCTGCGCAAGCGCGCCGTCGATCCCGAACGCGTGGAGCGCATGCTGAACGGCATCGTGCGCCGGCTCGAGGCCACGAGCGACGGCGACATCCCGAGCGAAACCTTGGGCGAACTCGTGATGGAGGGCCTGAAAGGCATCGACGACGTCGCCTATGTGCGCTTCGCCTCCGTCTACAAGAATTTCCGCGAGGCGCGCGATTTCG
>REDO01000011.1 GCA_007693435.1 Salinarimonadaceae bacterium | reverse complement strand
ATCTCGATTACACTTTGATGACGCCATGGTCAGAATCTGGCGGAGACGCAAAACAAAAACGCCGCCCGTGAGGGCGGCGTCGACAGGATACGATTCGTGCTGGCTGCGAGGCGTCAGCCTCTGAGATAGGGAAGCGGATCCACCGGGTCGGAGCCCTTGCGGATCTCGAAATGGAGCTGCGGCGCGTTCACGTTGCCGGTGCGACCGGAATTGGCGATCACCTGCCCTCTCCTCACGCTGTCGCCGCGCTTCACGAGAATATCTCGGTTATGGGCGTAGGCAGAGACGTAGCCGTTGTCGTGGCGGATAAGGACGAGGTTGCCGTAACCCTTGAGCTCGTTGCCGGCATAGGCCACTACGCCGCCTTCAGCGGCCCGGACCTGCGTTCCTTCGGGAAGCGCGATGTTGATGCCCTCGTTTCCTGCCGCACCGAAGCCGGCTATGACGCGGCCGCGTGCGGGCCAGCGGAAGTCGAGCCCGGAAGCGTCTGCCGCCGGCAGCGAAGCGGTCGCGGTCGGTTGAGCGCGCTCCGGCCCGGCGGACTCGCGAGCGTTTTGGACCGGGGCGGCAGTCTGTTGCGGCGCGGAGTCCGATCGTACCGGAGGCGCCGGCGCACGCTGGTTCTGGACCGGCGAGGAAGCCGTTTGCGGACGTCTCGGAGGCGTTGCAACGGATTGCGCCGCGGGAGACGCCGAGGCCGTACGGACCGGTGCTTGCTCTGCGCTCGCAGGTGAAGCGGAAATCACGGTCGGACCGGGAGCGCCCGGCGCGGCTGACGCGACCTGCGCGCCGCCTCGCGGAACCGGGATCATGATGGCCGAGCCGGGAGCGATGTCCGTTGCCCGGGTCAGGCCGTTGACCGAGAGAATGACGGATGCGGGCACCGCGTAGCGATCGGCGATGCTGGTGAGGGTCTCACCCTCGCGTACGATGATCGGAAAGCCGCCGTCGCGAGACCATCCGGAAGCGTCGGCTCCTGCGATCTGCGCGCCCTCCCCTGACGGGGCCGGCAGCGGGGCCGACTGAACGGCGCCGGCGGGCGCCGCCAGGCTGCCGGTCGCCGTCGGGCCGGCCTGTCGCCCATTGAACGGATTGGAGAACGGGTCGGACGCGAACCGCATGGTGTCGGAACTGCACCCGGCCGCAAGACCCGAGAGCAGGCCGACGGCCATGATCCTGGAGACAAGGGAAAAGCGGCCGTAACCGTATTGACTACCCATCGGCGCACCTGAACTTCGACGCTGAACATCTGCCAAGGATTAAACGCCGATTCAGGTTAAGCATTTGTTGCGCCCCCTTTCGCAATTCGATCGATCTGCGGAAAAGCCTTCGCAGCGCTCGCGAGAAACGTAAACGCCCCGGCGCGAAGACCGGGGCGTCTGCATGCGCGTAGACGCGGTTCAGCCCGACAGGGCCTGATCGAGGTCGGCGATGATGTCGGCGACATCCTCGATGCCGACCGACAGGCGCACGACTTCAGGGCCGGCCCCGGCCGCCACCCGCTGCTCGTCGGTCAACTGCCGGTGCGTCGTCGACGCCGGATGAATGACGAGCGAGCGCGTGTCGCCGACATTCGCCAGATGGGAGAAAAGCTGCAGCTTCGAGACGAGCGCGACGCCCGCGTCGTAACCGCCCTTCAGTCCGAAGGTGAAGACGGCTCCGGCGCCCTTCGGGCAATAGCGCTTCGCGAGATCGTGGTAGCGGTCACCCTCAAGGCCCGGATAGCTGACCCACGCGACGGTCGGGTGCGCCGCCAGATGCTTCGCGACCGCGAGCGCGTTGTCCGAGTGGCGCTGCATGCGCAGCGGCAGGGTCTCTATGCCGGTGAGGATCATGAAGGCGTTGAAGGGCGAGAGCGCCGGGCCGAGGTCGCGCAGGCCGAGAACGCGCGTGGCGATGGCGAAGGCGAAATTGCCGAAGGTCTCGCCGAGCACCATGCCGTTATATTCGGGGCGCGGCTTGGAAAGCATCGGGAAGCGGTCGTCTCCGACCCAGTTGAACGTGCCGCCGTCGACGATCAGGCCGCCGATGGAGTTGCCGTGGCCGCCGAGGAACTTCGTCGCCGAATGGACCACGATGTCCGCCCCGTGCTCGACGGGCCGCAGCAGGTATGGGCTCGCCATCGTGTTGTCGACGATCAGCGGAATCTTGTGCTTCTTCGCGATCGCCGCGATCGCCGCGATATCGACGACGACGCCGCCCGGATTGGCGATGGACTCGATGAAGATCGCCTTCGTCCTCGGGCCGATCTGCGCCTCGAAGGTCGCGGGATCGTCCGAATCGGCCCATTTCACCTGCCAGCCGAAATTCTTGTAGGAATGCGTGAACTGGTTGATCGAACCGCCGTAGAGCTTGTGCGCGGCGACGAAGTCGTCGCCCGGCTCCATCAGCGCATGCAGCGTCAGGAACTCGGCCGCGTGGCCGGACGCCACCGCCAGCGCGGCCGTGCCGCCCTCCAGCGCCGCGACGCGCTGCTCGAGCACCGCGTTCGTCGGATTGCCGATGCGGGTGTAGATGTTTCCGAACGCTTGCAGACCGAACAGCGAGGCCGCATGGTCGACATCGTCGAACACGAACGATGTCGTCTGGTAAATCGGCGTCGCGCGGGCGCCTGTAGCGGGGTCTGGCGTCGCGCCCGCGTGGACGGCGAGGGTGTTGAATCCGGGCGTAATATCGGTCATCGCTGAAAATCCCTAGGCTGTGCGGATGCGGCTTTCGTGCCATCTATAGAACGATCGTTCTTTTAATAGAACGAGTCTTGCCCGTCAACGGCGAGGGCGGAAGAGCCTGCAAAACCGCCCCGTCGGCCTCGCTGCTTCCTTGAACCGGTATGGAAAACGGTGCATGAGAAGCACGCCTCGCGCGTCGATCGCGCTTTTTTCGGCCGCGACGAAAACGGAAGTGAATGATGACTGAAATACTTCGGGTCGGGATCGCCGGCCTCGGCACCGTCGGAGCCTCGGCCGCGCGCATCGTCGGGCGCAACCAGAACGCCATCGACGCGCGCGCTGGACGCCCTGTGCGCATCGTGGCGGTGTCCTCGCGCGACCGGACCCGCGATCGCGGGATCCCGCTCGACGGTTTTGTCTGGCACGACGATCCGCTGGCGCTGGCTTCTTCCGACGAGGTCGATTGCGTCGTCGAGCTGATCGGCGGCGACGAGGGGCCGGCCCGAGCGACGGTCGAGCGGGCGCTGGAAAGCGGGAAGCATGTCGTAACGGCGAACAAGGCGCTGCTCGCGAAGCACGGCGCTGCGCTCGCTGCGAAGGCCGAGTCGGCCGGCCTCCATCTCGCCTTCGAGGCCGCCGCCGCAGGAGGCATCCCGATCGTGAAAACGTTTCGCGAGGCGCTCGCCGGCAACGTCGTCACGCGGCTCTACGGTATCCTGAACGGCACCTGCAACTACATCCTTTCCCGCATGGAGGCCGAGGGCCTTTCTTTCGCGGAATGCCTGGCCGACGCGCAGCGCCTCGGATACGCGGAGGCCGATCCGACCTTCGACGTCGAGGGCTTTGACACCGCGCACAAGCTCGCTTTGCTCACGAGCCTCGCTTTCGGCGCCCAGATCGATTCGGAGGCGATCTACGTCGAGGGCATCTCGGCCATCGAATCCATCGACCTCCGCATGGCGGAAGAGCTCGGCTACCGCATCAAACTTCTCGGCGTCGCCGAGCGCACGAAGACCGGCATCGAGCAGCGCGTCCACCCGACGATGGTGCCCAAGACATCATCCATCGCGCAGGTGATGGGCGTCACGAACGCGGTCACCATCGACGCTGACGCCGTCGGCGAGCTCACTCTGATCGGTCCGGGCGCCGGCGGCGACGCGACCGCCTCCGCCGTCATCGCGGATATCGTCGACGTCGCGGCCGGGTCGCCTCGCCCGCCCTTCGGCTGGCCCGGCGCGCGTCTGGAGCGCGCCGAGCGCGCTCCGATGCAGCGCCATGAAGGGGGCTATTACGTTCGCCTGTCGGTGTTCGACCGCCCCGGCGCCGCCGCCGGTATCGCGAGCCGCATGGCGGAGAACGACATCTCTCTGGAGAGTATCCTCCAGAGGCGCACCGAAGCTGCGGCGGCGGATCCGACCGGCCGTTCAGGCGCGCCCGTGCCCGTCGTTCTGATCACCTACGCCACGTCGGAAGCCGCGATCCGTGCGGCCGTCGACACCATCGAGCGAGACGGATTGATCGCGGAGGACCCGCGCGTGATCCGCATCGAGCGCGATTGATTCTGGATATAGAGATCGACGCGGCGTCGCCCGGCGCGACGATCGCCCCTACCCGGAGAATCTGACCATGGCCGACAAGCCGATCGTCCCAAATCCCTTCATCGAACGCATCCTGACCCTCGAACTCGTGCGCGTCACGGAGCGCGCCGCAGTTTCGTCCGCTCGATTGCGCGGGCGCGGCAATGAGAAGGCTGCGGATCAGGCTGCGGTCGATGCGATGCGCCGAGAGCTGAACAAGCTCTCCATCGACGGCACCGTCGTCATCGGCGAGGGAGAGCGCGACGAGGCCCCGATGCTGTTCATCGGCGAGAAGGTCGGGCGCGGCGACGGGCCTAAGGTCGATATCGCCGTTGACCCGCTCGAGGGCACGACGCTCTGCGCCAAGGACATGCCCGGCTCCATCGCGGTGATGGCCATGGCCGAACACGGCACGCTGCTCGCCGCGCCCGACGTCTACATGAACAAGATCGCCATCGGCCCCGGCTATCCCAAGGGCGTGGTCGATCTCGACGCGAGCCCGCAGGAGAACATCAACGCGCTCGCCAAAGCCAAGGGCGTGCCGGCGAACGAGATCACCGCGCTCGTGCTGGACCGCCCGCGCCACGCTGAACTGATCGCCGCTTTGCGCGCCGCCGGCGCCAGCGTTCGTCTCATCCAGGACGGCGACGTCGCGGGCGTGATCTACACCGCCATGCCCGAAAAGACCGGCATCGACATCTATCTCGGGATCGGCGCGGCGCCCGAAGGCGTCCTCGCCGCCGGAGCCCTGCGCTGCATCGGCGGCCAGATGCAGGGCCGTCTGATCCTCGATCGTGAGGATACGCTCACGCGCGCTCGCGAAATGGGCGTCACAGACCCCAACAAGAAGTATGAGATGTCCGAGATGGCGTCGGGCGACGTGATTGTCGCGCTCACGGGCGTCACCGACGGCGCGCTCGTCGCCGGGGTTCGTTTCGGCAAGGAGGTCATCGAGACCGAGACGATCGTCTATCGCTCGGCCACGGGCACCGTCCGCAGCATCCATGCGGAGCATCGTGAATTCGCGAAGTTCCATCTCGATTGAGGAGGCCTGTCCGCCGGGCGGCGGCCTTGCGTTTTTCGTCACGATGAACAAAAACCGGCGCGACGGCGTCACCGCGGCGCCTGAACAGGCTGAGAGGCTTCCATGATCGATCACGCCCGCGTCCGTCGCATGATGGTGGACAACCAGCTTCGGACCTACGACATCACCGATCTCGGCGTCCTCTCCGCCATGAACGCGGTTCCACGCGAGGTGTTCGCGCCGGCGGACGCCGCGTCGGTCGTCTATGCCGATCAACCGCTTGCCGTTGCGCGCGGCGCCGACGGCGAGGCGCGCCAATTGCTCCCGCCGATGATCTTCGCCCGCATGGTGCAGCATCTCGAGCTGCGCGACGGCGACACGCTCCTGATCGTCGCCGGCGCGCTCGGCTACGAAGCCGCCGTAGCCGCGCGTCTCGGCGCGAAGGTCGTCGTCGCCGAACCCGATGCGGCCCTCGCTGCGGCCACCCGCGACAACCTCGCCGCAGTCGGCGCGGATGGTGTCGAGGTGGTTGAGAAGGCCTATGATGCGCGTATCGCGGGCGACGATGGATTCCCGGCGATCCTGATCAACGGAGCCGTTCAGCGACGCCCCGACGAGTTGCTCGGGCAGCTTTGCGAGGGCGGCCGCCTCGTCGCTGTGGTTGGTGACGGCGGCCGCACGAGCCGCGCGACGCTGTTCGTGCGCAACGGCGATGTTTTCGGAGCCCGACCGTTGTTCGACGCCGCCGCGCCGGCTCTGGCGGCATTCCGCGAAGAGGCGGGCTTCGTCTTCTGAGAACGCGTTCGTGACCCAAAGGACACGCCTTCTTAACCAAGCGGCGATAACCTGACGCAGGCCTTGGTCGTCGGCGGACACGGACTTATATTGCTTCCGGAGCCTTTACGTGTTCCGTCAGCATGCCGCGTTTTTGCTCTACGAGAGCTTGCTCGCGATCGCGATTTGCAGGGTGGAATCGGTGAAATTCAATACGCGCTTCCTGAAATCGTCGTCGCTGCGCGCGATTTTTCTCACAGCCATCGTTTCGGCGTTTCCGATCGCCGCCAAAGCCGACACCATCGAAAGCGCGCTCGTTCGCGCTTATCAGAACAGCCCGATCGTCAACGCGTCGCGCGCCGGTCTGCGCGCGACGGACGAGAATGTTCCTCGCGCCCTTTCAGGCTATCGTCCGCGCATATCGGCCACCGCCGATATCGGTTCGTCGTGGAGCGAACGCAGCGCTCCCGGCGCCCGGACGACGAGCAACCAGCTCAACCCGCGCGGCGTCGGCCTCCAGCTCGACCAGAGCATCTTCGACGGCGGCCGCACCCGCAGCAGCGTTCGGCAGGCCGAGACGCAGGTGCTGGGCGCCCGGATGCAGCTCGAGGCGACGGTACAGGACACCCTGTTCAACGCCGCCCAGATCTACATGAACGTCCTGCGCGACACGGCGATCCTCAATCTGCAGCGCAACAACGTCGAGGTTCTCGACGAGCAGCTCCGGCAGTCACGGGACCGGTTCGAGGTCGGCGAAGTGACGCGCACGGACGTTGCTCAGGCGGAGGCGCGCCAGGCTCTGGCCCGTTCGCAGGTCAGCCTCGCCGAAGCCAACCTTCGCGCAAATGTCGGCCGCTACCGGCAGGTGATCGGCGTTCAGCCTCGCCAGCTCGGGCCCGGGCGCGCTCCCGACCAACTCATTCCGGGCAGTCTCGACGCGACCGTCGCGATCGCGATGGAGGAGAATCCGGCAATCGCCTCCGCGCGGTTCAGCCTCGACGCGGCCGAGCTTCAGGTAAAGGTTTTCGAAGCGGAAATGTACCCGCAGGTCGGTGTCCGCGCTTCCGTGAACCATCGCTTCGACTCGTCGATTCGCGGCGACCAGTCGACATCCGCCTCCGTTGTCGCCCAGTTGACCATTCCCCTGTATCAGGGCGGCGAGGTTTCGGCGCGCGTGCGTCAGGCCAAGGAGACGGCGACGCAGGCGCGCTTCCTGGTCGAGCAGCGTCGGGACGAGGTGCGGGCCGCAGCCATCATTTCCTGGGGTTCGCTCGAAGCCGCGAAAGCTCAGATCATGGCGGCGCAGGCGCAGGTCGAGGCGGCGGAGACCGCTTTGACGGGCGTGCGCGAGGAGGCTCGCGTCGGACAGCGCACGACGCTGGACGTTCTCAACGCACAGCAGGAGCTGCTCAACGCGCGCGTCAATCTCATCACGGCGCAGCGGGACCGGATCGTCGCAGCATTCTCCGTCGTGCAGGCGATGGGGCGGCTTACGCCGTCGCGATTGCGTCTCCCCACGACGGAATACGATCCGCGCGAACATTACGATCAGGTCCGCGGCTTGATCTGGGGCACGTCGACTCCTTCCGGACAGTAATTCGCCCATTGCCTGTGGGCGGGCGTTGTCAGGACTTTGCCAAGGTCTGCGCCTTCGACTAATCATGGAGACGTGATTGGTGGGATGATTCCCGTCACAGGTCCTCAATCAGACCCGGTGAAGACGCGCATGAGCCCGGCAAATCCGAAGCCTCAAGAGCCCTCGATGGAGGACATACTCGCCTCCATCCGTCGCATAATCGCCGACGATCAGGAGAGTGCTTCCAAGGACGACCCGGAAGACGATCCGTTCGAGCAGGCGATGGCCGACGACGAGGACGAGGTGAGCGACGACGTGCTCGATCTCGCCGAAGTTGGAGAGCGCGTCGCGCCCAATACGCCCGATCTTGAGCTCGAACGGGATGACATTTCCTTCCTCGACGCGGACGGGCAGGTCGATTTCGACGCGATTGGCGAGGACGAAGAGCCTGTCGCCGATATTCTCGACGGACAGGACGCGGTCGATGCGGCCTTCGCCAACATCGGCGGGGAGGAAGAGGAGGAGGAAGAAGAGGAGCTTGAGGAACCCTTCGACGAAATCTCCTTCGATCCGGAGCCCGAGCCCGCCTTTGATCCGCCTTCCGCCCAACAGCACCTCCTTGACGAAAACCACCTGTTGTCGGCGGCGACGGACGCTGCTGTGGGAAGCGCCTTCAACACGTTGGCGCACACCGTTCTTTCCAATAACGGCCGCACTCTGGACGACCTTGTGAAGGAGTTGTTGCGGCCGATGTTGAAGACCTGGCTCGACGACAATCTACCGACGATCGTCGAACGGCTCGTACGCGCCGAGATCGAGCGCGTCTCACGCGGCCGCCGCTGACCCCCGCCCGCAGGACGGATACCGGCCGCGCAGGGCTGCGGCGCGCCGACGCTTGTCGACTTGGACGTTGACTTGGGCGGCCTGCTGCTTTTTCTAGCGCAACGTCCCGCACGTCATCCCGATCAGAAAAAGCCCGCACAGTCATGATGGAAAAAACCTTCGATCCCGGCGCCGTCGAGGCGCGCATCTCCGCGCGCTGGGAGGAGGCGGAGGCGTTTCGCGCAGGTCGTCCCGAGCGCAAGGACGCCAAGCCCTATACGATCGTCATTCCCCCGCCGAACGTGACGGGCTCGCTCCACATGGGGCACGCGCTCAACAACACGATCCAGGACATCCTCTGCCGCTTCGAGCGCATGCGCGGGCGCGACGTGCTCTGGCAGCCGGGCACGGACCATGCCGGCATCGCGACGCAGATGGTCGTCGAGCGCAAGCTCGCGGCCGAGGGCCGGCCCGATCGCCGCAGCCTCGGGCGCGAGAAGTTCCTCGAAGAGGTCTGGGCGTTCAAGGAAGAGTCCGGTGGGCGCATCCGCCAGCAGCTGGAGCGGCTCGGCGCCTCCTGCGACTGGTCGCGCGAGCGCTTCACCATGGATGAGGGGCTGTCGCGCGCCGTCCTGCGCTTCTTCGTCGAGCTGCATCGTCAGGGGCTGATGTACCGCGACAAGCGGCTCGTGAACTGGGATCCGAAGTTCCAGACCGCGATCTCCGATCTCGAAGTGCAGCAGGTCGAGGTCAAGGGCAGCCTCTGGCATCTGCGCTACCCGATCGAGGGCGAGCCCGGCCGCTTCATCACCGTCGCGACAACGCGCCCCGAAACGATGCTCGGCGACACCGGCGTCGCGGTTCACCCGGAAGACGAGCGCTACAGGGATCTTGTCGGCAAGTTCGTCATCCTGCCGCTGGTCGGCCGGCGCATCCCTATCGTTGCCGACGAATATTCCGATCGCGAGAAGGGCTCGGGCGCGGTGAAGATGACGCCGGCGCACGATTTCAACGATTTCGACGTCGGCAAGCGCCAGGGCCTGCGGGTCGTCAACATCCTCGACGCGGAGGCGCGCGTCTCGCTCAAAGGCAACGCCGATTTCCTCGAGGGACTGCCCGAGAGCGCCGATCTCGCGGAAACGATGACGCTGCATGGGCTCGACCGTTTCGAGGCCCGCAAGCGCATCGTCGCGATGATGGAGGAGCGCGAGCTTCTGGCCGATATCGAGCCCAACGTTCACGCCGTGCCCCACGGCGACCGCTCCGGCGTGCCGATCGAGCCTTGGCTGACCGATCAGTGGTATGTCGACGTGAAGCCGCTCGCCGAGAAGGCCATCGCCGCCGTGCGCGACGGGCGCACGAAGTTCGTGCCGGAGAACTGGGACAAGACCTATTTTCAGTGGCTTGAGAACATTGAGCCGTGGTGCGTCTCGCGCCAGCTCTGGTGGGGCCACCAGATCCCCGCATGGTACGACGACGAGGGCGGCGTCTACGTCGCCTATGACGAGGACGAGGCGAAGGCGCAGGCGCGCGAGAAGCGCGGGCGCGATGTGGCTTTGCGCCGCGACGAGGACGTGCTCGACACCTGGTTCTCCTCGGCGCTCTGGCCGTTCTCGACGCTAGGCTGGCCCAACGAGACGCCCGAACTGAAGCGCCACTACCCGACCGACGTTCTCGTGACAGGCTTCGACATCATTTTCTTCTGGGTCGCCCGGATGATGATGAGCGGTCTTCAGTTCATGGACGAGGTTCCCTTCCATACGGTCTACATCCACGCCCTCGTCCGCGACGAGAAGGGCGCGAAGATGTCGAAGACCAAGGGCAACGTCATCGATCCTCTGGTCGTCCTGGAGCAATACGGCGCCGACGCCCTGCGCTTCACGCTCGCCGCCATGGCCGCGCAGGGGCGCGACCTCAAGCTTTCGCTCCAGCGCGTCGAGGGCTATCGCAACTTCTCGACCAAGATTTGGAACGCGGCGCGCTTCGCCGAGATGAACGGCTGCGCCCGCGTCGCCGGGTTCGACCCGCGCTCCGTCTCCGCGACGCTCAACAAGTGGGTGCTCAGCGAATGCGCCCGGGCCGCCACGGAGATCGAGGCGGGCATCGTGGAATACCGCTTCAACGAAGCGGCCGGCGCGGCCTATCGCTTCGTCTGGAACGTGTTCTGCGATTGGTATCTGGAACTCGCCAAACCCGTTCTCCAGGGCGAAGACGGGCCCGAGAAGGACGAGACGCGGGCGACGACCGCCTTCGTCATCGACCAGATCTGCAAGCTGCTTCACCCCTTCATGCCCTTCCTCACGGAGGAGCTCTGGGCGGTGAAGGGCGCGCAAGGCCCCGCGCGCGACGAGCCGCTTCTGGCGCTGGCCTCGTGGCCGAACCTCGCCGACCTCGCCGACGCCGACGCCGACGCCGAACTCGGCTGGGTCGTCGATCTCGTCACGGAGATCCGCTCGGCCCGCTCGGAGACGAACGTGCCCGCCGGCGCGCAGATCCCGCTGCTGCTCATCAATCCCTCCGCTGACGCGCGGGCGCGCGTGGGCCGCTGGGAGGGCATGATCGCCCGCCTCGCGCGCGTCTCCTCCGTCGAGACGGTCTCCGCCGCTCCCAAGGCCAGCGCCCAGCTTCTGGTGCGCGGCGAAGTCGCGGCGCTGCCGCTCGAAGGCGTGATCGACATCGCGGCCGAGCGCGCCCGGCTCGACAAGGAGACGGCGAAGCTTGAAGGCGAAATCCGCAAGATCGACGCCAAGCTCGGCAACGCCGACTTCCTCGCCCGCGCGCCGGAAGAGGTGGTCGAGGAGCAGCGCGAGCGCCGGGATGAAGCGATGGCCCGCAAGGCGAAGATCGGCGAAGCGCTGCAGCGATTGCAGGCTTGAGCAAGGCCCGCAACGCCCTAGCTTCTGTGGCGGCGCAGCGCTAGCTTGGAGCGATGTCGGAAACCGTGCTCGACCTCAGGGGGCTGAAATGCCCCCTCCCCGCCTTGAAGACCCGCAAGGCGCTGACCCGCATGGCGCCGGGCGACGTCATCCGCGTCGAATGCACCGACGCGTTGGCCGCGATCGACATCCCGCATCTCGTCGCCGAGACGCGGGATCATCTCGAGGAGCAGAGCCGCGCGGACGACGTGCTGGTCTTCCGCATCCGCAAGGCCGGCAACGAGGCGAAAACGGCATGATTCAGTCCCGGCTCGTCGCCATCGTCTACTCCCACGAAGATCCGATCGAGACGCTCCTGCGCGCCGTCGTCGAGGAAGCGCGAACGCGTGGCCTCAAGGTGGCCGGCATGCTTGCGGCTGACGACGACCCCGACGCCTGCGTCACCGGCGATATGAGCCTGCGCGACGTCGCGTCCGGCCGCGTCATCTCGATCTGTCAGGATCTCGGCCCCTCCGCTCGCGCCTGCCGCCTCGATCCGCAAGGGCTGGCGCAGGCGGCCGGCCTACTGCGTGAGCAGATCGCCGCCGGCGTCGATCTCGTCGTGCTCAACAAGTTCGGACGCGCCGAGGCGGAAGGCGCGGGCTTCGCCGACGAAATCGGGCTTTGCGTCGCAGGCGAGATCCCCCTGCTCACCGCCGTTCCTTTGCGTTTCCTCCCTGTCTGGGAGGAATTCGCCGGCGGCCTCGACGAGCGCCTTCCTCCGGACACGGCGGCGGTTGGCGCATGGCTGTCGCGCATCGGCGAGATCGCGTGAGGCGGCGATTCCGCGCTCGACGACGTTCGCCTTTTGGTCCATGTTCCGCCCCATGAATCGGCCCGACGATACGCATGCGCCGCCCCCGCCACAGGGCGGCTCGATCAGCGCCCGGGCACGGGCCGCAATCGCCCCGCAGGCGGCCTATCTCACCGGCCTCAACGCCGAGCAATGCAGGGCTGTAGAGACGATCGACGGGCCAGTTCTGGTTCTGGCCGGCGCCGGCACCGGCAAGACGCGCGTGCTGACGACGCGCATCGCGCATCTCATCGCGACGGGCCATGCGCGCCCCTTTGAAATTCTCGCCGTCACCTTCACGAACAAGGCCGCGCGCGAGATGAAGGAGCGCATCGCCGCGCTGATCGGCGAGGTCGGCGAGGGCATGCCCTGGCTCGGCACCTTCCACTCGATCGGCGCCAAGATCCTGCGCCGCCACGCCGAACTCGTGGACCTGCGCTCGGATTTCACCATCCTCGCGACCGACGATCAGCTTCGCCTGCTCAAGCAGGTGATCGAGGCGGCTGGCGTCGACGACAAGCGCTGGCCGGCGCGCCAGCTCGCCAGCATCATCGACGGCTGGAAGAACCGCGGGCTCGGCCCGGACAAGGTTCCGCCGGGAGAGGCCGGCGCGTTCGCCTTCGGCAAGGGCGGCGAGCTTTACGCCGCCTATCAGCAACGCCTCAAGACGCTCAACGCGGCCGATTTCGGCGATCTGCTGCTCGAATGCCTGAGGCTCTGGCGGGCGCATCCGGACATTCTGGAGAGCTACCAGAACCGGTTCCGCTACATGCTCGTCGACGAGTACCAGGACACCAACGTCGCGCAATATCTCTGGCTACGGCTTCTCGCCCAGAAGCGGCGCAACCTCGCCTGCGTCGGCGACGACGACCAGTCGATCTACGGCTGGCGCGGCGCCGAGGTCGACAATATCCTGCGCTTCGAGCACGATTTTCCCGGCGCGGCCGTCGTGCGGCTGGAGCGCAATTACCGCTCGACAGGGCATATCCTCGCGGCGGCCTCCCATCTCATCGCATACAATCAGGGCCGGCTCGGCAAGACGCTGCGCACCGAGGACGCCGACGGCGAAAAGGTGACGGTGTCGGGCGCATGGGATTCCGGCGAGGAGGCCCGCGCCATCGGCGAGGAGATCGAGGCGCTCCAGTCGAAGGGGCATCCGCTGTCGCAGATCGCCGTTCTCGTGCGCATCTCGGCGCAGATGCGCGAGATCGAGGATCGTTTCGTCCAGCTCGGCCTGCCCTATCGCGTCATCGGCGGCCCGCGCTTCTTCGAGCGCGCCGAGATCCGCGACGCGCTGGCCTATCTGCGCTGCGTCAACTCGGCCTCCGACGACCTCGCCTTCGAGCGCATCGTCAACACGCCCAAGCGCGGGCTGGGCGACGCGACGATTCAGGTGGTGCACAACCACGCGCGCGCCGCCAGCCTCTCTCTGATGCAGGCCGCGCGCTTCCTCGTCGAGACGGACGAACTGAAGCCGAAGCCCCGCGGCGCGCTGCGCGATCTCGTGCGCTCCTTCGAACGCTGGAGCGAGCTGCGCGAGACGATGGCGCATCACGAACTGGCTCAGGTGGTGCTGGAGGAATCCGGCTATACCGACATGTGGCAGAAGGACAAATCGGCCGACGCGCACGGGCGCCTCGAGAACCTCAAGGAATTCGTCCGCTCGATGGAGGAATTCCCCGATCTCGTCGGTTTCCTCGAACACGTCTCGCTGGTGATGGAGCGCAACGAGGAGGGCGGCGAGGACCGCGCCAGCCTGATGACGCTGCACGCGGCGAAGGGGCTGGAATTCGACACGGTCTTCCTGCCCGGCTGGGAGGAAGGGCTGTTTCCGAACCAGCGCGCGCTCGACGAAAGCGGGCTCTCGGGGCTCGAGGAGGAGCGTCGCCTCGCCCATGTCGGGCTGACGCGCGCGCGCCGACGGGCCAAGATCTACTTCGCCTCGAACCGACGCATCCACGGCATGTGGAACGCCACGTCGCCCAGCCGCTTCATCGACGAATTGCCGGAGGACGCCGTCGAGGTCGTCGAGGCGCCGGCGCAATTCGGCTTCGGCGGTCAGCAGAGCGGCTCGCGCTTCGACCGGATCGAGACCTTCGGGTCGAACTATTCAACGCCCGGCTGGCAACGCGCGCAGCAGCGTCAGGCCGGCGGCTTCGGCCAGCAGAAGGCGGGGCGCGGGCCGCTCGTCATCGAGGGCGAGCT
>REDO01000012.1 GCA_007693435.1 Salinarimonadaceae bacterium | reverse complement strand
GCGCCCTTCGAATGCGTCCCCTGCGACGTGTTCATCACGGAAGCGACTTTCGGGCTGCCGGTCTTCCGCCATCCCGACGCGCGGGCGGAAGTGAAAAAGCTCATCGCCTCGCTCGCGCTTTTTCCCGACCGGGCGCATCTCGTGGGCGCCTACGCGCTCGGCAAGGCGCAGCGCCTGATGGCGCTTTTGCGCGAGGAGGGCTACGACCGGCCGATCCATCTCCACGGCGCGCTGGAAAAGCTGACGGCGTTCTACGCGTCGCAAGGCGCAGGCCTCGGCGAGACCGTGAAGGTCGCGGCGGCCGACCGCGCCCGGCTCGGCGGCGAGATCGTGATCTGCCCGCCATCGGCCATGCAGGACCTCTGGTCGCGCAAGTTCCCCGATCCGGTCGCGTGTTTCGCCAGCGGCTGGATGCGGGTGCGCGCCCGCGCCCGTCAAAGGGGCGTCGAGCTGCCGCTCGTCATCTCCGACCACGCCGACTGGGACGGGCTCGTCGCCACGATCCGTGAGACGGGGGCCGGCGAGGTCTGGGTGACCCACGGCGAGGCCGAGGCGCTCGTGCATTGGTGCGGGACACAAGGCGTCGCGGCGCGCCCGCTCAATCTCCTCGGCTACGGCGAAGAAGCGGAGGAGGGCGCCTGACATGGAGGCTTTCGCCGCGCTTCTCGACAGGCTCGCCTTCGAGCCGGGACGCAACGCCAAGATCCGGCTGCTGACGGACTACTTCGCCCGCACGCCCGATCCCGAACGCGGTTTCGCGCTCGCCGCGATCACAGGGGAATTGCGCTTCCGCGAGGCCAAGGCCGGGCTGATCCGGGGTCTGATCGCCGAGCGCACCGATCCCGTGCTGTTCAGGATGTCCTACGATTATGTCGGCGATCTCGCCGAGACGACGGCGCTGCTCTGGCCCAAGGCGGCGTCGCAGGGGGCGCCGGCGCCAACGCTGTCCTCCGTCGTCAAAGGGCTCGCCACCGGCTCGCGCGCCGAGCTTCCCCGGATGCTCGCCGGCTGGCTCGACGCGCTCGACGAGAACGGGCGCTGGGCGCTTCTCAAGCTGATCACCGGCGCCTTGCGCGTCGGCGTCTCCGCGCGCCTCGCCAAGACGGCTTTGGCGCGCCTCGGCGATCTGGAGCCCGACGCGGTCGAGGAGGTCTGGCACGGGCTCGCGCCGCCCTATGCCGGCCTGTTCGCCTGGGCGGAAGGGCGGGGGGAGCGCCCCGTCTCGGACGATCCGACGCCGTTCCGGCCGCCGATGCTGTCTCATCCGATCGACCAGGCGGAGTTCGCCGCGCTCGATCCGGCGCAGTTCCTGGCCGAATGGAAATGGGACGGCATCCGCGTGCAGGCCGCGAGCGGGCGCGATTCCGCCGGCCGCCTCGCGCGCCGCCTCTATTCGCGTAGCGGCGAGGACATTTCAGCCGCCTTCCCCGATCTCCTGGAAGCGCTCGACGGCGAGGCGGCGCTCGACGGGGAGCTCCTGATCCTGCGCGAGGGCAGGGTGCAGAGCTTCAACGTCCTGCAAAAGCGCCTCAACCGCAAAGCCGCCTCGCGCAAGCAGATGGCGGAATGTCCGGCGCATATCCGCGTCTACGACCTCCTCGCCCTCGACGGCGAGGATCTGCGGGCCTTGCCCTTCGCGCGACGCCGCGCGCTGCTTGAGGAATATATCGCGCGCCGCGCCCATCCCCGGCTCGACATCTCGCCGCTCGTCGCCTTCGACGACTGGGAAACGCTCGCCGCCGCGCGGCTCGATCCCGCGAGCGCCGGAGCCGGCGAGGACGCCGCCGCGGTCGAGGGCGTGATGATCAAGCGCGCCGACAGTCCCTTTCTGCCGGGACGCCCGAAGGGCCACTGGTTCAAGTGGAAGCGCGACCCGTATCTCATCGACGCGGTGCTGATGTACGCCCAGCGCGGTCACGGCAAGCGCTCGTCCTACTATTCGGATTTCACCTTCGGGGTCTGGCGCGCGGAGGCGGACGGCGACCGGCTGGCGCCGGTGGGCAAGGCCTATTTCGGCTTCACCGACGAGGAGCTGATCCAGCTCGACCGATACGTGCGCAACAACACGACGAACCGCTTCGGGCCCGTGCGCGAAGTGGCGCATGGCGCGGATGGCGGCCTTGTGCTCGAAGTCGCTTTCGAGGGGCTGCAGCGTTCGACGCGCCACAAGTCGGGGCTCGCCATGCGCTTTCCCCGCATCCACCGCATCCGCTGGGACAAGCCGGCCGCCGAGGCCGACAGGATCGAGACGCTCGCGGCGCTGCTCGGGCCTGAATCAGGCTAGCGCGGCGACGCCCTTGGCGACCTCCGGCAGGGTCTCGAAGCCGGGCCGGGCGAAATGGTAGCCTTGCTGGATCGAGATGCCGAGATCGAGCAGCGCCAAGCTCTCCTGCGCCGTCTCGACGCCTTCGCCGATGATCTCGATGCCAAGGTCGCCGCAGATCTTCACGATCCCGCCGACGATGACGCGCTTGACGGGGTCCTTGTCGATGTCGCGCACGAGCTGCATGTCCAGCTTGACGAGATCGGGCTGGAATTGCGCGAGGCGGTTAAGGCCGGAAAAGCCGGCGCCGAAATCGTCGATCGCCGTGCGAAAGCCCATCTTGCGATAGCTTTCCACGATGCTCTTGAGATGCGCGGGCTCCGACAGCGCCTCGCCCTCGGTGAGCTCGAAGATGATCGCCTCCAGGGGGAATTCGACCCGTTCGGCGACCGCGAGCGTCGCGCGGATGCAGGCTTCCGGGCGGTAGACGGCGTTCGGAAGGAAGTTGATCGAGACGAATCGCGCATGCTCGGACAACCGCAGTTGCGCGGCCAATTCGATGGCGCGAATCCGGCAGGCCTGATCGAAGGCGTAGCGGTTCTGGTCGTTCACGCATGAGAGGATCGCGCCCTCGCCCTCGCCCGACAGGCCGCGCACCAGCGCTTCGTAGGCGAAGATTGCGTCGCTTGCGAGATCGACGATCGGCTGGAACGCCATCGAGAACGGTATGTCGAAATGCTGACCCTCCCGGCAGGAGGCGCAGCGCAGATCGTTAGCATTCTTGGCCTTGTGGGACATCTGACAGCACTCTTCCCCAGTTATGTTCCGAATGATTACGGGCCGGCCAGTAACAGAATCTGCGCATTCGACGGTTCATTCGCGTCCGCGCGGCCGGCTTTCCGGCCCATGCCGCGCCGGATTGCGTGGATCATGCGAGACGAAAGTTGCAATTGTACGCGAAAGTTCGACAATGCGTGGGTCGAATGCGAGAAAATCCACGACCGGGGGAAACATGGAGGGCGACGCACAGACGACGATCGTCATCGCCGACGATCATCCGCTGTTTCGCGGGGCGTTGCGGCAGGCGATCACCTCGGTTCTTCCGGGGGCCCGCATCGTCGAGGCCGGCGATCTCGACAGGCTCGGCGAAGTGTTGCGCAGCGAGGGCGACGTCGATCTCGTCCTGCTGGATCTCGCCATGCCCGGCGCTCAGGGCTTTTCGGGGCTGATCTATCTGCGCGCGCAGCATCCCGCGACGCCGGTTGTGATCGTCTCCGGCTCGGAGGACGCGGCCGTTATGCGCCGCGCGATCGCCTTCGGCGCTTCCGGCTTCATTCCGAAGTCTCTTGATATCGAGAGGATCGGCGAGGCTCTCTCATCGGTTCTCGCCGGCGCGGTCTGGACCATGCCGGATCTCGACATGGACGCCCCGGAGGACGACGAGGCTGCGGAAATCGCCCGTCGGCTGGCGACGCTGACGCCCCAACAGGTCCGCGTACTGATGATGTTGTCCGAGGGATTGCTCAACAAGCAGATCGCATATGAACTCGCCGTGTCGGAAGCGACCGTGAAGGCGCATGTTTCGGCGATCCTCCAGAAACTCGGAGTCGACAGTCGCACGCAGGCGGTGATCCTCGCCGCCAAGGTCGGAGCGGCGTCCCGGTCGGCGAGCGCCGCCTGACGCGCGGCTTCAGCCGGCGCAAACCGCGTACACCGCTTCGGTTTCCGCGAGCAGATCCTCGAGGGCGACGAGCCCCTCCTCCGTCACGGGCCAGTATTCTATCAGGCTCGGCAGAAGCGCGAGGAATTCGTCGTGGGTCAACGCCTCCTGGGCGGTCTTGCCGTATCGCGCCGCCATTGCTGCATAGACAGCCACGCCGACGCCGACCTCGCGAGCCTCGTCCACGGTGACGTGGCCTGAGGGAGCGATAACGGGAACCGCGCGGCTCCACGCTGCGATGACGCGCTCCTTGGTTTCTCCGATGCGGATCATCAGCAGCGCTTCGCGGTTGGCTGGGATGGCCGAGAGCTGGTCTATCCCGACGCCCTGCGTTTTGCGCTCGGTCGCTTGCGACGTCTCGACGTTTCGCGGATGCGCCATGACGATACTCCTCTTGCGCTACGGCAGGTTGAGCGTCGTCCATATGTTATTGTGTGTCAATAAAAATTATAAATTGAAATATATGATTACAAATAATTATAAATGTATAAAATTCTACTGTCTAACCCACATAATGCGCGCCAGCCAGGCGACGTCGCTGAGCGGGACGAGGCGATCTTCGTGATCCGCGTTGAGCGAGCGAAGCTCGATGTTTCGCGCCGTGCGCCGCCACAATTCCTTGGCCGTCACCTCTCCGTTGTGCAGCCTGACGACGACCCGGTCGCCCTTGCGCACGCTCGCTCCCGGAGAGACGATCAGGATGTCGCCGTCGCGATAGAGCGGCTCCATCGAGTCGCCCGAAACTTCGAGGGCGAAGACCTTGTCGGGGCCGGGTTCCGGAAACTCGATCTCGTCCCAGCTCGAGCCAGAAGGCATGCCGTCTTCGGTGAAGAAGCGCCCAGCCCCGGCCTGCGCCCAGCCGACGAGCGGGATGGTCGCGGGCGGAGCGGCCGCTTCCGGATCGATCAATCCGACGAATTCCCGCGCGCTCGAACTGGTCGCCGCGAGGATCTTGGCGATCGACTCGCTTGACGGCCATCGTTCGCGCCCGTCGGCGCTCACCCGTTTCGATTTGTTGAAACTCGTAGCGTCGAGCCCGGCGCGGCGGGCCAGTCCGGACGCTGACAAGCCGTGACGTTCCGCGAGCCGGTCGATGGCGGACCAGATCTGACTATGGGTCAGCATGGGCGTCTCCGGAAAGAAGACGGCGAAATTAAGACGAGCCGCCTATATTAGGAATGATAGCTGATAGCTGGCTTTTCGGCAAATTTTTTCCGCCGCCCGCCTCTTCGGCTTGCCTCGCTCGCGGCGCTTCCGCTATGCGATGAGCGCGCATTTTTTGCGCCTCGTCCCCGGGAGAATCCATGCCGACGCCCGATGATCAGCCGATCTACAAGATCGCCCCTGCCGCGCTCTGGCGCGCCGCCGAGCGGGCAGGGCGCTTCGAGGGCGCTCCGGTGGATATCGCCGACGGCTTCATCCATTTCTCGACGGCCGAGCAGGCGCGGGAGACTGCGGCGAAGCACTTCCGGGGGCAGGCCGACCTGTTGCTCGTCGCCGTCGATCCGGGCAAGCTCGGCCCGGCGCTGCTGTGGGAGCCCTCGCGCGGCGGCGCGCTCTTCCCGCACCTCTATGGCGCGCTCGATCTCGCGGCGGTGATATCGGTCGAGCCCCTCCCGTTGAACCCCGATGGAAGCCATTCGTTTCCGGAGACGATCCCATGATGCGCGCGCTGTTCTCCATGGCGCGGCCGATCCTGCACGCGCTCGATCCGGAGACGGCGCACGCGGCCTCGATCCGCTCACTGTCGCTGTTGCCGGCGCTTCCGCCCGCTCCCGACGATCCGGCGCTCGCCGTCGACGCCTTCGGCTTGCGCTTTCCCAATCCTGTCGGCCTCGCGGCCGGCTACGACAAGCAATGCGAGGCGCCGGACCAGCTTCTCTCGCTCGGCTTCGGCTTCGTCGAATGCGGGGGCGTCACCCCGCTTCCCCAGCCAGGCAACCCGCGCCCGCGCGTTTTCCGCTTGCCGCGTGACGGCGCGGTGATCAACCGCTTCGGTCTCAACAGCGACGGGGTGGCGGCGGTCGCGGCGCGTCTCAAGAAGCGGCGCGGGCGCAGCGGAATCGTGGGCGTCAACATAGGCGCCAACAAGGATTCCGACGATCGCGTCGCGGATTACGTCGTGCTCGTGACGGCCCTGAGCGGGCTCGCCGGGTTCCTGACGATCAACGTCTCGTCGCCGAACACGCCCGGGCTGCGCGACCTCCAGGGCGAGGCGTTTCTCGACGAATTGCTCGCCCGCGCGGTCGAGGCCCGCGACGCCGCCGACGCGCAGCACGGCTCGCGCACGGCGCTTCTGCTCAAGATCGCGCCGGACTTGTCCCTGGAAAGCCTGGACGCCGTGGTGGAGACGGCGCTGGCGCGCGGGATCGACGGCCTCGTCGTCTCGAACACCACGGTGGCGCGTCCCGACAGTCTGATCGAGAAGGCGTTCGCCGCCGAGGCCGGCGGTCTGTCCGGCCGCCCGCTATTCGAGGCTTCGACGCGGCTTCTGGCGCAGACGGCCCTGCGTGTCGAGGGGCGCGCGCCGCTGGTCGGCGTCGGCGGCGTGGACGGGCCGGAAGCGGCTTTCGCCAAGATCCGCGCCGGGGCCAGCCTCGTTCAGTTGTATACTGCGCTCGTCTATGCGGGGCCTGGTCTCGTCGCCGACATCAAGGAGGGGCTTTGCGCCCGCATCCGGGAGCGCGGCTTCGAGCGGATCGCGGACGCGGTCGGGATCGATGCGGCCGAACTCGCGCGCGGCTGACCGCGCGAAGACGACAACGAAGGAGGAAGCGCATGAGCGACGGCACGACCGACAACAAAGCCTCGAAGGCCTATCGCCTCGCCGCCCTCGATCCTGATTTCCTGCTGGGCGATTCGATGCGCGGCGTGCGCTTCATGCTTGAATACGCCAAGGCGGAAGAAGAATTGCGCGCCTGGGGCGTTGGCTCGACCATCGTCGTTTTCGGCAGCGCCCGCGTGCGCGAGGACGGTCCCGGCCGCCAGCCCTTCTGGTATGAGCAGGCGAGGCTCTTCGGGCGCATCGCCTCGCAGCGCGGCGGCGCGCTGCTCGACGGCCGGCCGCATCGTGACAATGTCATCGCCACGGGCGGCGGCGAGGGCATCATGGGCGCCGCCAACCGGGGCGCGGCGGACGCCGGCGCGCCGTCGATCGGCTTCAACATCACCCTGCCGCGCGAACAGGAGCCGAATCCCTGGACGACGCCGGAGCTGACCTTCCGTTTCCATTATTTCGCGATGCGCAAGATGCATCTGGCGATGCGCGCCAACGCGCTCGTCATCTTCCCCGGCGGCTTCGGCACGCTCGACGAACTGTTCGAGCTGCTGACATTGTGCCAGACGGGCAAGGCGCCGCGCATCCCGATCGTGCTCTTCGACGAGGATTACTGGCGCAGCGTCGTGAATTTCCGCGTGCTCGCGGAGCACGGCATGATCGCCGAGAGCGACCTCTCGCTGATCGATTTCGCCGACAGCGCGGAGGCGGTCTGGGAGAAACTCGTGGCGACGGGGCTCGAGGGGCATCCCGTCGCGCCGCCGTCACAGGAATTGTCCGGCGGCCTCAGCTGACCGGTGGACGGCCGCTCACTCCGCCGGGGCCGGTCTGGACCGCGCCTGCGCCGTCGCGGTCTCCTCGGCGAATTCCCGCTCCAGCCGCGCCGCCTGCTCCAGTTCGCGCTCGACGCGCTGCGTCTCCGCCGCGCGGGGCTTGGAGAAACGCGCCAGCAGCGAGAAGGTGACCGGCGTGAGGAACAGCGTGAACAGCACCGAGAGAATCAGCCCGCCGACCACGACGAAGCCCAGCGCCTGACGCGCCTCCGCGCCCGCGCCCGTCGAAAGGATCAGCGGCACCCCGCCGAGCGCCGTGGAGAGCAGCGTCATCATCACCGGACGGAAGCGCACGATCGAGGCCTCGCGCACGGCGTCCATGACGCTCGCGCCCCGGTCGCGCAGCTGGTTGGCGAATTCGACGATGAGAATGCCGTTCTTCGCCATCAGGCCGATGAGGATCACGAGTCCGATCTGGCTGTAGATGTTGATCGATGTGCCCGCGATCGCCATCGAGAGCAGCGCCGCGCCGATGCCGAACGGCACGGTCACCATGATCACGACGGCGCTCGTGAAGCTCTCGAACTGCGCCGCGAGCACCAGCAGCACGATCAGGAGCGCGAAGGCGAAGGTGATGGCGAGCCCGCGTGAGGTCTGGTCCAGCGCCGCCGCCTCGCCGAGGAACTGGATATTCGTCCCCGGCGGCAAGGTCTCCGCCGCAAGGGCCTCGATATCCGCCATGGCGCGGCGCAGGTCGTAGCCGTCCGCGAGCGGGGAATTGACCGGCACGGCCCGCATCTGGCCCTCGCGCTGCAGCGAGGGCGCGACGGCGGCCTCTTCCAGCTCGACGACCGAGGAGAGCGGCACGAGCCTGTTGTCGCTCGCGCGGATGAACAGGCTTTCGAGATCGGACGGATTGCGGATCGCGTCGGCCGGGCCGCGCATCTGCACCTCGATCGAGCGGTCGTTGACGCTGATGTCGCCGATGCGGCGCCCGTCGAGCATGGTCTGGAGCGCCAGAGACACGTTCTCGGTCGACAGGCCGAGATCGGCCGCGAGGTCGCGGTTGATGCGCACGGAGAGCTGCGGCTGCGTGACGTCGAAGGACAGCGACGGGTTCAGCAGGCCCGGCACACGGTCCTGAATGTCACGCACGAGCTGTTCGGCGGCGGCCGTGATCTGCCCGTAATCGGTCCCGCGCACGGCGAATTGCAAGCCCTGACCCGCGCCCCGGATGCGCAGGCTGTTGGGCATGCGGATCACGGCCTGGACGCCGACGACGCCCGATATTGCGCGCCGCGCCTCGGCGACGATCTGCGCCTGGCTGAGTTCGCGTTCGCTCCAGTCGACGAGCGGCATGATCAGGAACGCGCTGTTCGTACGGCCTCCGAGGCCCACGATGGCGAGCAGGCTCTCGGCGTCGCCGCGCGTGACGATCGGGCGGATGCGGTCCTCGATCTCCTGCACCTTGCGCGAGGTGTAGTCGAGGCTCGACCCTTGCGGAGCGCTTACGAAGAGCAGGACGAAACCGCGATCCTCCGGCGGCGTCAGCTCCTCCGGCAGGGTCCTGAAGGCCAAGAAGCTCGCGAGCGCGAACACGGCCGCGACCGTGAGCACGACGAGGGGCGCGCGAAGGGCTCCCGAGAGAAGCCGGGCGTAGACCCCGACGACCACCGAGCCGAAACGCCCGAGAATATCGAAACGCGCCCGACGCTCGGCCGTCTGCGCGTCGACAGCGCCGTCCTTGAGCATGCGCGAGGCGAGCATCGGCACGAGCGTCAATGCGACGAACGAGGACAACATCACCGAGGCGGCCAGCACATAGCCGAATTCCGAGAAGAGCTTGCCCGCGGTGCCCGGCAGGAACGAGATCGGCACGAACACCGCCACGAGCGTCACCGTCGTCGCGATAACGGCGAAGAACACCTCGCGCGCGCCCAGAACGGCGGCGGCGCGCGGTCCGAGCCCCTGCTTGCGCCGCCGTTCGATATTCTCCAGCACCACGATGGCGTCATCGACGACGATGCCCGTCGCCAGCACGAGCGCGAGCAGCGTCAGCACATTGATCGAGAAGCCCATGGCCCAGATCGCCGCGAGCGTGCCGATCAGCGCGACCGGGACTGTGATCGTCGGGATGAAGGTCGCGCGCAGCGAGCGGAAGAAGATCAGGATGATCAGAATCACCAGTCCCGTGGCGATGAAGAGCGTCGTGACGACCTCCTTAACGGCGCCGCGAATGAACACGGCCTCGTCCGAGCTGATGCGCAACTCCACGCCGTCGGGCAGCACGCGCCTGAGATCGTCGACCGCCGCGCGTACGCCGTCCGAGATCGCGATGGTGTTGGACTGGGCCTGCCGGAGGATGCCGAGCGAAATGCCGCTCTCGCCGTCGGCGCGCAGGATCGTGCTGCGGTCCGCCGGCGCGAGGCGCACCTCCGCTACGTCCCCGATCCGTGTTCGCGGATTGACGAAGGTCGCCGCGATCTCCTCGACCGTGCGCACGCTCGCCGCCGCCTCGACGAGGAGCGTCTGTTCTCCCGATTGGAATGTGCCCGCCGGCTGGTCGACGAGGATCGAGCGAAGGGCCGTTTGCACGTCGTTGACCGCGAGGCTGCGGCTGGCCAGCGCCGCCGGATCGACCACGACCTGGAATGTCGGGCGGCGCGCGCCCCAGACCTGCACGTCGGCGACGCCCTCGACCGCCGCGATTCGGTCCACGACCTGGCGCTCGGCGAGCGCCGTGAGTTCGTCGATGGGCAGCGCGTCTGAGATCAGCGAAAGCCGCATCATCGCCTCGCCGTCCGAATCGGCCTTGACGATGATGGGTTCCTCCGCGTCCGTCGGCAGCCGCCGGCGCACTCCGCTCACGGCCTCGCGCACGTCCGAGGCGGCCGCGTTCATGTCGATGCTGTCGGAGAATTCCGCTGTGACCTGGCTCGTGCCGCGCCGGCTCGAGGAGGAGAGGGACACGAGGCCGGGCACGCGCGCGACGGCCCCTTCGATGGCGCTCGTCACCTGCGTGTCGATGGCGTCCGGCGTCGCGCCCGGGAACGCCGTGCGCACGGTGATGATCGGACGATCGACGTTCGGCAGCTCCCGAACCTGCACGCCGAGATAGGCGGCGAGGCCCGCGATGACGATGAGCATGCTCATTACGGCGGCGAGCACGGGCCGCCTCACGCAAAGGGCTGGAAGGCCGCCGTCATTCGCGCCGATTATCGCCATGCGTCAGCTCCGGCCCCGGGTTTCGTTCTCGGCCACGACGACGGTGACCTGCGTCCCGTCGCGCAGGCGCTGGACGCCCTCCACGACGATCTGGTCGCCGGCGGCGAGATCGCCGGCGACGAGCGCCGAGGCGTCGCCGCGCTCGACGATGGACACGTCCACGCGCCGCACGACGTCGTCGTCGATCCGCCAGACATAGGCGCCGTCCCGGTCCCACTGGAGCGCCAGAAGCGGAACGGCCGCATGCGTCTCGCCGGTGAAATTCGTGCGCACGAGGAACGCCATGCCGGGGCGCAGCCGGTCGTCGGAATTATCAACGGCGGCGCGGATCGTCAGCGTGCGCGCCTGCGGATCGATGCGCGTATCGATTTCGGCGATGGCGCCGTGGAAGATCTCCGAACCGAAGGAGATCGTGGTCGCCTCCATCGCCGCGCCGGGACGCGCCTGCGCCGAAAAGCGCTCGGGCACGGGGTAGCGGATCAGAATAACGCGACGGTCGTCGATATTGGCGACGCTCGTCGTCGTCGTCACGCGGTCGCCGACGCTCACCTGGGCGAGGCCCATATGTCCGGCGAAGGGCGCGCGCAGCGTCCGACGCTCGAGCGCCAGCTCCATTGCGCGCAACTCCGCCGCGGCCGAATCCGCGGCGGCGCGCGCCTCGTCGACCTGCACGATCGAGACGGCCTGCGTCTGCGACAGTCGCTCGAAACGGGCGAACTGTTCGCGACGACGCTGCAATTCGATCTGCGCCTTCTCGACGTTGATCTCCTCCTCGCGCGCGTCGAGACGCAAGAGCGGCTGCCCTTCATCGACATAGGAGCCCGCCTCGAACAGCACCTCAGTCACGAG
Source organism: Salinarimonadaceae bacterium (assembly GCA_007693435.1). Lineage (GTDB taxonomy): Bacteria > Pseudomonadota > Alphaproteobacteria > Rhizobiales > Beijerinckiaceae > Saliniramus. The sequence goes on along the minus strand of REDO01000012.1, from coordinate 2,781 downwards.
GCCTGCGGTCGGCGCGAACAGCGTGACCGAGCGTTTGGCCTCCGCCGTGCCGACCGCCTGGACGCGCCGGTTCGAGGCGACTTCGGTGACAGTCGCCGCGACGACAAGATTGCCGCCCTGAGCTCCGCCGAATCCGCCGGGAGGCCCGCCCCCGCCGCCACGCCCCGGGCCGCCGCCCGGCGCCCGTCCACCCGGTCCGGGAGCACCGACATTCGCGGGCTCGCTCGTCAGAAGGCCGATCCTCTGCGCGGCGTCGCGTGCGGGACCGGGAAGGGAATCCGGCGCGACGAGCGCCCAGGCGCCCAGCGAAAGGACGAGGACGAGCGCGGCGACGAGGAACTGTTTCCACACGGGCATCGATCGAACGTTTCCATCGCGTCGCGCGCGCTTTGCAGCATGCACGCTGTTTTTAATCGTCACGCGTCGGGCCGGCTAAGGGCCGCGACAGCGAGTTCGCGTCGACGGTGCAAGACGCGCGCCGAAGACTGCGCGCCGAACATTACGACTAATCAAAAGACGCATATAGGTCCGAATGCGCCGGAAGGCGATACGCACGTCGCCAACACGCCGTCGCCCGTCGATTCACAGTTGCGTGTGCATGCGCGCGACCGCCCTCGCTTGACACGGCTCGCAACCTTTGTCAGTCCCGGCCGATCCGACAAGCGACGAGGAGCGTCGATGACCCGCGCATTCGTGTTTCCAGGCCAGGGCAGTCAGACCGTTGGCATGGGCAAGGCGCTCGCCGACGCCTTCCCGCAGGCGCGCGCCGTGTTCGAGGAGGTCGACGAGGCGCTCTTACAGAAGCTCTCGACGATCATTTTCGAAGGCCCTTCCGACGAACTCACCCTGACCGCCAACGCCCAGCCGGCGCTGATGGCCGTGAGCATCGCCACGACGCGCGTGCTCGAGGCCGAGGCCGGGCTCGACCTTAGCAAGCACGCGGCCTTCGTCGCTGGCCACTCGCTCGGCGAATATTCCGCGCTTGCGGCGGCCGGCGCCTTTTCCCTGAGCGACGCCGCCCGTCTGCTGCGTATTCGCGGCGACGCGATGCAGAAGGCCGTTCCGGTCGGCGAGGGGGCGATGGCCGCGCTGATCGGGCTCGATTTCGAGCAGGCGGCCGCGATCGCGCGCGACGCGGCGCAGGGCGAAGTCTGCGATCCGGCTAACGACAACGGCGGCGGACAGGTCGTCGTGTCCGGCGCGAAGGCGGCCGTCGAGCGCGCCGTGGCGCTGGCGCAGGAGCGCGGCGCCAAGCGGGCGATCATCCTGCCCGTTTCCGCGCCGTTCCATTGCGCGCTGATGGCGCCGGCGGCGGACGCCATGCGCGAGGCGCTCGCCGCCGTGACGGTCTCCGCGCCGGTCGTTCCCGTCGTCGCCAATGTCGAGGCCGCGCCGGTCTCCGATCCGGACGCGATCCGCGCCGCGCTCGTGGCGCAGGTGACGGGCACCGTGCGCTGGCGCGAGAGCGTCGCCTTCATGGCTGAAGCGGGCGTCGCCCAGTTTTTCGAACTGGGCGCCGGCAAGGTTCTCACCGGCCTCGTCAAGCGCATCGCCGCCGGAGCGTCCGGGCAGGCGATCGGTTCGCCCGAGGACGTCGCCAGATATCAAGAGACGCTCTGACAGAAAGGATCGAGACGCATGTTCGACCTCTCCGGCCGCAAGGCCCTCGTCACCGGCGCGACCGGCGGCCTCGGCGGCGCCATCGCCCGCGTCCTGCATGCGCGCGGGGCCGATGTCGCGATTTCGGGCACGCGCCGCGAAGCGCTCGACGCGCTCGCCGCCGAACTCGGCGAACGCGTTCACCCGCTCGTCGCCAACCTCTCCGACAAGGAGTCGGTCGAGGGTCTCGTCCCCGCCGCCGAAGAGGCCATGGGCGGGCTCGACATCCTCGTGAACAACGCCGGGGTCACCCGCGACGGCCTGTTCATGCGCATGAAGGACGAGGACTGGGACACGGTGATCGCCGTCAACCTCACCGCCGCCTTCCGGCTCTCCCGCGCGGCCGTGAAGGGCATGATGCGCCGCCGCTACGGCCGCATCGTCAATATCGGCTCGGTCGTAGGCACGACGGGCAATCCGGGGCAGGGCAACTACGCTGCGTCGAAGGCCGGGCTCGTGGGCATGTCCAAGGCGCTTGCCGGGGAAGTCGCGAGCCGCGGGATCACCGTCAACACCGTCTCGCCGGGCTTCATCACCTCTCCGATGACGGACGCGCTCAACGACAAGCAGCGCGAGGCGATTCTCGCAAACGTGCCTGCGGGACGCCTCGGGACCGGCGACGACGTCGCGGCGGCCGTTCTCTACCTCGCCTCGGAAGAAGCGGCCTACGTGACCGGCCAGACGCTGCATGTCAACGGCGGAATGGCAATGATTTGAAGGGCTTAATCGGCACTGGATAACCCTGCGGGGGGACCTTCCGGCCTCTCGCCACGGGGCGGGGGACGTGATAATCCTTCATCGACCTAGCGGCAGGGACTTGACCCGGAAGCGAAATAAGGCTTTTGCACCTGCGCTAGCCGAACGCTCGCCAAGGGCGCCGGCCGGGTTCCACCGCAATCATGGCCCCCTCGATCCCGAGCGGGCTCCAGCGACGAGTGATACGAGGAATACAACGATGAGTGACATCGCTGAGCGCGTGAAGAAGATCGTCGTCGAGCACCTGGGCGTCGAGGCGGACAAGGTGACCGACAACGCCAACTTCATCGATGACCTCGGCGCCGACAGCCTCGACACCGTCGAGCTCGTGATGGCGTTCGAGGAAGAGTTCAACGTCGAGATCCC
>REDO01000155.1 GCA_007693435.1 Salinarimonadaceae bacterium | reverse complement strand
TCGTGCCGATGTTGCAGTGCGGCTTCGTACGTGCGAATTTTTCCTTACCCATGGCAGCACCCAGTCTGTTAGTTCAAAATTTCGGAAATGAAGCTCAGGCGTATTTCGCCTGAACTTCGGCGGCCACGTTGGACGGCACCTGCTCGTAGTGATCGAATTGCATGGTGTAGTTCGCGCGGCCCTGGCTCATCGAGCGCAAAGTGTTGACGTAGCCGAACATGTTGGCGAGCGGGACCATCGCGTTGATGACCACCGCGTTGCCGCGCATGTCCTGACCCTGGATCTGGCCACGGCGGGAGTTGAGATCGCCGATGACCGAACCGGTGTAATCCTCCGGGGTCACGACTTCGACCTTCATGATCGGCTCGAGAAGAACCGAGCCGCCCTTCTGGAGCGCTTCGCGCAGAGCCGCGCGAGAAGCGATTTCGAAGGCGAGCGCCGAGGAATCGACCTCGTGGAAGGCGCCGTCGATCAGCGAGACCTTGACGTCGACCACGGGGAAGCCGGCGACGACGCCCGCTCCGATGACCGATTCCAGACCCTTCTGGACGCCGGGGATGTATTCCTTCGGCACCGAACCGCCCACGATCTTGGCGTCGAAGGCGAAACCGGCGCCCACTTCGTTGGGCTCCGCGACGATCTTCACCCGGGCGAACTGACCGGTGCCGCCGGTCTGCTTCTTGTGGGTGTAGTCGATCTCGACCTTTTTCGTGATCGTCTCGCGATAGGCGACCTGAGGCGCGCCGATATTCGCGTCGACCTTGTAGGTGCGGCGCAGAATGTCGACCTTGATGTCGAGATGAAGCTCGCCCATCCCCTTCAGAATGGTCTGGCCGGACTCGCTGTCGGTCGAGACACGGAAGGAGGGATCCTCGTTGGCGAGCTTCGCCAGGGCGAGGCCCAGCTTTTCCTGGTCGGCCTTCGACTTCGGCTCGATCGCGATCTCGATGACCGGCTCGGGGAATTCCATCTTCTCGAGGATGACGGGCTTGAGCGGGTCGCAGAGCGTATCGCCGGTGCGGACGTCCTTGAGACCCGCAAGCGCGACGATGTCGCCGGCGTGAGCCTCCTTGATGTCCTCGCGGTTGTTCGCGTGCATCAGGAGCATGCGGCCGACGCGCTCCTTCTTCTCGCGGGTCGAGTTCATGACGGTCGAGCCGGACTCGACCGAGCCCGAATAGACGCGGCAGAAGGTGATCGTGCCGACGAACGGATCGTCCATGATCTTGAAGGCGAGCATCGAGAAAGGCTCGTCGTCGGACGGCCTGCGGACCATCGGCTCTTCGTTCGCCGGGTTGATGCCCTTGATCTCGCCGCGGCCGATGGGCGACGGCAGGTAGTCGACGACCGCGTCGAGCAGAGGCTGCACACCCTTGTTCTTGAAGGCGGAGCCGCACAGCACCGGATGGAAGGCGCGCAGCTGGACCGCCTTGCGGATCAGCTCGACGAGCTTCTCTTCGCTCGGCTCCTCGCCTTCGAGATAAGCGCCCATGGCTTCGTCGTCGAGTTCGACGCAAGCCTCGACGAGCTTGGTGCGATATTCTTTCGCCTGATCGAGGAGATCGGCCGGGATTTCGGTGTCGTTGAACTTGGCCCCGAGGGTCTCTTCCTCCCACACGATCGCCTTCATGCGGACGAGATCGATCACGCCCTTGAAGTCCGCCTCGGCGCCGATCGGGAGCTGCAGGCAGACGGGCTTGCCGGCGACGCGCGTGATGATGTCCTGCACGCACTTGAAGAAGTCGGCGCCGGTCTTGTCCATCTTGTTGACGAACACGACGCGCGGCACGTCGTATTTGTCGGCCTGGCGCCAGACCGTCTCGGTCTGGGGCTCGACGCCCTGGTTGCCGTCGAGCACGCATACGGCGCCGTCGAGGACGCGCAGGCTGCGCTCGACTTCGATGGTGAAGTCGACGTGGCCGGGAGTGTCGATGATGTTGAGGCGCTTCTCGCGCCAGAAGCACGTCGTCGCTGCGGACGTGATCGTGATGCCGCGCTCCTGCTCCTGCGTCATCCAGTCCATCGTCGCGGCGCCGTCATGGACTTCGCCGATCTTGTGCGACTTGCCGGTGTAATACAGGATCCGCTCGGTCGTCGTCGTCTTGCCCGCATCGATGTGGGCCATGATGCCGAAATTGCGGTAGTCCTGGATATCGTGCGAACGGGCCATCGTCTTCACTCCGTCGATCGGTTTCGCATTACCAGCGGTAATGCGAGAAGGCGCGGTTCGCTTCCGCCATGCGGTGCGTGTCTTCGCGCTTCTTGACGGCGCTGCCGCGATTATTCGCGGCGTCCATCAGCTCGGCCGAGAGTCGCTCGACCATGGTCTTGTCGTTGCGGGCGCGCGCGGCCGTGATCAGCCAGCGGATCGCCAGCGCCTGACGGCGCTCCATACGAACCTCGACAGGCACCTGGTAGGTCGCGCCGCCGACGCGGCGGGAGCGCACCTCGATCGCCGGGGCGACGTTTTCGAGCGCCTGGCGGAACACGTCGATCGGGTCCGTCTTGGTCTTTTCTTCGATGATGTCGAAAGCGCCATAGACGATCCGCTCGGCGGTCGACTTCTTGCCGTCGTACATCACGGAGTTCATGAACTTCGTGACGACGATGTCGCCGAACTTGGGATCGGGAATGATTTCACGCTTTTCGGCGCGGTGGCGGCGGGACATGCGAAGGCTCCGTCCTGAAAATACTTCTAAGTCCGAATTACTTCGGACGCTTCGCGCCGTACTTCGAACGACGCTGCTTGCGGTCCTTGACGCCCTGGGTGTCGAGAACGCCGCGGATGATGTGGTAGCGCACGCCCGGCAAATCCTTGACGCGGCCGCCGCGGATCATGACCACGGAATGCTCCTGAAGGTTGTGACCTTCACCGGGGATGTAGCCGATCACCTCGAAGCCGTTCGTCAGGCGCACCTTGGCGACCTTGCGCAGAGCCGAGTTCGGCTTCTTCGGCGTCGTCGTGTAGACGCGCGTGCAGACGCCGCGCTTCTGCGGACACGCTTGCAGCGCCGGGACCTTGTTCCGGCTCTTCTGCGCCGTCCGCGGCTTGCGGATCAGCTGAGAAATCGTCGGCATCCTCTGCCCTCTCGTAGGGTCGCGTCGCGACCATCTTGCTACTGCGCCGCCGCCGGCCCTGTCGGGGCGCGGCCACGGCGAATTCCTGCTCCCGGAACGGGACGCGAGCGTCTTCGGGGCTATACGCAAAACGAAACGGCGCCATCGGCCGGTGCCGGCCTTTGGCGCGTCGTTTTGCAGAGGACCGCGCGAACGGTCGTGCCCCAAAAAGCTGACGCCAGTCAGTACATTCCGAGTGTCGACGGCGTTTAGGGGATCTCGGTCGAAACATGTCGTTTCGACGACCATCGCCTACGGCCCGTCGTGAAGTTCGCGTTGTCTAATGGCGGGGGTCCCGGAAGTCAACAGGCAAACGGCTACTTTCGGCCGAGCGCCGCCTCTTTCGTCTCCCTGCGAAGAAGGCCGCCCCTCGCGGAGCGGCCTTCCTGATCCTTATGCTCGCGTCGGCGCGAAGACGGCCTCCGCGATCATTCGGCGGCGGGAGGCAACTCTCCGGCGGCGGCCGAACCCTGCGCCTTCTGCTGCAGGATCAGATCGTCGCGACGCAGGGCGATCGCCTTGATCTGGGCGTGGAGCGCGCCGGTGCCGGCGGGGATCAGGCTGCCGACGATGACGTTCTCCTTGAGCCCCTCGAGCGTGTCGACCTTGCCGTTGACCGCCGCCTCGGTGAGGACGCGGGTGGTCTCCTGGAAGGACGCCGCCGAGATGAAGGAGCGCGTCTGCAGGCTCGCCTTGGTGATGCCCAGCAGGACCGGCGAGCCTTCCGCCGGCTTGCGACGTTCGGCCGCCAGCCGCTCGTTGATCTCGTCGAGCTCGAGGCGGTCGATCTGCTCGCCGGCGATCAGCTCGCTGTCGCCGCCGTCGGTGATCTCGACCTTCTGCAGCATCTGGCGGACGATCACCTCGATGTGCTTGTCGTTGATCGTCACGCCCTGCAGGCGGTAGACCTCCTGGATCTCGTTTACGAGATAGGCGGCAAGCTCCTCGACGCCCTTGATGGCCAGAATGTCGTGGGGAGCGGGGTTGCCGTCGACGATGAAGTCGCCGACCTCGACCACGTCCCCGTCCTGCAGGTGGATGTGCTTGCCCTTCGGGATCAGGTATTCGACCGCATCCGATCCGTCGTGCGGGGTCAGCGTCAGGCGGCGCTTGTTCTTGTAGTCCCGCCCGAACTGGATCGTGCCCGACTTCTCGGCGATGATCGCGGCCTCCTTGGGACGACGCGCCTCGAACAGCTCCGCCACGCGCGGCAGACCGCCCGTGATGTCGCGGGTCTTGGCGCTCTCGGTCGAGACGCGCGCGAGCACGTCGCCGGCCTTGACGCGACCGCCCGGATCGATCGCGATGATCGCGTCGACCGGCAGGAGCGAACGGGCGTCGCCGCCGCGCGGCGCCTTGAGCACCTCGCCCGCATCATCGACGACCGTAATCGCCGGACGCAGGTCCGACGTGCGCGGCGAGCCGCGCCAGTCGATGATGACGCGCTTGGCGATGCCGGTGGCGTCGTCGACCGTCTCCACGACGGACCCGCCATCGACGAGATCCTCGTAGGCCGCCACGCCGTCCACCTCGGAGAGGATCGGACGGGAATAGGGGTCCCACTCGGCGATGCGCTGTCCGCGCTTGATCGTATCGCCCTCGTCGACGCGCAGACGCGCGCCGTACTGAATGCGGTGGACGGCGCGCTCGACGCCGTCATTGCCCACGATCACCACGGCGAGGTTGCGGCCCATGGCGATGAGATCGCCGTCGGAATTGCGCGCGACGTAGCGGTTGCGGATCTTCACCGTGCCCTCGAAGGAGGATTCCACGAAGGACGTGTCGGCGATCTGCGCCGCGCCGCCGATGTGGAAGGTGCGCATGGTGAGCTGCGTGCCCGGCTCGCCGATCGACTGCGCCGCGATGACGCCGACCGCTTCGCCCTGGTTGACCGGGGTGCCGCGCGCGAGATCGCGCCCGTAGCAGGTCGCGCAGACGCCGTTCTTCGTCTCGCAGACGAGAGCGGAACGGATCTTCACTTCCTGCACGCCGGCGGCGTTGATCTGGTCGATATGCGACTCGTCGATCATCACGCCCTTGGGAACGATCACCGCGCCGTCGGAATCGACCACCTCCACCGCGGCGGTGCGGCCAAGAACGCGCGAGGCGAGCGTCGCGACGACCTGTCCGGCGTCGATGATGGCGCGCATCGAGATGCCCTTCTCGGTGCCGCAATCCACTTCGCGGATGACCGCGTCCTGGGCCACGTCGACGAGGCGGCGGGTCAGGTAACCCGAGTTCGCGGTCTTCAAAGCCGTATCCGCGAGACCCTTGCGGGCGCCGTGGGTGGAGTTGAAGTATTCGAGAACGTCGAGGCCTTCCTTGAAGTTCGAGATGATCGGCGTCTCGATGATCTCGCCCGAGGGCTTGGCCATCAGGCCGCGCATCGCCGCGAGCTGCTTCATCTGGGCGGGCGAACCGCGCGCGCCCGAATGAGACATCATGTAGATCGAGTTGATCGGCTTGTCGCGGCCCGATTCGTCCTTATGGACGGCGGAGATGCGCGCCATCATCTCGCCGGCGAGACGATCCGAGCACTTCGCCCAGGCGTCGACGACCTTGTTGTACTTCTCGCCCTGCGTGATGAGGCCGTCCTGATACTGCTGCTCGTAATCCTTCACCAGCGCGCGCGTCTCGTCGACGATCGACCACTTGTTCTCGGGAACCACCATGTCGTCCTTGCCGAACGAAATGCCGGCGCGGAAGGCGTGGTAGAAGCCGAGCCCCATGATCCGGTCGCAGAAGATCACGGCCTCCTTCTGCCCGCAATTGCGGTAGACCGTGTCGATCATTCCGGAGATTTCCTTCTTCGTCATGAGCTTGTTCACGACGTCGAAACTGACCGCCGCATCCTTGGGCAGGAGCTGCCCGAGCAGGACGCGACCGGGCGTCGTCTCGTAGATCTTGGCGTAGGGAACGCCGTCCTCGCCGAAATTGGTGGCGCGGTATTTGATCTTCGAGTGCAGGGTGACGATCTTCTGATGGAGGGCGTGCTCCATCTCGCCCACGTCGCCGAAGACCATGCCCTGTCCGGGCTCGCCGTCGGCCATCATGGTCAGGTAGTAGAGGCCGAGAACGATGTCCTGCGAGGGCACGATGATCGGCGCGCCCGACGCCGGGTGCAGGATGTTGTTGGTCGACATCATCAGCACGCGCGCTTCCAGCTGGGCCTCCAGCGAGAGCGGCACGTGGACGGCCATCTGGTCGCCGTCGAAATCGGCGTTGAAGGCCGCGCAGACGAGCGGATGCAGCTGGATCGCCTTGCCCTCGATCAGCACGGGCTCGAAGGCCTGGATGCCGAGACGGTGCAGGGTCGGGGCGCGGTTCAGGAGAACCGGATGCTCGCGAATGACTTCGTCGAGGATGTCCCAGACTTCAGGACGCTCCTTCTCGACGAGCTTCTTGGCCTGCTTGACCGTGGCCGAATAGCCCTTGGCGTCGAGCTTGGCGTAGATGAACGGCTTGAACAGCTCGAGCGCCATCTTCTTGGGCAGGCCGCACTGGTGCAGCTTGAGCTCCGGCCCGACGACGATCACGGAACGGCCGGAATAATCGACGCGCTTGCCGAGCAGGTTCTGGCGGAAGCGGCCCTGCTTGCCCTTGAGCATGTCGGAGAGGGACTTCAGCGGACGCTTGTTGGCGCCCGTGATGACGCGGCCGCGGCGGCCGTTGTCGAACAGGGCGTCGACCGATTCCTGCAGCATCCGCTTCTCGTTGCGGATGATGATGTCGGGCGCGCGCAGCTCGATCAGGCGCTTGAGGCGGTTGTTGCGGTTGATCACGCGGCGGTAGAGATCGTTCAGATCCGAGGTCGCGAAACGACCGCCGTCCAGCGGCACCAGCGGACGCAGATCGGGCGGGATCACCGGGATCACCGTCATGATCATCCATTCGGGCTTGTTGCCCGATTGCAGGAACGCCTCGATGATCTTGAGACGCTTCAGCAGTTTCTTCGGCTTCAGCTCCGAGGTCGTGACCGAGATCTCGTGGCGCAGGTCGACCGCGATCTTCTCGAGATCGAGATCCGTGAGGATCTTGCGGATCGCCTCGGCGCCGATCATCGCCGTGAAGGAATCCTCGCCGTACTCGTCCTGGGCGCGAAGGTGATCCTCCTCCGAAAGAAGCTGACGCTCCTTGAGGGGCGTGAGGCCCGGCTCGATGACGACATAGGATTCGAAATAGAGGATGCGCTCGAGATCCTTCAGCGTCATGTCGAGCAGAAGGCCGATGCGCGAGGGCAGCGACTTCAGGAACCAGATATGCGCAACCGGGGCAGCGAGCTCGATATGGCCCATGCGGTCGCGCCGCACGCGCGCAAGAGTGACCTCGACGCCGCACTTCTCGCAGATGACGCCCTTGTACTTCATGCGCTTGTACTTGCCGCACAAGCACTCGTAATCCTTGATCGGCCCGAAGATGCGGGCGCAGAACAGGCCGTCGCGCTCGGGTTTGAAGGTGCGGTAGTTGATGGTCTCGGGCTTCTTGATCTCGCCGTAGGACCACGAAAGGATCTTTTCGGGGCTCGCCAGCGAGATTTTGATCTGGTCGAAGGTCTGCGGCGCGACAGCCGCGTTGAAAAGATTCATGACCTCTTGGTTCATCGCCGTCTCCTCGCGAGGTGAGGACCGGACCGGTCTCCCCACCTGAAAATGCGTGTGGCCGCGGGACGTTCCCCGCGGCTCCTGCTCAGTTCGTGGTCGTGGCCGCGCAGCTCAACGCTCACTCCGCCGCTTCGGAGGCCGGCGGCGGAATATTGGCCGGCGGCTCCGAGCTGGTGAGTTCGACGTTGAGGCCGAGCGAGCGCATCTCCTTGACGAGCACGTTGAAGCTCTCCGGGATGCCGGACTCGAAGGTGTCGTCCCCGCGCACGATCGCCTCGTAGACCTTGGTGCGGCCGGCGACGTCGTCCGATTTCACCGTCAGCATCTCCTGCAGGGTGTAGGCCGCGCCGTAGGCTTCGAGCGCCCAGACCTCCATCTCGCCGAAGCGCTGTCCGCCGAATTGCGCCTTGCCGCCCAGCGGTTGCTGGGTGACGAGCGAATAGGGGCCGATCGAACGGGCGTGGATCTTGTCGTCCACGAGGTGGTGGAGCTTGAGCATGTAGATGTAGCCCACCGTGACCTGGCGGTCGAAAGCCTCGCCGGTGCGCCCGTCATAGAGCGTCACCTGGCCCGAACGCTCGAGCCCGGCGAGTTCGAGCATCGTTTCGATATCGGCTTCCTTGGCGCCGTCGAAGACCGGCGTCGCCATCGGCACGCCGCGGCGAAGGTGTTCGCTCATCTCGACGATACGATCATCCTCCACCTCGGCGAACCCGGCTTCCTCGCCGTAGATGCGGTCGAGGGTTCCGCGCAGCGGGGTCATGTCGTGCGAACGGCGGTATTCGTCGAGCGCCTCCGCGACCTGACGGCCGAGACCGGCGGCGGCCCAGCCCAGATGCGTCTCGAGAATCTGCCCGACATTCATGCGGCTCGGCACGCCGAGCGGGTTGAGCACGATGTCGACATGCGTGCCGTCCTCGAGGAACGGCATGTCCTCGACGGGGACGATGCGCGAGACGACGCCCTTGTTGCCGTGGCGCCCCGCCATCTTGTCGCCGGGCTGCATCTTGCGCTTCACGGCGACGAAGACCTTGACCATCTTCATCACGCCCGGAGGCAGCTCGTCGCCGCGCTGCAGCTTCTCGACCTTGTCGAGGAAGCGCTGTTCGAGGCGCTTCTTCGAGTCGTCGTACTGCTTCTGGATCGCCTCCAGCTCCGCCATGCGCGCGTCGTCGGCGAGCGCGAAGGCCCACCATTGCGAACGGGGGTACTCGTTGAGCGAGTCGCGCGACAGCTCGGTGTCCTTGCGGAAGCCCTTGGGTCCGGCGATCGCCACCTGGCCGACGAGAAGATCGGCGACGCGCGAATAGGTGTTGCGGTCGAGGATCGCCTGCTCGTCGTCGCGATCCTTGGCGAGACGCTCGATCTCCTCGCGCTCTATCGCCTGGGCGCGCTCGTCCTTGTCGACGCCGTGACGGTTGAACACGCGCACCTCGACGACCGTCCCGCTCACGCCCGGAGGCACGCGCAGGCTCGTGTCGCGCACGTCGGAGGCCTTCTCGCCGAAGATGGCGCGCAGGAGCTTTTCCTCCGGCGTCATCGGGCTTTCGCCCTTGGGCGTGATCTTGCCGACGAGGATGTCGCCCGCATGAACCTCGGCGCCGATATAGACGATGCCGGCCTCGTCCATGTTCCGCAAAGCCTCTTCCGAGACGTTGGGGATATCGCGGGTGATCTCTTCCGGCCCGAGCTTGGTGTCGCGGGCCATCACCTCGAATTCCTCGATATGGATCGAGGTGAAGATGTCGTCCATGACGATCCGCTCGGAGAGCAGGATCGAATCCTCGAAGTTGTAGCCGTTCCAGGGCATGAACGCGACGAGCACGTTGCGGCCCAGCGCCAGCTCGCCGAACTCGGTCGACGGGCCGTCGGCGATGATGTCGCCCTTGGAGACGACGTCGCCCATGCGCACCAGAGGCTTCTGCGTGATGCAGGTATTCTGGTTGGAGCGCTGGAACTTCTGGAGGCGGTAGATGTCGACGCCGGGCTTGCCGCCGTCCGTGTCCTCGGTGGCGCGCACGACGATACGCGTCGCGTCGACCTGATCGACGACGCCGGCGCGGCGCGCGCCGATCGCGGCGCCGGAATCGCGGGCCACGATCGCCTCCATGCCGGTGCCCACGAAGGGCGCGTCGGCGCGCACCAGCGGCACGGCCTGACGCTGCATGTTCGAGCCCATCAGAGCGCGGTTGGCGTCGTCGTTCTCGAGGAACGGGATGAGCGCCGCCGCCACCGAGACGAGCTGGCGCGGACTCACGTCCATCAGGTCGACCTTGTCGGGCGTGACCACGACGACGTCGCCGGCCTTGCGGCAGATCACGAGGTCTTCGGTCAGGCTGCCGTCGTCGCCCGTGACGGCGTTGGCCTGGGCGACGTGATACTTGGCCTCCTCCATGGCGGAGAGATAGATCACCTCACCCGTGACCTTGCCGTCGACGACGCGGCGGAAGGGGGTCTCGATGAAGCCGTACTTGTTCACCCGCGCGAAGGTCGCGAGCGAATTGATGAGGCCGATATTCGGGCCTTCCGGCGTCTCGATCGGGCAGATGCGGCCGTAATGGGTGGTGTGGACGTCGCGCACCTCGAAACCCGCGCGTTCGCGCGTCAGGCCGCCGGGGCCGAGCGCCGAGAGGCGGCGCTTGTGGGTGACCTCGGAGAGCGGGTTCGTCTGGTCCATGAACTGCGAGAGCTGCGAGGAGCCGAAGAACTCGCGCACGGCGGCGGCGGCGGGCTTGGCGTTGATCAGATCCTGCGGCATGACCGTGTCGATATCGACCGAGGACATGCGCTCCTTGATCGCGCGCTCCATGCGCAGCAGGCCGAGCCGGTACTGGTTCTCCATCAACTCGCCGACCGAGCGGACGCGGCGGTTGCCGAGATGGTCGATGTCGTCGATCTCGCCCTTGCCGTCGCGCAGGCCGACGAGCGCCCTGACGACCGCGAGAATATCCTCGCGGCGCAGGATGCGCACGGTGTCCTCGGCGTCGAGATCGAGGCGCATGTTCATCTTCACGCGGCCGACGGCCGAGAGGTCGTAGCGCTCGGAATCAAAGAACAGCGACTGGAACATCGCCTCCGCAGTGTCGATCGTCGGCGGCTCGCCGGGACGCATGACGCGATAGATGTCGAACAGCGCCTCCTCGCGCGAGGAATTCTTGTCGACCGCCAGCGTGTTGCGGATATAGGGGCCGATATTGACGTGATCGATGTCGAGCACCGGGATTTCCGTGTGGCCCGCCTCGATCAGGGTGGCGAGAAGCTTGTCCGAGATCTCGTCGCCGGCCTCGGCGTGGATCTCGCCGGTGGCGGCGTCGACGATGTCCTCGGCGAAATACCGCCCGATGAGATCCTCGTCGGTCGCGCGCAAGGCCTTGACGTTCTTCTCCGTCAGCTGCTTGGCCACGCGGGCGGTGAGACGCTTGCCGGCCTCGAGCATGACCTCGCCGCTATCGGCGTCGACGAGATCGACCGTGCCCTTGAAGCCCTTCATGCGCTCGGCGTTGAAGGGGACGCGCCAGGCGTCGCCGTCGCGCGTGTAGACGATGCGGTCGTAGAAGGTGTCGAGTATGGTTTCGGCGTCGAGGCCGAGCGCGAAGAGCAGCGAGGTCGCCGGGATCTTGCGCTTGCGGTCGATGCGCGCATGCACGATGTCCTTGGCGTCGAACTCGATGTCGAGCCAGGAGCCGCGATAGGGGATGATGCGCGCGGCGAAGAGCAGCTTGCCCGAGGAATGGGTCTTGCCCTTGTCGTGGTCGAAGAACACGCCGGGCGACCGGTGCATCTGGCTGACCACCACCCGCTCGGTGCCGTTGACGATGAAGGTGCCGTTGCCCGTCATCAGGGGCATGTCGCCCATGTAGACGTCCTGCTCCTTGATGTCCTTGACGGATTTCGCCTGCGTGTCGGGATCGACGTCGAACACGATGAGGCGCAGCGTCACCTTGAGCGGCGCGGCGAAAGTCATGCCGCGCTGGCGGCATTCGTCGACGTCGTATTTCGGCGCCTCGAAGGTGTATTTCACGAATTCGAGCAGGGCCGTTCCCGCGAAGTCGGAAATCGGGAACACGGACTTGAATACGGACTGGAGCCCCTCATCGGAACGTCCGCCCTTGGGTTCTTCGATGATCAGGAACTGATCGTAGGACGCCTTTTGAACCTCAATGAGGTTCGGCATCTCCGCCACTTCACCGATCTTGCCGAAGAACTTGCGAATGCGCTTGCGGCCTTGCAGCGTGTTGGCCATGTCCGACCTTGCTCCTCATGCACGGCTGACCGGGTCTCCCGGTCATGAATTCAAGGCGCCGGAACGCCTGGTCAGCCGTCCGGCGACACGAAGCCGCCGGGTGAAACGACAATCGGGAGCGCCTGGCGCGTCCCGGCAACCTGGTTCGGGCGCTCCCGCGCCGTCCCCGCCTCCGGCTGGTTCGCCGGACGGCAACGACGGCCCCGGGAAAACCCGGGGCCGTCGGTCGATATCGAAGCGTCGCCGCAGGCGCGGCGGGCCGGATTACTTAAGCTCGACCTTGGCGCCGGCCTTCTCGAGCTGCTCCTTGAGCTTGGCGGCCTCGTCCTTGCCGACGCCTTCCTTGACGGCCTTCGGGGCCGCCTCGACAAGGTCCTTGGCTTCCTTGAGGCCCAGGCCGGTGATGGCGCGGACTTCCTTGATCACCTCGATCTTCTTGTCGCCGACGGCGGCGAGAACGACGTTGAATTCGGTCTGTTCCTCAGCGGCCGGAGCGGCGGCGGCGCCGGGAGCGGCCACGGCGACGGCCGCGGCGGCCGAGACGCCCCACTTCTCTTCGAGCATCTTCGCGAGCTCGGCGGCTTCGAGGACGGTAAGCGACGACAGGTCGTCGACGAGTTTGGCAAGATCAGCCATTGTCTTTGATCCCTGATAGGTTCGAACGAACGTTGGTTTGCAGGATGGGCGTCAAGCCGCTTCCTCGGATGTGGCGTAGGCTCCGAAAACGCGGGCGAGCTTCGCAGCCGGCGCGTTGACGACCTGGGCGATCTTGGTCGCGGGGGCGTTGACCAGCCCCACGATCTTGGCGCGCAGTTCGTCCAGGGAGGGCAGGGAGGCCAAAGCCTTCACGCCGTCCGCGTTCAGAGCGGTCGCACCCATGGCGCCGCCGAGGATAACGAGCTTGTCGTTGACCTTGGCGAAATCACTGGCGACCTTCGGCGCCGCGACCGGATCGTCGGAATAGCAAAGCAGGGTCGGACCCTGCAGAAATTCCGAGATGGACGCGACGTCCGTGCCTTCGAGAGCGATCTTGGCGATGCGGTTCTTCGCGACCTTGACCGTGCCGCCGGCCAGCTTCATCTGCGCGCGCAGCTTCTGCATGTCGGCGACGGTAAGGCCCGAATAGTGGGCCACGACGACAACGCCCGTATTCCTGAATACGTCGCTGAGCGTCGAGACGAGCTCGCGTTTTGCTGCTCTCTCCACTGGGCTCTCTCCGACTTAGCGAAAGCGACGATGCGCTTCCGCCGGTTGCACCTGCCGCCCTGAAACCCCGGGGCTGCCGGGGCCGCTGGGGCGGCGCCTTTGCAAGCCCTGTCCCCCTCCCCGACATGCGTCGGCTCGGGCGAGATGGTTCGAACCTAACAGCGGCGCATTCCGCCAAAAAAGGCGATGCGCCGGAAATTCGGTTTTCCCCGTCTATGCAGGCCCTTTCGGATTAAGCCTCGCGGCGCCGGCAGTCTCGGACAGGACGTGACCGGGTGAACGGGCGAACCCGCTTTTTCCGGCCGTCCTTCGCCCGGTCGCCCGGGCGAAATCGCGACGAAGACCATGCGCCCCGAAGGGCGTCGCATGATCGACAAATGACGCGATTGGTCTCCATAGCGCGTCGGCGCCTGGATGCCAAGGGGGAGGCGGCGAAAAAGTCAAGCGCTAAATCGCCGCCGCCTGATCAGCTGTTGAGGACGCTCGAAACGTCGACCTTGAGGCCGGGACCCATCGTCGAGGTCACGGCGACGCGCTGGATGTAGGTGCCCTTGGCGCCCGAGGGGCGGGCCTTCGACACCGAATCGGCGAAAGCGCGGATGTTCTCGGCCAGCTTGTCGGCTTCGAACGAGAGCTTGCCGATGCCGGCATGCACGATGCCCGCCTTCTCGACCCGGAACTCGACGGCGCCGCCCTTGGCGGCTTCGACCGCGCCCTTCACGTCCATCGTCACCGTGCCGACCTTCGGGTTCGGCATCAGGCCGCGCGGGCCCAGCACCTTGCCGAGACGGCCGACGAGCGGCATGAGGTCCGGCGTCGCGATGCAGCGGTCGAACTCGATCGTGCCGCCCTGGACGATCTCGAGGAGATCCTCCGCGCCCACGATGTCGGCGCCCGCCGCCTTGGCCTCGTCGGCCTTGGCGCCGCGCGCGAAGACCGCGACGCGGACCGTGCGGCCCGAGCCGTTGGGCAGGTTGCAGACGCCGCGGACCATCTGGTCGGCGTGGCGCGGATCGACGCCGAGATTCATCGCGATCTCGACGGTCTCGTCGAACTTCGCGGTGGAACGCTCCTTCAGAATTACGATCGCCTCGTCGAGCCCGTAGAGCTTCGTGGCGTCGATGCCCTCGCGGGCCTTGCGGATGCGCTTGCCTTCTTTAGCCATGTCGCCCTCCTCAGCCCGTGACCTGAATGCCCATGGAACGGGCGGAGCCTTCGATCATCGC
>REDO01000095.1 GCA_007693435.1 Salinarimonadaceae bacterium | reverse complement strand
CTAAAGAAACGCGACGAGGCCGAGCAGGCCTGACCTTTCCGGGCGGCGCCGCTGATGCGAAAGCAGCGCATCGGCGCAGTTGCGCAATGTTGCAATGCATATAAAACATTCGTCATACTGAGGTTTTTCAAGGTCAGCCATCGTATGCCTCCTTCCTCGCTCCAGCCGATCCGCAAACTTCTCGTCGCCAACCGTTCGGAAATCGCGATCCGCGTCTTCCGCGCCGCGAACGAACTGGGGATCAAGACCGTCGCGATCTGGGCGGAGGAGGACAAATACGCGCTGCATCGCTTCAAGGCCGACGAATCGTATCAGGTCGGGCGAGGCCCGCATCTGGCGCGCGAATTCGGCCCGATCGAAAGCTATCTCTCGATCGAAGAGGTTATCCGCGTCGCGAAGCACTCCGGCGCCGACGCCATCCACCCCGGCTACGGACTGCTCTCGGAAAGCCCGGAATTCGCGCAGGTCTGCGCGGAGGCCGGGATCGTCTTCGTCGGCCCCTCGCCCGAGACGATGCGTCGGCTGGGCAACAAGGTCGCCGCGCGCGAACTCGCGATCGAGGTCGGCGTTCCCGTGGTGCCGGCGACCGATCCCCTCCCCGACGACAGCGTCCGCGTGCGCGAGATGGCGGAGACGATCGGCTTTCCCGTAATGCTCAAGGCCTCCTGGGGCGGCGGCGGGCGCGGCATGCGCGCGATCCGGTCAGCGGACACGCTCGAGCGCGAGGTGGTGGAGGCCAAGCGCGAGGCGCGCGCCGCCTTCGGCAAGGACGAGGTGTATCTGGAAAAGCTCGTCGAGCGCGCGCGCCATGTCGAGGTGCAGATCCTCGGCGACCGTCACGGGCAGGCCGTGCATCTGTTCGAGCGCGACTGCTCGATCCAGCGGCGCAACCAGAAGGTCGTCGAGCGCGCGCCCGCTCCCTATCTCGACGACGCGCGCCGCCGCGAGTTGTCGGACTACGCCCTGCGCATCGCCCACGCCACCGATTACGTCGGCGCCGGCACGGTCGAGTTCCTGATGGATTCGGACACGGGCCACTTCTACTTCATCGAGGTCAATCCGCGCATCCAGGTCGAGCACACCGTCACCGAGGAGGTGACGGGCGTCGATATCGTCAAGGCGCAGATCCACATCGCCGAGGGCGCGGCGATCGGATCGCCCGAATCGGGCGTTCCCGCGCAAGGCGACATCCGCCTCAACGGCAACGCGCTGCAATGCCGGATCACGACGGAGGATCCGGAACAGAACTTCATCCCCGATTACGGCCGCATCACCGCCTATCGTGGCGCGACGGGCTTCGGCATCCGCCTCGACGGCGGCACGGCCTATTCCGGCGCGGTGATCACCCGCTTCTACGATCCGCTGCTGGAGAAGGTCACCGCATGGGCGCCGACGCCCGAGGAGGCGATCCTGCGCATGCACCGCGCCTTGCGCGAGTTCCGCATCCGGGGCGTGGCGACCAACCTCACCTTCCTCGAAGCGGTGATCGCGCATCCCGATTTCCGCTCGAACAATTACACCACCCGCTTCATCGACGAGACGCCGGAGCTGTTCACGCAAGTGAAGCGCCGCGATCGGGCGACGAAGCTGCTCAATTATCTCGCCGACGTCAGCGTCAACGGCCATCCCGAGACGCGCGGGCGCGCGAGGCCCGATCCTGACGCGGCGGCGCCCGTCATCCCCTTCCATCCGGGCGAGCCGCGCGCGGGCGCCAAGCAGCGCCTCGACGAACTGGGTCCGGAGAAATTCGCCGCCTGGATGCGCGCGGAGAATCACGTCCTCGTCACCGACACGACGATGCGCGACGCGCACCAGTCGCTGCTCGCGACGCGCATGCGCACGCATGACATGGCGCGGGTCGCGGGAACCTACGCGCGCGCCCTGCCCGACCTCCTGGCGCTCGAATGCTGGGGCGGGGCGACCTTCGACGTCGCGATGCGCTTCCTCGCGGAAGACCCGTGGGAGCGTCTGACGCTGATCCGCGAGGGCGCGCCCAACATCCTGCTCCAGATGCTGCTGCGCGGCTCGAACGGCGTCGGCTACACCAATTATCCCGACAACGTGGTGCGCGCCTTCGTGCGTGAGGCGGCGGCGGGCGGCGTCGACCTGTTCCGCGTCTTCGACTGCCTGAACTGGGTCGAGAACATGCGCGTCTCGATGGACGCCGTTCGCGAGGAAGGCAGGCTCTGCGAGGCGGCGATCTGCTATACGGGCGACGTGCTCGATCCAGCGCGCGCGAAATACGACCTGCGCTACTACGTCTCGCTGGCTAAGGAGCTGGAGAAGGCGGGCGCGCATATCATCGCGATCAAGGACATGGCGGGGCTTCTCAAGCCCGCCGGCGCGCGCGTGCTCTTCAAGGCCCTGCGCGAAGCGACGGACCTGCCGCTGCATTTCCACACGCACGACACGTCGGGCATCTCTGCGGCGACCGTGCTCGCTGCCGTCGAGGCCGGCGTCGACGCCATCGACGCGGCGATGGACGCCTTCTCGGGCGGCACGTCGCAGCCCTGCCTCGGCTCGCTCGTCGAGGCGCTTCGCGGCGATTCCCGCGATCCTGGCCTCGATCCCGAATGGATCCGGCGCATCTCGTTCTACTGGGAGGCCGTGCGCAACCAGTACGCCGCCTTCGAGAGCGACCTGAAGGGCCCGGCCTCGGAGGTCTATCTGCACGAGATGCCCGGCGGGCAGTTCACCAACCTCAAGGAGCAGGCGCGCTCCATGGGGCTCGAGAGCCGCTGGCACGAAGTGGCGCGCGCCTATCACGACGTGAACCTGCTCTTCGACGATATCGTGAAGGTGACGCCCTCCTCCAAGGTCGTCGGCGACATGGCGCTGATGATGGTGGCGCAGGATCTCACCGTCGCCGACGTGGAGAACCCGGACAAGGAGATCGTCTTCCCCGATTCCGTCGTCTCGATGCTGCGCGGTGATCTCGGACAGCCGCCGGGCGGCTGGCCCGAGGCGATCACGCGCAAGGCGCTGAAAGGCGAGACGCCGCGAACGGAGCGCCCCGGCGCGCTGATCCCGCCCGCCGATCTCGCGGCGGAGCGCGCAAGCGTCGAAGCCGAGCTGGAGCAGCCGCTCGACGACGCGGAATTCGCATCCTGGCTGATGTATCCGAAGGTCTTCTCCGACTTCGCCCGCACGCGCGAGGAATACGGCCCGGTGAGCGCGCTGCCGACGCCCGAATTCTTCTACGGCATGCAGCCTGAGGACGAGATCCTCGTCGAGATCGAGCGCGGCAAGACGCTGGTGATCCGCTGTCTCGCCATCGGCGAGACGGACGAGAAGGGCATGGTGACGGTGTTCTTCGAGCTGAACGGCCAGCCCCGCCGCGTGAAAGCCCCCGACCGCGCCCACGGCGCCGGCGCCGACAAGGCCCGCCGCAAGGCGACGCCGGGCGACGCGTCGCAGGTCGCAGCTCCGATGCCCGGAATCGTCTCGACCCTCGCCGTCGCGCAGGGCCAGAAGGTCAAGGCGGGCGACGTGCTGCTCTCGATCGAGGCGATGAAGATGGAGACGGCGCTCCACGCCGAGCGCGACGGGACGATCGCCGAAGTGCTCGTGCAGCGCGGCGACCAGATCGACGCGAAGGACCTACTCGTCGTCTATGACTGAAATCCCGCGGAGCGTTGCGCGCTTGCGCTTGCTTTTGCGCTTGCTCGGCAGTCTGCGAACCGATTGACGATTTCTCAATCTCATCGGCGCAGGATGGTGACGTGGCGTCATGGGGCGCGTCGTTCGACCTGCCGGTGAGGGATGACCAAAAAGCACAGACGGGCTATCGGTTTTGTCGCTGTCTTGCTGATCACCGCCACGTTCGCGGCGCTCGCCGGCACGGCCTTCTTCCTGCATGTCTCCAGCCAGAACAAGGAGCGTCTCGCCGAACTCAATCGGCAATTGCTTCATCGATCCGAGATGGCGATTGATTACGCGGTCATCTCCCTCGTCGAAGCGATGGAGCTGGGCGCAACCGGTTGCGGGGTGGAATCTCGAGCTGAAATTCGTCGGCTTGTGTTCCAGCGCAGCTCGGTCAAGGACGTTCATGTTTTCGGCGACGATGGCGCAATCCAGTGTTCGGCCCATCCGGATGCGCGCGAGCTCGGACTCGCCCCGGCATCGATAGGGCCGGGAGAGCCGGCCTCCAACCGACACGTGGCCCTGCATGCGCTCGACTTTGAAAAGGGGCGCCAGGTCGGAGTGTCATGGCGCCTGCCTTCCGGGGCGGGCCTACTGGCGTCCCTGAATATCGACGCCCTGTTCTTCGATATACTGCCTCCCGCCTTGCGTGACCGGGGAGAGGCGAAACTCATGCTCGGCGACGGAGGCACGGTCGTCGCGCGCTACGCGCCGCCCCAGCCGGGATGGGAGGCGTCGAAGGATTCGATGGCCATGGGCGCGGCATCCGCGCGCTACCCTCTCCAGACCGTCTTGCGTATCGATAACGCGCCCTTGCAAAGCTGGAACATGGAAGCGCAACCCGTCGTCGCGGCGGTCGGCGGCGGCTTCGGCATGATCTTCGCCCTGATGCTGCTGCGCGCCCTGCGCCGTACGCCTGATCCCGTGCACGAGATCGATGCGGCTTTGGCCGCCGGCGAGTTCCAGCCCTATCTGCAACCCATCTTCAGCATCGACGACAAGCGGATCGTCGGTTGTGAGGTTTTGACCCGCTGGATCCGTCAGGACGGCACGGTGGTGACGCCCGACCGCTTCATCAGCCTTCTCGAGGAGAACGGGCGCATCGTTCCGATGACGCGGGCCGTGATGCGCAAGACGCTGAAGGCCCTGCGACCGCTGATATCGCGGAACGCCGCGTTCAAGGTGGCGTTCAATGTGACGCCGGCCGATCTTCTCAGCGCGGATTTCGCGGCGGAAATGACTGAACTCGTCACGCAGGCGGGCGTCGACACACACAGCGTCGTGCTGGAATTGACGGAACGCCAGCAGATCCCGGATCTCGGCGACGCGGCGCGCAAGGTCGCCTCACTCCGCAGCCTCGGCTTCAAGGTCGCGCTCGACGATACCGGGACCGGTCACAACGGATTGTCCTATATCCAGACGCTCGGCGCCGACACGATCAAGATCGACAAGATCTTCGTCGACGCCATCGGCCAGAATATCGCCGGATCGGCGATTATCGAGATGCTGGTCAGTCTCGCTGCAGCGCTTTCCATGAATACGGTCGCCGAAGGCATCGAAACGGAAGAGCAACGCGCCGCCCTGCGGGCATGCGGGGTTGATGAAGGTCAGGGCTATCTCGTCTCGCGCCCGTTGCCCATCGAGGAATTCATCAGCCTCGTCGCGCGAGGGAACGCCGCAATCGTCCCGAACAAGGCTATCGCCGCCTGAGCGGGCGAAAAGGAAGCTGGACAGGAAGCGATATTTTGCTTTCTTTAGGTTAGCCCCAGAACAAGCCAGTCACGCGGCGGCGAAGACGAAACAATGACGCCGGACACCGCGATCAGTCCGCCCATTTTCGACGCCGCTCCGCGCGAGGCCGCCCCGCGCGTCGCCGCCGTGATCCGCGAGGGCTGCGGCGTGCCGCCGCTGACCGGCGGCCCGCTCTATCCGACCTTCAAACGCCGGCTGTCGGATCAGGCGTTCTACGTCGCGCCGGCGCTGATGTGGTGCGCCCTCGCGCTGCGCCACGGCGGGCCCACGGTCCCCACCGCCGCCAACCCAGCCATGGAGGCGGGTGGCCTGTGGGGCGAATCGAAGAGCCAGTGCCTCTCGCTGTTCGGGCCCCTCGCGCGCAAGTGGCTCGCTCCGTGGATTGTCGTTGAGCGCAGACACGGGGACGCCTTCGACGACGCGCGCGTCGCGGAAGTCTGCGCCGCGCTGGCGCAGGCGGGCGTCGCGTTCCCGCTCGTGACGAAGCCCGATCGCGGTTATCAGGGCTGGGGCGTCAAGCTCGCCCATTCGCCCGCCGACCTCGCCGAATACCTCGCCGCCCTGCCCCAAGGAGCGGGCCTCATGTTGCAGGCCTACGTCGCCTATCAGGGCGAGGCCGGCGTCTTCTACGTCAGGCGGCCCGGAGAGGCTCGCGGCCGCATCGCCTCGATGGCGCTGACCTACGCCCCGCATGTCCTGGGCGACGGACGCCGCACGCTGTCCGCCCTTGTCGGCGACGATTGCGTCCTGCGCAAATCGGCTGAGATATTCGCGGCTCGCCACGGAGCGGAATGGGACAGCGTGCCCGAAGCCGGCCGCATCGTGCCCCTCACGGAGACCCGGGCGGCGCGCGTCGGCGCCGTCTATCGCGACGCCATCTCGCTCGTCACGCCGGCGCTGGAGGAGCGGATCGACGCGATCGCCCGCGACATCGAAGGCTTCCATTTCGGGCGCTTTGATCTGCGCTTCGATACGTTGGAGCGCTTTCTGGAGGGCGAGGATCTGCTGATCCTCGAGCTCAACGGCGCGGGAGCCGAGATGCTTCACATCTGGGACGGCGCGAAGACGCTCCGCCAAGCCTATGCCTCTCTCTGGCGGCAATACAGCTATCTGTTCGAGATCGCGGCGGAAAACATCCGAAACGGGGTGCGCCCGCTCGGTTTGCGCGCCATGATCAGGTTGCAGATGCGTCAGGAGCGCTTGCGCAGGTGCTATCCGCCGACGACATGAGGGCGGCGCGACCGTTCGGAGCGGATGATGTGGGCTACCCGAAGCAGACGCGCGGCCAATGAGAGGAAGCGCCGGATGTTGGTCGATCTCGCCGCCTGCAACCCGCCGGCCGCAGTCATCGTCATCGAGAACCCGGATCGGACCGAGGGCGAAGGCCTCCTGACCTCGCTGCTCGCGCCGCTCCATCCCCTGCGCGAACAATTCGTCGCCGTGACCGGCCTCGGCCTCGATGGCGTCGACGAGGAGGGCGAGGCGCTTCTCGTGCGACGAACGACGAGCGTTCGCAACGGGGACGAGGAAAGGTCGCTCAGCTTCCTGACCGCCGGGCCCGCTTCGGGGCTTCGCGTCGTGTTCGTGCACGGCAGCCCCGGCGGCGCGATCGAATGGGGGCCGATCCTCGCGAACGCGCCGCAGGGCCAGTATCGGCTGGCGCCCGATCGGCCCGGTTTCGGCGAGACACGACCGGCCGAGCCCGTGACGTCGCTCACCGGCCAGGCCGACGCGATCGCGCCGCTCGTGCGCGATCCACGCGGCGGGAAAGCGATCGTCGTCGGCTATTCCTACGGCGGCGCCGTCGCCCTGCGCTCGGCTCTGGACATGCCCGACCAGATCGGAGGTCTCGTGCTCGTCGGCTCGGCCGCCGATCCGACGCGCGAGGAAATCCATCCGCTGCAGACGCTCGCATCGCTCGACGCCTTCTCGTGGATGCTGCCGAGCGATCTCGGCAATTCGAACGCGGAATTGCTCGCCCTCGGGCCGGAGCTGGAGGCGCTTCGCGAGCGGCTGCCGGAGCTGCGCGTCCCCGTGACGATCGTGCATGGCCTGGAAGACAATCTGGTTTCCGTCGAGAACGTTCTCTACCTGCGCGAGAGGCTTTCCGGTTCTATGAAGGTCCGCCTGATACTCGTCGAGAGCGGCGACCACTTCCTGCCATGGACGCATCCCGAGCAGATCGAGGCGGCCGTCTCCTGCGCCATCGAAGACATGAAGGGGGCGGGCGGAAACGAGCGCTAAAGCTTCTCGCGCGCGGCGTAGCGCTTGGCCGCGATGCGGCCGAACACGAAGAGCGCGACGACCGCCAGCGCGATGACGGGCCACGCCCAGACGTCGAGCCATGCGAAGAGGAACAGGTCGAGCCCGTAGAGGCTCCAGAACAGGGCGTTGGTGTAGACGGCCGCGATCACCGCGTTGAGCGCGGCGAAACGCCAGAAGCCCGTGCCCAGAAACCCGCAGCCGGCGAAGATCGGAAACAGCAGCCACGGCACCAGCCGCGCCGTCAGGCAGGCGGCGAGAGCGCCGCGCTGGAGCATGCGACGCCCGAACGCGATATTGTGTTCGCCGATTAAGGCGCGCACGCGGGCCGAGCGGCCGGCGAGCGCCCCGAGGCCGTAGACGAACCAGTCGCTCACGACGATGCCGAGATAAAGCGCGAGGAGCGCGGCCGCCGCTGACAGTTCGCCCGTCGCCGCGAGCGTGGCCCCGCCCAGCAGCGCCGCCTCCTCCAGAATGAAGGGGCCGATGAACAGCGCGGCGAGCTGGATCGCGGGATTGCCGGCGTGCTCGATCAGAAAATCCTGCATCCCGACATCCCGCGCATAGGCGCCAGCGCCCTACGACGACTCGACCGTCAGTTCGCCGGAAGCTCCGACGCGCCGCCATGCGCCGCCGACCATTCGGTCGGGTTGTTGAGGAAGGCCTCGACCTCGTCGAGCGTCGCGGGATCGAAATAGCCCAGCGTCTTGGCGACGCGCAGCACGTCCCACCAGGTGGCGAGCGCATGCATGGCGACGCCGTTCTCGCGCAGCATCTCCTTGGTCTGCGGGAAGATGTCGTAATGGAAGACGACGAAGGCGTGCTCGACGATGAGCCCGCTTTTGCGCATGGCGTCGACGAACATGATCTTCGAGCGCCCGTCGGTCGTGAGATCCTCGACGAGCAGGACGCGCGAGCCCTCGATGAAATGCCCCTCGATCTGCGCGTCGCGCCCGAAGCCCTTGGGCTTCTTGCGGATGTACTGCATCGGCATCGACAAGCGGTCGGCGATCCAGGCGGCGAAGGGAATGCCCGCCGTCTCGCCGCCGGCGATGGCGTCGAGGGTCTCGAAGCCGACTTCGCGCAGGATCACCGAGGCCGCGAAATCCATCAGCGTGTTGCGCACGCGCGGGAAGGAGATCAGCTTGCGGCAGTCGATATAAACCGGGCTCGCCCAGCCGGAGGTGAAGCGGAAGGGCTCGTCCGCGCGGAAATGGACCGCCTGAACCTCGAGAAGCATCTTCGCCGTCATGTCGGCGATCAGGGTTCTGTCGGGAAAGCTGGTCATCGCGAACCTCTTCTGGCTTTTCGGGGGCGTGTTCCGGGCGGCATTCGTGTGGCAGATGGCCCCGTTCGGCGCAAGCCCGAAACGCGGCTGGCGCGGCGCGCGCGGGGCGCTATGCTCGCCGCGACCTTTCCACGTCCGACGGCGCCCTCACCCATGCAGACCTCCCCCCTCCCCCGCTCGCGCTTTTCCGCGAATCTCGGGACGCTGTTCACCGAGCTGCCCCTGCCCGCGCGCCTGCCGGCCGCCAAGGCATGCGGGTTCGAGATCGTGGAGTTCCAGTTCCCCTACGATCACCCGATCGCGGAGCTGAAGGCCGGGCTCGACGAGCACGGGCTTGCCCTCAACAACCTCAACACCTCGCCAGGCGACAACGCGCGCGGCGACGCCGGGCTCGCGGGAATACCCGGACGCGAGGACGATTTTCGCCGCGTCTTCGCGCTGGCGCTCGAATACGCGACGGGGCTCGGCGCGCGCGCTATTCACGCCATGAGCGGCGCGCCGGAAGACCGAGCGGCGGGCCTGCGGACCTATGTCGCCAATATCCGGCGCGCGGCGCGCGAGGCGGCGGATTCCGGCGTGACCGTCATGCTCGAACCGCTCAACCACCACGACCGGCCCGGCAACCTCGTCTCGCGCTCGGACGAAATCGTCGAACTGCTCGGCGAGATCGGGGAGCCCAACGTCAAGCTGCTCTTCGATTTCTACCATATCCAGATCATGGAGGGCGATCTGCTGCGCCGCTTCGAACGCCACCTCCCCCATATCGGCCACGTCCAGATCGCCAACGCTCCCCACCGCACCGCGCCGGATGTCGGTGAGATCAACTATCCCGCGATCTTCGAGGCCATCGCCGCTTCGTCCTACGAGGGTCCGATCGGCCTCGAATACAAGCCGCGCGGGGCGACGGCGGAGGATTTCGGCTGGATGGAGCGGTTCGGGCTGCGCTGAAACGCGCACAATCCCGTGACGGAAGGCGCCGCACCCGCAGACATTGCTGCAGCGTGCGTTAGAGTGTCGGCCGCGCGGCGAATGCGCATCGGGAAAGCGAGCGAGGCGACATGGTCGAAACCTGCGATATCTGCGTCATCGGAGCCGGCTCGGGCGGGCTCAGCGTCGCGGCGGGCTCGGCCCAGATGGGGGCGCAGGTCGTGCTCATCGAGAAGGGCGAGATGGGGGGCGATTGCCTGAATACGGGCTGCGTCCCCTCGAAGGCTCTGATCGCCGCCGCCCATGCGGCGCAGGCCGGGCGCGAGGCGGCGCGGTTCGGGGTCGATTTCGATCCTCCGAAAATCGATTTCGCCCGCGTCCACGCTCATGTGCACGGCGTCATCGCATCGATCGCCCCCCATGACAGCGTCGAGCGTTTCGAGGGGCTCGGCGTGCGGGTGATCAAGGGCCATGCGCGCTTCGTCGACGACTCCCATGTCGAAGTCGACGGCATCCGGATCAAGGCGCGGCGCTTCGTCGTCGCGACGGGTTCGCGCGCCGCGCTTCCGCCCGTGCCGGGCCTCAAGGAGACGCCGCATCTGACGAACGAGACGGTCTTCACCCTGACCGAAGCACCCACGACCCTCACCGTGATCGGCGGCGGGCCGATCGGGATCGAACTCGCCCAGGCCTTTGCGCGGCTGGGCTCGCGCGTCACGGTGCTGGAGCTCTTCTCGATCCTGCCCCGCGACGAGCCGGAGGCGGTGGCGATCCTGCGCGAAAGGCTCGTCGCGGAGGGGATCGAGATCCGGGAGAACGTCGCGATCGAGAGCGTCGCGGGAAGCGAAGGCGACGTGCGCGTCACGCTGAAGGGCGGCGAGAGCATCGCGGCGACGCATCTCCTTGTCGCAGCCGGGCGCTCGCCCAATGTCGAGGATCTGGGGCTGGAGGCGGCGGGGATCACATACGACGCGAAGAAGGGCGTCGAAGTCGACGCCCGGCTGCGCACCTCGAACCGCCGCGTCTTCGCCATCGGTGACGTCGCGGGCGGCCCGCAATTCACGCATATCGCCGGCTATCACTCAGGAATCGTCATCCGCAACGCGCTCTTCATGCTGCCCGCGAAGGTCGATTACGGCGCACTGCCCTGGGTGACCTACGCGGATCCGGAGCTGGCGCATGTCGGTCTGACAGAGGCGCAGGCGCGCAAGGATGGCCACGACGTGCGCACGCTCGTCGAGCCGCTTTCCGGCAACGACCGCGCCCGGGCGGAGGCGCGCCCCGACGGGGTCACGAAGATCGTGCTCGACAAGCGCGGCCGCATCCTCGGCGCGACCATTCTGGCGCCCGGCGCCGGCGAGCAGATCGGGCTGTGGGGGCTCGCGATTTCCCGGCGCATGAAGATCGGCGCGGTGGCGGGCATGATCCTGCCCTATCCGACGCTCGGAGAGACGGGCAAGCGCGCCTCCGGCTCATGGTTCACGCCGACGCTCTACGGGCCGCGCATGCGCCGCATCGTCGGACTGATACAGCGCTTTCTTCCTTAAGCGGATTTCAGGAACGGACGCGCTCGACCATCGCCCCGCAGCGCGTGAGCTTGGCTTCCAGCGCCTCGAAACCGCGGTCGAGATGGTAGACGCGGTTGATCGTCGTCTCGCCCTCGGCCGCGAGCCCGGCGATGACGAGGGAGACCGAGGCGCGCAAGTCGGTCGCCATGACGGGCGCGCCCCTGAGCCGTTCGACGCCCTCGACGATGGCGAGATCGCCGTCGAGGCGGATCTTCGCGCCGAGGCGGGCGAGCTCCTGCACGTGCATGAAGCGATTCTCGAAGATCGTCTCGCGGATGCGCGAGACGCCCGACGCCCGGGTCATCAGCGCCATGAACTGCGCCTGGAGGTCGGTGGCGAAGCCGGGGAAAGGCGCCGTCGTCACGTCGACAGGGTTGATGACGGCGCCGTTGCGGCGCACGCGCAGGCCCGAATTCGTGGCCGTGACCTCGGCGCCTGCCTGTTCGAGCGCGTCCAGAGCGGAGCGCAGGTGGACGGCGTTGGCGTTCTCCAGCGTCACGTCGCCGCCCGCCATCGCGACGGCCATCGCGTAGGTGCCGGTCTCGATGCGGTCCGGCAGCACCTCATGGCGCGCGCCGTACAGGCGCGTCACGCCGTCGATCTCGATGCGGCGCGTGCCGGCGCCGGTGATCTTCGCGCCCATCTTGTTCAGGCAATCGGCGAGATCCACGATCTCGGGCTCGCAGGCCGCGTTCTCGATCAGCGTCGAGCCATGCGCCAGCGCCGCCGCCATCATGGCGACGTGGGTGCCGCTGACGGTCACCTTCGGGAAGGCGATCTCCGCCCCGCGCAGTCCCTTGGGCGCGCGCGCCACCACATAGCCGGCCTCGATGTCGATATCGGCGCCCAGCGTCGTGAGCGCGTCGAGGAGCAGGTCGACCGGGCGCGTGCCGATAGCGCATCCGCCCGGCAGCGAGACGCGCGCCTCGCCGAAACGGGCGAGCAGCGGCGCGATCACCCAGAAGCTCGCCCGCATGCGCGAGACGAGATCATAGGGCGCCGTCGTGTCGATGATCGTGCCCGCCTGGAGCCGCAAGGTCTGCCCGGTCTCGGCGCTCTCGCCGGGACGGCGCCCGACGATGGTGTGGTCCACGCCGTGATTGGTGAGGATGCGCAGGAGCAGCGACACGTCCGCGAGGCGCGGCACGTTGACCAGTTCGAGCGTCTCGCCGGTCAACAAACTCGCCGTCATCAACGGAAGCGCGGCGTTCTTGGCTCCCGAGATCGGGATCACCCCGTTGAGGGGCGCGCCGCCCTTGATGATGATGCGATCCATATGAAAGGCCCCCGTTTGAAATCGTCAGATCCGATGCGCGATCGAACGTAAGAAGACGGCTGTTTCAAGACCGCCTGTCCTCGTCCCCGCCCGACTCGTCGCGCCCGGACGCGTCCTCGTCCCGGGAGCTCGACTTGCGCAGCCGCGCCTGCGCCTTGCGGCGCTTGAGATTCTCCCGCAAGGCCGCTTTTAGTCGCTCTTCCCGGGTGGGACCAGCCATCGCGCTCCGGATCCGTCAAGTCGCTTTCGCGCCGCCTCGCATTTGCGACGCTTCGTCGCCTCAGGGTCGAATAGGGGTTTACACGGGCGCGCTCAAGCGGAATGAGGTATATTAGAACCATTCGCATTGACGGATCGCAACGCGCGTCGGCGCGACCGGTCCTGAATGCCCGAGCCGCATCGCGACCTGATGCCGATCTTCCGGTGGCCGACATGGATTATACGCAGTTCTTCGAAAGCGCCCTTAAGGCCCTGAAATCCGAGCGGCGCTATCGCGTCTTCACGGATCTCGAGCGGATCGCGGGCGAATTCCCCAGAGCTGTCTGGCACACCCCGCAAGGCAAGCGTGAAATCACCGTGTGGTGCTCGAACGATTATCTCGGCATGGGCCAGAACCCCGCCGTGATCGCGGCCTTGGCGGACGCGGCCCGCCGCTACGGCGCGGGCGCCGGCGGCACGCGCAACATTTCAGGCAACAGCCATCCGATCGTCGAGCTCGAGGCCGAGTTATCCGACCTGCACGGCAAGGAGGACGCCCTCGTCTTCACCTCCGGCTACGTCTCCAACCAGACGGGCATCTCGACGATCGCCAAGCTCATCCCCGGCTGCCTCATCCTCTCCGACGCGCTCAACCACAACTCGATGATCGAGGGCGTGCGCCAGGCGGGCTGCGAGAAGGCGATCTTCCGCCACAACGATCTCTCGCATCTCGAAGAGCTCCTGATCCGCGCCGGCGACCGGCCGAAGCTCATCGTCTTCGAGAGCGTCTATTCGATGGACGGCGACGTCTCCCCCATCGGCGCGATCTGCGATCTCGCGGAGCGCTACGGCGCCATGACCTATCTCGACGAGGTTCACGCGGTGGGCATGTACGGCCCGCGCGGCGCCGGCATCGCCGAGCGCGACGGGGTGATGGAGCGCGTCGACGTGATCGAGGGCACGCTCGGCAAGGCCTTCGGCGTGGTGGGCGGCTATATCACCGGCAAGCGCGCCATGATCGACGCCGTGCGCTCGCACGCGCCGGGCTTCATCTTCACGACCGCCCTGCCGCCTGCGATCTGCGTCGCGGCGGCGACCTCGGTGCGCCACCTCAAGGCGTCTTCGGTCGAGCGCGAGGGACAGCAGCGGCAGGCCGCGCGGGTCAAGGAGGCGCTGACCGGAGCGGGCCTTCCCGTGATGCCGACGCCGACGCATATCGTGCCCGTGATGGTGGGCGACGCGCAGGCCTGCAAGGCGGCCTCCGACCGCCTGCTCGAACGCCACGGCATCTACATCCAGCCGATCAACTATCCGACCGTGCCGCGCGGCACGGAGCGCCTTCGCATCACCCCGACGCCGCTTCACGACGAAGCCCGCATCGCCGCCCTGCGCGACGCGCTGGTCGAGACCTGGGGGGCGCTCGACCTGCCATTCGCGACGCTACGCCACGCGGCGGAGTGAATGATCGGAGCGAGCCGGGAAGCGAGCGGTCGGAAACAGGGCGCGGAGCCGGCGAAAACGCCGCCGTGAAATCTGCGCCGAAATCCCCGCCCCATCTTGCCACGCCGCCCGCGATCCGATATCCCCCGCTCATCGAGACGTCCTCAGGCGCCTCCGCTGCGGTAGCTCAGTGGCAGAGCACTCCCTTGGTAAGGGAGAGGTCGAGAGTTCAATCCTCTCTCGCAGCACCA
>REDO01000126.1 GCA_007693435.1 Salinarimonadaceae bacterium | reverse complement strand
TGATGCCGGTGATCCGCTGGATGCAGCGCCCGGACGGCGACGCCGCGTGAGCGCGACTATTTCGGCTGCCGGCGCATCGTAGAGCGCGGCGCTCTCGATGCCATTGCGGGCGGATCGAGGCAGAAAAGCCTTTCGAAGTTGCTAAAACTTGAAATCTCATCGAAAAATTGTCAATTGGATCGAAGCCGCATCGCTCGTCGAGGCGAGAAATTTGTTGACATAAATGGCAACAATCCTAGAATTGGAGCAACGCGAAACGTTGGTCGCCATCTCTGTTCCGCTCGACGGAGCGGAACAGAGATGGCGACGGCTCTACGGCACGCCCGAATTCATCGAATGGCTGGACAGCGCCTTGCCGCTTCTGCGAACGACGGTGATCGGAGGGGAGACGGAGCCTTATGATCAAGTCGACGCCATCTTCCACGAATACATCATCGGAGAACGGATGCAGTTCGATCGCCGGTTCAAGAAACTGGCGCGGAAGCCGGACAAATTTGTGTGGGAGTTCAAGACGCTCGACATCCGGATTTTCGGCTGGATTCCAATGCGAGACGTATTCATTTGCACCTTCGGAGACATGAAGGACGAGATCGAAACGAGGAGGCTCTACGGGCGCTACATCGCCCAAACGATCTATGTCCGAAACACGCTCGATCTCGACGAACCGAAGTATGTCCCCTGTGCGGAGTATGATGATGTCCTATCAGATGCGTAACGACCCGAGGGCGCGTAAGGCGGGGCGCTTCATCCACCGCGTCCAGAAGGAGTTGCAAAACGCGTTCGTCGCCTCCGGAATGAAGCAGCAGGAGATCGCCGAGAAGCTCGGCGTCAACCGCTCCGTCGTGAACAAGAGGTTGCTGGGCGAGGCGAATCTCACGCTGCGCACGATCGCCGATCTGGCCTGGGCCATGGACGCCGATATCGCTTTCTCCCTGAAGCCCCGGACATGCTCGCCGGGTCAGAACCATTTCGAGCCCGCCGGATCGGTACTCGCCGTCGCCGCACTCGACACCGAGACGTCGGCTAAGCCGCGACCGGGTACGACGGCTCAGGTCCGATACGAGACCGCAGATGCATGAGCCCTTCGGCGTTTCGCTCTTTTGCGACGACATCCGCGAGGAGAAGTTCGGCAAGCGAACCTATGTCGGTGTCCACAACCGCATTCTGAAGATCACAGGCGGGAAGCCGGCGACCCTTCCGCGCTTGTGCGTCGTATCTCATATCGTCATCCCGAGCAGCTTCGTTTTCGACTCGTTCCGCCATGAACTCATCCTGCTTGGGGAGGCAGGGGAGGAGATGATTTCGATGGGCGCACATGACGGCCCTCCGCCGACTCCGGCGACCGAGAAAGCCGTCCGAGCGATCGCCGGCATGGAAATCACGCCGCTCGAATTGCGGGACGATTGCGAGTTGCGCGTACGCGCCATCTTCGGCGACCTCGTCGTTCCCATGGGGGCGCTAACGGTCCGATTCGTCGAACCCGAGCCAAGCGAAAGCGAGGCGTCCTGAGCGCTCCAATTCGTGCTAACGCTCCGATTTCCCTTGTTCCGCAACAGCAAACCGCGCCGGAGTCGGGCGCGCCCGGCGAACGGGTCGTCCGGGAGACATGAAACAGGGCTTCGAAAGTACCGTTGGCCGCCAACTGAACGTCCAAGGTTCAGAGCGCAGGGCCGATTCCCTCGTCGGCGTAACGCGCGCTCAATCGTCGTCGCGCTCCGCGCCGACGGTTTTTGGCGTCACGAAGCGGTCGAGCCGCCCTCCCCGCCTGGCCACGTTGCGCCAGCCCTCCACGTCGAAATCGAGCACGGTCACGCCGGCGGTCGGATATTTCTGCGCGAGGCGGGCGAAGGCGTAGCGGTCGCCGAAGCCGGCGAGCGTGGTCGCGAGTTCATGCGAACCCGGATTATGCCCGACGAGGATCGCCGCGCGAACGGCGTCGTCGATCTCGTGCACGACCTGCAGCAACTGGCCCGGCGGCGCCTCGTAGATGCGTGGCTCGATCCGCACGGGAATCGTCTCGCCGAGTTCGGCGCTGGCCAGATCCCAGGTCTCGCGCGTGCGCAAGGCCGGTGAAACGAGCGCGAGATCGGGCAGGAGGCCCTCGTCGCGCAGATAGCGTCCCATCAATGGCGCCGCCATCCGCCCCCGCTCGGCAAGCGGGCGCTCGATGTCATCGACGCCTCCGGGCCAATCGGATTTCGCGTGGCGGAAAAGGATCAGTCGCTTCATTGGCCGACCATATCCGCGCAAGCGGGACAACGATAGCCGGCGCCCGCCGCGCTCCGCGAGAAACCCGCGCCACTCACGCCTCGGCGACGCGCAAGGGGCGCAAATTGGGCGGCGCGACGAGGGGTGAGATGCGCAGGGACGCGCCGAATTCGAGCGCGAAACCGTCATTCTCGTCGCGGGTCACGACGACGACGCGCGGCCCTTCCGATCCGGCGACAGCGCCGACGAGACGCCCTCCCGGCGCGAGCAGCTGCGCCACGCCGTCGGGAACGACCGGCAGCGCGCCGTTTAAAATGATTCGCGCAAAGCGTTCGCTCGTCTGGAGCGCAAGCCCGTCGCGCACGGTGATTTCGATCGAACGGGCCAGCCCCAGCTCCGAAAAGCGCATGACCGCGCCATCCGCGAGCGCCGCATAACGTTCGACGCTGACGACCTGACCGCCGAGGCGCGCGAGAAGCGCGGATACGTAGCCGGAGCCCGCGCCTATCTCCAGAATCGCCGAGCCAGGCTCGATCTTCAGCGCCGTGAGCATCGTCGCGACGGGGCCGGGCGCGGTCATCGTCTGGCCTAGCGGCAACGGCAGCGCGACGTCCCGGCGTGAAAGGTCCGCAAAGCGGCGCGGCGCGAAGAGATCGCGCGGAACGCGCTCCATCGCGCCCAACACGGCCGCGTCGCGCAAGCCGCGCTCGCGCAGAGCCAGTACGAAGGCCGCCGCCTCTACGGCGTTGAGGTCGAAATTCAACTGCCCCTCGCCCGAATGACGGCGCAAGCCACGCTCCTTCGCCCCGACCAAGCCCCGCAGACATCGTACGGCGCTTCGTCGGGAACGCAAATTTGATTGAATGACTGCACTCTTCTCACTGCGCGGCCGTCCGGGCGGTGGCGTCGTCTCGCACGAATTGCAGACGGGCCAGCCGCGCATAGAGCCCGCCTCGCGCCACCAGCGAATCGTGGTCGCCCTCCTCGACGATACGCCCGGCATCCATGACGAGAATGCGGTCGGCGGAGCGCACGGTCGCAAGGCGATGCGCGATGACGAGGGTGGTGCGCCCCTCCATCAGGCGATCGAGCGCTTCCTGCACCGCGTGCTCGCTCTCGGCGTCGAGCGCGCTCGTCGCTTCGTCCAAAAGCAGGATCGGCGCGTCCTTGAGAATCGCGCGGGCGATCGCGATGCGTTGGCGTTGGCCGCCGGAAAGCGTCACGCCCCGCTCGCCGATCTCGGCGTCGTAGCCGCCGGGCAAAGCCGCAATGAAGTCATGCGCGCTTGCGAGTTCGGCCGCACGTCGAACCTCCTCGCGGGTTGCGTCGAGGCGGCCGTAGCGGATGTTCTCGAAGACGCTGGCCCCGAAGATCGTCGGCTCCTGCGGCACGAGTCCGATGCGGTTGCGAAGCGCCATCGGATCGACCCGATCGACCGGCAGGCCGTCGACGAGCACACGGCCCTCCTGCGGATCGTAGAAACGCAGGAGCAATTGCAGCACCGTGCTCTTGCCCGCACCCGAAGGCCCTACGAGCGCGACACGCTCGCCCGGGCGCAGCGAGAAATCGAGCCCTTCGAGCGCCGGTTTGTCGCGGCGCGTCGGATACGCGAAGCGCACCTGCTGAAAAGCCAGCGACCCGAGCGGCGGCTCCGGCAGCGGCGTCGGATCGGCGGGCGGAGCGACATTGGGCGTCGTGGCGAGGATCTCGCTCAGACGCTCCGCCGAGCCTGCCGCCTGCGCGAGCTCGCCATAGACCTCCGACAACTGCCCCATGGAGCTCGCGGCGAACACGGCGTAGAGCACGAACTGGCTGAGCTCGCCGGCCGTCATCTCCCCGGACATCACCCCTTGCGCGCCGTACCAGAGCACCATGACGACGCTCGAGGACACGAGGAAGATGATCGTGCCTGTCAGGAGCGCGCGGGCGCGGGTCGAAATGCGGGCCGCCTCGAACGCCTCCTCGGCGGCGTGGGCGAAGCGGCGGGCGCTCTCGCGCTCCATACCGAAAGCCTGCATCGTGCGAACCGCGCCCACCGCCTCGGCGGCGTAGGCGGAGGCGTCGGCGAGCCGGTCCTGCGCAATGCGCGAACGGCGGCGCACCTTACGGCCCGACAGCACCAGCGGCAGGATGATGAAGGGCAAAGCGATCACGACGAGCGCCGATAGCTGCGGGCTCGTCCAGATCATCAGCGCGACGGCCCCGATCAGCAGCGCGAAATTGCGAAGCGCGATCGAGATGCTCGAGCCGAACGCCGATTTCACCTGCGTCGTATCGGCGGTGAGCCGCGAGGTGATCTCGCCGGCGCGCGAGGCGTCGAAGAAGGCGGGATCGAGCGAGGTGAGATGCGCGAAGACTGAGGCGCGGACATCCGCGACGACGCGTTCGCCGAGCGTCATCACAAGGTAGAAGCGAGCCGCGCTCGCAACCGCCAGAAATCCGACGACGACGATCAGCATCCCGAAATAGGCGGAGACCAGATCTGAACTCTCCTCGGCGAAGCCGAAATCGATCATGCGGCGGACGGCGAGCGGCACGGCGAGCGTTGCGAGCGACGCGGCGACGAGGGCGGCGAGCGCTGCGGCCATACGCCACTTGTAGCGCAACGCGAATCTCAGCATCGGGCGCAACGCGACGAGGCTCGCACGCACCGGCTCTACGGCGGGGGGCATAGGTTGCTGCTGCTTCGTCTCGGTTTCCGACATCGTGATCCAGGCTGTTCGGTTGGCGGCAGGCTTTGCTTGAATTGCGGTCCCGAGTGGGTTATAGCGCCGCGATCTTCTCTACAGGCTCGACATATCGCCACGGGCCTCCGGCGACCATACAAAATCGCCGGAACGGCATCATGAGGTTATCGCTATGGCACGCAAGGAAGCTACCGCCCATCCGGATTACCACCTGATCAAGGTGGTGATGACCGACGGCACCGAGTACCAGACCCGCTCGACCTGGGGCAAGGAAGGCGACACGCTGAACCTCGAGATCGACCCGACCTCCCATCCGGCCTGGACGGGCGGAAACCAGCAGCTGCTCGACCGCGGCGGCCGCGTCTCGCGCTTCAACTCGCGCTTCGGCAACCTCTCCTTCGGCAAGAAGTAAGGTTCGCCGTCTCCGCCACGCGGCGGAGACGCATTCGGGCGAGAGCCAGGCGACGATGGCCCCGGTCGGCGACGATCGGGGTTTTTTGTCGTTTTCCACCCGCCTCGCAAATTTTGCCGGGGCAAGTGACGGCCGGGGCGATGTTCTTCTATCTCTCAAAGATCCTCTGGTTTCTCGCCACGCCGTCCAATCTTCTCGCGACGCTGGCGCTCATCGGGATCGTGTTCGCCGCCGCGACGCGTTTGCGGCGCGCCGGGCTCGCGCTTGCCGGAGCGAGCCTCATCACGATCCTAGCGGCAGGCCTATCCCCCCTGCCCTCCATCGCCCTGCGCACGATCGAGGCGCGTTTTCCCGTGCCCGACATCGGGGGCGTGACGATCGACGGGATCATCATTCTCGGCGGCTCGCTGGCCCCCGACGAGACGTTCGCGCGCGGCCAACCGGATCTGAATGAGGCCGCAGAGCGGATCGTCGTCGGGCTGGAGCTGGCCCTGCGGCATCCTCAGGCGCGCATTCTGCTCTCCGGCGGAAGCGGCCGTTTATTCGGCGAGACCTTCACCGAGGCTGAAGCGACGGCGCGGCTGCTCGAGGCGCTAGGCCTGCCGCGCGAACGCATGATCCTCGAAGGACGCTCGCGCAACACGCATGAAAACGCCGTCTATTCCCTCGAAGCGGTGCAGCCGTCCGATGGCGAGAACTGGCTTCTCGTCACATCGGCGTTCCATATGCCGCGTTCCGTCGGGGCCTACAGGCAGGCGGGATTTCCGGTTATCCCTTTTCCGGTCGATTTCCGCACCGGCGGACCGGACGATCCGCCGCCCGGTTTCGCCTCGGTGTCGGGAGGGCTGCGTCGGCTCGACGTCGCGACGCGCGAATGGGTGGGGCTTGCCGCCTATTACGTGACCGGGCGCACGGACGCGCTCTTTCCCGCCCCCTGAGAGTCGGCGCGGAAGGTCAGCGGAAACACAGCTTCAGAACCCCGTCGAGCCCCGTTTCTTCGGAGGCCATGCGGGCGATCGCGGCAGCGACCGCGCCGGGTTCGGGCTCGACATACTCGCCCTCGGGCGGCGGCGGGCCCTGCATCGCCTTGCAGAGCAGCAACGCGCGGCGCTGGGGCCGCTGAAAGCGGTACTCGTAAGCGAGCCGCCCGCCGTCGATCATGCCGTGCATGACGAGGTCGCAAACGAGCCAGCCATAGGGCGGCTGCGCCTCGCGCAAGGCGCTCAAACCGCCGACGCCGCTCGCCTGCGCATCCACGATAAATCCCGCCGCCGTCAGACCGTCTCGCAGGCATAGACGCAGATCGCGACGCATGCTGACGAGCAGCACAGGCTCCGAACGCGCGTCCGCGACGGCGACGATAGGGGAAGCGGGCCGGCCTTGGCCGAACATCGCAGGCAACCTCCGAAACAATATTTGGTTAGAATATTCATTTGAAACAACTAGAACGAGCAAGATTATGTCGAATTTCGACAAAACCGCAAGCGTTTTCAAAGGAGTGAAATGACGGTCGCTGCGAATCATCCGCAGCGGCCGATGCAGCGCCTCGCTGCGATTGCTGCGCAGCGTCGAAGCCCCCCGTCCAGCGGTGCGCGAGGCCTGATCCAGCGAGGCGCACGCTCCCCTTTCGCACCAACGCCTTTACCATTGCGCTTGCGGCGCCCGCGCCTATGCTTTCCCCGAGACGTCCCGGCAAGCGGACGCGGAGGGAGAAGCGCCATGCTCGGACTGATGCAGGATTGGCCCCTGCTCATTCATCGAATCATCGACCACGCAGCCATCCAGCACCCAGCCCGTGAGATCGTCTCGCGCTCGGTCGAGGGGCCGATCCACCGCACTGATTACGCGACCCTTCGGCGGCGCTCCCTGCGCCTCGCCAAGCGGCTGGAGCGCGAGGGAGTCCGCCGCGGCGACCGCGTGGGCACACTCGCCTGGAACACATGGCGGCACCTGGAGATCTGGTACGGCGCGACCGGGCTCGGCGCGATCTACCATACGGTCAATCCGCGCCTGTTCGACGACCAGATCGTCTACATCGTCAATCACGCCGCCGACCGGCTGCTCTTCCTCGATCTCACCTTCGTGCCCCTCGTCGAGCGCATCGCGAACAGGCTCGAGACCATCGAGCGCTTCGTGATCCTGACGGACGCCGCGAACATGCCCGAGACCTCGCTTAAGGGCGCCGTCGCCTACGAGGACTACATCGCGGAAGCCGACGAGGATTTCGCCTGGCTCAGCTTCGACGAGCAGACCGCTGCGGGCATGTGCTACACCTCCGGCACGACCGGCGACCCCAAGGGCGTCGTCTATTCGCACCGCTCGAACGTGCTGCATTCGCTGATAGTCAACGGCGCGGATTTCCTCGGCCTCTCGGCCAAGGACGTGGCGATGCCGGTGGTGCCGTTCTTCCACGCCAACGGCTGGTCCTTCGCCTTCTCCGCGCCAATGGCCGGCGCCAAGCTCGTCCTGCCCGGCCCCAAGCTCGACGGAGCGTCGCTGGCGGAACTCCTGATCGACGAGAAGGTGACGATCTCGGCCGCCGTGCCGACGATCTGGTTCTCGCTGCTCCAGAACCTCGAGGCGACGGGCGCGATGCTGCCCGATCTCCAGCGCGTCGTCATCGGCGGCTCCGCCTGCCCGCGCGCGGTGACGAAGACCTTCCGCGACGTCTATGGCGCCGAAGTCATACACGCCTGGGGCATGACCGAGATGAGCCCGCTCGGATCCTTGTGCAACCTCAAGCCCGATTACGGCGACATCGACGGGGAGCGCTGGCTCGACCTCAAGGAGAAGGTCGGCTTCCCGCCCTTCGGCGTCGAGATGAAGATCGTCGACGACGAGAACCGCCCCCTCCCCTGGGACGGCGTCGCCTTCGGGCG
Organism: Salinarimonadaceae bacterium; assembly: GCA_007693435.1. GTDB lineage: Bacteria > Pseudomonadota > Alphaproteobacteria > Rhizobiales > Beijerinckiaceae > Saliniramus. Next base: position 6,420 of record REDO01000126.1, on the reverse strand, counting down.
GCTCAAGGTGCGAGGCCCCGCCGTGGCGCGGGCCTATTTCCACCGCGACGACGAGATCATCGACGCGGACGGCTTTTTCGACACGGGCGACGTCGCGACGATCGACCCGCACGGCAACATGCAGATCGTCGACCGCTCGAAGGACGTGATCAAATCCGGCGGGGAGTGGATTTCCTCGATCGATCTCGAAAACATCGCCGTCGGCCATCCCGATGTGGCGGAGGCCGCCGTGATCGGCGTGCCGCACCCGAAATGGGACGAGCGCCCGCTTCTGATCATCGTGCCGATGCCGGGCCGCACGCCGGACAAGGACGATCTGATCGCCTTCATGGGCAAGCGGATCGCCAAATGGCAATTGCCCGACGACGTGGTGCTCGTGGAGGATATCCCGCACACGGCGACCGGAAAGATCCAGAAAACGGCGTTGCGGGAGCGGTTTGCGGGATACCGGTTGCCGGACGCCTGAGCGGGCGGCCCGTCTTATGAATCATTGACTTGTGCGCTGCAAAAGGGGATAAGGCGTGCGGGCGGATGAATCCGTCCGCATAGCGGGCAGCGTGAGTGAAGCGTCAGAGCGCTTCGGGCCCGTAGCAAAAAATCCCCATCCGACAGCCTGATCACGCGGGTCGTCTCCTCAGAGAGCCCGCTCGTCGTGACGTTGTCGCGCGCGTGGCGCTCCCCGCACATGCGAAAGATTTGATACCTTGACCAACTTCACCGATTTCGGCCTTTCCGCGCCCATTCTCAAGGCGCTCGAAGGCGAAGGCTACGTTACGCCCACGCCGATCCAGATCCAGGCGATCCCCCTCGTCCTCGAGGGCCGCGACCTGCAGGGCATCGCCCAGACCGGCACCGGCAAGACGGCGGCGTTCGCGCTGCCGATTCTCGATCACTTTTCGCGCGAGGCGAAGCCGACGCAGCGCCGCGGCTGCCGCTCGCTGATCCTCAGCCCGACGCGCGAGCTCACCAGCCAGATCGCGGACAACATCCGCACCTACGGCCGTTTCCTGCGCCTCTCGACGCTGGTCGTGTTCGGCGGCGTGCCGATCAACCGCCAGATCAAGGCTCTGGAGCGCGGCGTCGATATCCTCGTCGCCACCCCCGGCCGCCTGCTCGACCTGATCGATCGCCGCGCGCTGACGCTCGAGCATGTCGAGATTCTCGTCCTCGACGAGGCCGACCAGATGCTCGATCTCGGCTTCATCCACGCGCTGCGCCGCGTCGTGAAGCTCGTGCCGAAGGAGCGCCAGACGCTGTTCTTCTCGGCGACGATGCCCAAGACCATCGCCACCCTCGCCGATGACTTCCTGACGAACCCCGCGAAGGTCGCGGTGAAGCCCTCTGCGACCACCGCCGAGCGCGTCAACCAGCAGGTGATGTACGTCTCGACCGGTCAGAAGCAGGGGCTTCTCGCCCATGTGCTCAACAACGAGCCGATCGAGCGCGCGCTTGTCTTCACGCGCACCAAGCACGGCGCCGACCGCGTCGTGAAGCTGCTGGCGCGCGACAACATCGTCGCCGCCGCGATCCACGGCAACAAGAGCCAGGGCCAGCGCGAGCGCGCGCTTGCGGAGTTCCGCACGGGGGCCTGCCGCGTCCTCATCGCGACCGACATCGCCGCGCGCGGCATCGATGTCGACGGCGTCTCGCACGTCATCAATTTCGAGCTGCCGAACGTGCCCGAATCCTACGTCCACCGCATCGGCCGCACCGCGCGCGCCGGCGCGGACGGCATCGCCATGTCCTTCTGCAACGGCGAGGAGCGCGCCTATCTCCGCGACATCCAGCGCACGACGCGCCAGGACATCCCGGTCGTCGCGCTGCCGAAGGGCTTCACGCCCGAGCCGGAAAACGCCGGACAGCTCGCCAAGCCGGCGGGCAAGCCGGGCGGCGGGCGCAATCCCGGCGGTCGCCCCGGCGGCCGTCCGCAGGGCGCCGAGGGCCGCAACGCCGGCAAGCCGAGGCGCTTCGGCGGTCAGGGCCGTCAGGGCGAAGGCGGCGGACGCCGCTTCGGCGGCGAAGGCCGCGCCGGCGCCCGCTGACGCGCTTCGACTCCTGTAAGACAATCCAACCCCGACGCCTCGCGGCGCCGGGGTTTTCGTTTGCGGGACGCTGGAAAGAACGCCGCGAACCTGCTTCATTCGGCGATGATGGATCGCAACGAGGAGCGCTCATGGGCCGCCTTTCGACTCACGTGCTCGACACGGCTCACGGAGGCCCCGCCGCCGGCGTCGCCGTCACGCTCGACCGAATCGCGGATGACGGCGCGCGCACGCGCCTCGTCGAGACGCGAACCAACGCGGACGGGCGCACCGACGCGCCGTTGCTTGCCGGCGACGCCTTCGCGCCTGGGCGCTACGAGATCGTCTTCGCCATCGGCGCCTATTTTCGCGCGAAGGGCGTCGCCCTTGCCGATCCGGCCTTCCTCGACGAGGTTCCCATCCGCTTCGCGATCGCGGAAGCCGACGGGCATTACCACGTGCCGCTGCTGGCGTCGCCCTGGGGCTACACGACCTATCGCGGCAGTTGAGGAGGCCGGGGCATGGAGAACGATCCCCGGGACACGCCCCCCGCCGACGCCCGCCCGTCACGCATGACGCGCGAGCAGTTCGTCGCGCTCTACGGCGACGTTTACGAGCATTCGGCGTGGATCGCGGAAGCCGCCCACGACGCGGGCCTCGACACCGGGGCCGATACGCCCGAGGGGCTGCACGCGGCGATGGCGCGCGTGCTCGAGAACGCGCCCCGCGAGCGCAAGCTCGCCCTCATCCGCGCCCATCCCGATCTCGCGGGCCGGCTCGCGGTCGCCGAGATGGCGCCGGAATCGCAGTCCGAGCAGGCCTCTGCCGGCCTCACCCAACTGACGAAGGAAGAGCGCGACTGCTTCCTCGCTCTCAACGACGCCTACAAGGCGAAGTTCGACTTCCCCTTCATCATGGCCGTGCGCGGGCGCGGCAAGGCGGAGATCATGCGCGCCTTCGAGGAACGGCTCGACAACGATCCCGAGCGCGAATTCGAAACGGCGATGGAGCAGATCAGCCGGATCGCGCTCCTGCGGTTGCGCGAGCGCATGGGAGGATAGGCGCCCTACTCGATCGTGAATCGTACGGAGAAGCCGCCGCCGCGCTCCATCGCCGTCACCTCCGCCCGGCAGTTCGCCCCGCCCGAGCCGCTCGCGCGCACCGTCGGCGGCAGCCATTCGCCGCCCGCTCCGCGCAGCCGCAGGAAGCCGAAATCGCATTCTCCCGCACCGGGAGCGCCATAGCGGAAGCCGCCGCCCTGGCTGCCCGGAAACCCGGCCCGCAGTTCCGCATGCGAACGTTCGCCCTGCGCAAGCGTCTCAGGCAGCGGCGTCTCGAAACGCCCCTGAAAGCCCGAGCTCGCGCGGAAGATCAGCGTCCGGACGCTGGAATTGACGATCTCCACCGTCGCGACTGGCTCGGCAGCGCGCAGAATCGTCGAGGCGAAAACCGCCGCGATCAGCGACGCCGTAAAGGCGAACGCGCGGGAACCTGACGCCATCTCTGCTTCCTCCCGAAGGCGAGCCGTTGCCCCACCATAGTGGTTTATCCGAATGGCGGATGATCGACCGATATGTATTAATATATTATAAAATACGAATATTAAGAATATGCCGAACGAACAAGGGGAAGCGCCATGGACCGCACGCCGCAAAATCCTCCACCCGGGGCGAACCTACGACTCACGCGCCGGCAGACGCTGCTCGGCCTCGTCGCGACGGGCGCTCTCGCGGCCGGCGCCGCTGGAGCGCGCCCGGCCGTCGCGCAGAGCGCGGCGCAGGCGCATATCGTCATCGCGGGCGCAGGCGCGGCCGGCTTGACGGCCGCCTCGCAACTTGCGAGCCGCCTGCCCCGCGCACGCATCACCATCATCGACCGCAACGAGCGCCACTACTTCCAGCCCGGCTACACGCTCGTCGGCTCGGGCGTGTGGGAAGAAAGCCAGGTCGTCACGGAGACGAGTCGCTTCATACCCTCGCGCGTGAACTGGATTAAGGCGGACGTCGCGGAATTCGATCCGGACGTCTCGCGCGTCGCCACCTCGACGGGCCAGACGATCGACTATGATTTCCTCATCGTGGCCACGGGCGTTCACCTCGGCTACGAAGCGATCGAGGGCATGGAGGAAGCGCTGATCGGCCGCGAGGGCGTCGCCAGCGTCTACGCAGGGCCGGAAGCCGCCGCAGCCTCATGGGCCGCGATGGCGCGGTTCGCCGAAGCAGGCGGGCAGGGCCATTTCGGGCGCCCTCTCGGCGAGATGAAATGCGCCGGCGCGCCCTTGAAGATTGCGCTGCTGGCCGAGGATCGCCTCACCGGCGCCGGCGGGCGCGGTCGAGCCGAGCTCCACTATCATGCGCAGAACAAAGTTCTCTTCGCCGTGCCGCCGGTCCATGACAAGCTCCTGGAAATATTTGCGAACCGCGGCGTGAACGCGCGCTACGAACACGTCCTGCGCGCCATCGATCCGGGAGCGCGTCGCGCGACTTATGCGACGCCCGACGGCGACGTCGAATTCGACTACGACTTCATCCACGTCGTGCCGCCGATGCGCGCGCCGGACGCGGTTCTTAACTCTCCGCTGGGCTGGCGCGAAGGGCCCTACGCAAAGGACGGCTGGCTGGAAGTCGATAGGTCCAGCATGCGCCACACGCGCTATCCCAATGTCTTCGGCATCGGCGACATCAACGGCGTGCCGCGCGGCAAGACCGCGGCGAGCGTAAAATGGCAGGCGCCCGTCGCGGTGACCAATCTCATTGCTGCGATGGAGGGCCGCGAGCCCACGGCCATCTATAACGGCTACACCTCCTGCCCGCTCGTCACACGCGTCGGCTCCGCGATGCTGATCGAGTTCGACTATGACGGCACGCTCATCCCATCCTTCCCTTTCATCGACCCGCTGCAGGAATCCTGGATCTCCTGGCTGATCGAGGAGAAGGCCCTGAAACCGACCTACTACGCCATGCTGCGCGGCTACGCCTGAAACGGGAGGACTCCATGAACGATTTTCATCCGAGCATTCTGTTCGCCATCGCTCAGGAGACGCTGGGGTTCTGGCTCTATGTCGGTCTTGCGGCTCTGGCGCTTGTTCTCGTGCTTTACGGGCTCTCGCTTGTCCGGGGGCGTCGCCTGCGGGGAGCGCCGCTGCGTTATGCGGCGCTCGTCGGCGCAGTCGCGGGCGTCGCCGCCATGGCGATCGCGCCGGCGGCGACGCAGGCGAGCTTCGCGCATCTTCTAGCCGCGATCGACTTCATCCTTCTCGGCGCTATCGGCATCAGCGTCTTCGTTGGCGCGACATTCGCGCTCACGCCGGTCTTCGCCCTGCTCGGCTTCGGTCGCAGCGAGGAAGGCCGCGTCTCGCTCACTTCGGCGCAATGAGCGCAGCCTGCGCGCCGGGGAATTGAAAAACGCGCCCGCACCTGCCAAACATCCGCCGCGACAATCCCCCGTCTCACGCCGGATGCCCTCCCCCATGCGCCTCGCCGTCAGCCTGATCTGCAATCCCGCCAAGCCCGTCCTCACGTCTGCCCTCGTCGAGGCCGCGCTCGCCGGGATCGGCGCGCACGAGACGCGCACGCTCGATCCGGGCGTCGCCGTGGAGACGTTGTTCGAGGCGGGCGATCTCGACGATCCGAATGTGGCTCCGCTCGGCGAGGCCATTCTCCTGAGCGACCACCGCAACGCGATCGTCGCCGCCCTCGACGGCGCCACCATCGACGTCGTCGTTCAGCCCGCCGACGGGCGGCGCAAGAAGCTGTTCCTGGCCGACATGGATTCGACCATGATCGCGCAGGAATGCATCGACGAGCTCGCCGATTACGTGGGCCTCAAGGCGGAGGTTTCCGCCATCACGGAGCGGGCCATGCGCGGCGAGCTTCCCTTCGAGCCGGCTTTGCGCGAGCGCGTCGCGCTGCTGAAAGGTCTGCCGCTCGGCGTGATCGACGAGATCATCGAAAAGCGCCTCACGCTCATGCCCGGCGGCCGCGCGCTCGTTTCGACCATGCGCGCGAACGGCGCCTACGCCGCCCTCGTCTCGGGAGGTTTCACCGTCTTCACCGGGCCCATCGCCGCCAAGATCGGCTTCGACGAGCACCGCTCAAACCGCCTCGTCATCGCGGATGAAAAGCTCGCGGGCCTTGTCGAGGAGCCGATCGTCGGCCGCGAGGCGAAATACGCCACGCTCATCGAACTGCGCGAGCGCTTCGGCCTCGGCGAGAACGACACGCTGGCCGTCGGCGACGGCGCCAACGACCTCGCCATGCTCGGCGAAGCCGGCCTCGGCGTCGCCTTCCACGCCAAACCCGCAGTCGCCGAAGCGGCGGCGGCCCGGGTGGATCACGGGGATCTGACGGCGTTGCTGTATATGCAGGGGTATGGGCGGGAGGAGTTCGTGGAGGGGTGA
>REDO01000204.1 GCA_007693435.1 Salinarimonadaceae bacterium | reverse complement strand
TCCGCGCGTCGGCCGTCTGCGTCTCGCCGTCGTCGTTGGTCGCGCGCACCACGGCCCTGGCGCAAAGGCCTCGGATGGTGTGGAGAATATCGCGCGCCTTGCTCATTCGGCATCCTCCTCGGGATCATAAGCTTCCGGGCCGACCAGGCGCAGGCTCGCGGTCTCGCCGTTGTCTTCGTCGAAGACGAGATCGACGCCGGCTATCAGGAAGTCGCGATCGACGCGCAGGAAGCTGTCACTGACATGGACGAGCGCGTTCGGGCGCCACAGGCCGCCCTGCCAGCGCCAGGGATGGAGCTCGTGGCTCGGCTCTTCACCGCGCGCCCGGTGAACGCGTTCCATCCACTCCGCTTGTTTCTGTGCCCCGTCCGCCGAGCCCTTCGACTTCATCATTGCGACATGCGGGCGCCAGCGGGAGATCTCCCGATCGCGGGCATGACCGAGAATGGCGACGCCGGCGGCTTCCTTCGACCCGCCCTCGCTCGATGCCGGGTCGCCGGCGAGATAGCGCCGCACCCGTTCCTGTGGCGTCGTCGCGGGCGTGAGAGGAGCCGCCTTCGCCCGTTTCCCGCCCGCCTTCTCCGTCTGACCCTTCACGAAATAGTCCGAAAACCTGTCGCGGGTCGAGAACCGCGCCGAGGATCTCTTCACGCCCGGCCCTGGGAACCTGATATCGGAGGGCGCGCGCGTCTGGCCGGAGCGGGTGAGGAGCAGCCCCTCGACGCCGTCGCTCGTGACCAGGACGCCGCGCTGGCGCGCATGCTTCTCGATCGCCGAGAGCACGGTCTCCGCCGCGTCGATCGTCGCCTTCTCGAAGGGCGCGCCGGTATCGACATCGGCGCGGACGCTGATCCCGAACGGCGCGCAGAGCTGGCCGGCGAGATCCTCCAGGGTGACATTGGCGAACTCGACCGGCCCCTCCGGCCCGGCGGCGCAATCAGCGAGATCGCCGGTGAGGTCGCGGCCGGAGATCGTCAGGATCGCCTCGCCTTCGCTCGCATCCGGAATGACGTCCTCGGCCCAACCGACGAGATAGAGCTCGCCATGGATGGAGATCTCGACGCGCTGCGAGAGCAGCATCGGCCCGATCTCGCCGGGCGTCCCGTAGGGCCAGGAGGCGCGGGAGCGGATGTCGTCGCGCAGCGTCAGGATGAACGATCCGGAAATCTCGGAGAGGTCGCGGATGATATCGACGGCAGTCCATCGCGCCAGCACCATGCCGGCGACCGAAGCCGAGACCGCCGTCGTCCCGCGAAACGCGCTCATCTGAGGACCTCGACGCCTTCGGTCGGCGTAAAGGCCGGATTGGCCAGCCGGTTGCGGCGAGTGATCTCCACGGCCTGGTCGAACACGGAGCGCGGATCGTCGCCGGCGAGATCGTAGGCGAGCAGCATCACGGGGACGCCCGGAGCGACCACGCGCCGGGTGCGCGGCAGCCGGCCGATGATCTCGTTGATGTCGATCGTGAGCGCCGATCGCGCATCGCCGATCGCGCGCCATAGTCGCGAGGCGGGGCCGGGGAGATCGGTGGCGAGATCGGATGCAAGCGCTGCCGATACGCGCAGCGCGGCGTCGAGGGCGTCGCGCTGCCTCAGCGCCTCCTCGCGGCTCTCATAGTCGATTGCGGATGCCGCCGCGACGGCTCCCGTTGCGATCGCGGCATGCAGGGCTGCGCGGGTCGCGCGATCGGCGAGCATCGTGGCGCGCAGATCGCCGACCGGATCCAGCACCCGCAAGCCCATCCTGGCGCCGTCGCGTGGCGGGATCGGCTCCGGGCGATCGGCCGGGCGCGGACCAGGCGCGACGGCCGAGCGGCGGCGCGGCCGGGCAGCCTGGGCAATCGCCTCGCCGAGCTGTGACGGCAATCCGGCGAGCGCCTCGGCGCTTGCCTGGCGTGCGAGCCGGCGCTGTGTCGATGAGATGCCGCCGGCGAGTGCGGCGCCATTGCGGGCGCGCTCGGCCTCCCTTGACGCGATCCGCAGGGTATCAGTCGCGACGCCGACTGCGGCGGCGAGCGCGATCACAGTGCCGCTCTGGCGTCCGAGTGCTGCCGCGATCAGCGCGCCGGCAGCCGCGCGGATCGAGCCGAGGCCGCCGAGCAGACGCGGCAGGGTCGCAAGCCCGCCGGTGAGCTGCGCCACCTCGCGCTCGAAGCTGATCTCGAAGCGCATGACGCGCAGTTCTATCGCCTGAAATCGCAGCTTCGCGCCCGACGGCACCACGGCGCGGATCTCGCCCAGCCAGGGATGAACGAGCGTTCCCGGGCCAGGCGCGCGCAACGCCGCCTCCAGGGCGCGGCCGCGCGCGATATAGTCATCGCCGATCACGAAGCCGACGGCGCGGATCTCGCCATCATGGGCGCCCTGGTCCTCTCGGGCCTGCGCGTCGACGCCGGGGAAGAAATGCGTGACGATCCGGCGGCCGACCTCGTGGGAGACGTCGACGACGTCGAACCGCACGCCCCGGAACGCGGCGGGCTGGAGGCCGGGGAGCAGCTCGGAGGCGTTGCGAAACAGCGTCATCACGGCACCCCGAGCGACATGCCGCGATCGGGCGCGGTGATGCGCACGTCGCGGTTCTCGTTGCGGACGCTGGTGACAGTCCCTGGCCCCTCGACCTTGACCACGATCTCGCCGCCGACGCCGACCTCCTGGCGCTGCGGCCGCAGGCTCTCGCCTGGCGCGCCGGTCGAGGCGCGGCGGGTGTCGTCGAGGGAGCGCGCGATCCGGTCGAATTCCGAGGCCGAGGTGGCCGCCGCGTTGTCGTTGACGGGCGCGGCCGGAGCGCCTGCGGCAGCCGGCGCGCCGCCGCCCATCCAGGACGGGAGCGATGGCCAGCTGATGATGTTCGACAGGTCGATGCTGCCGATCGCGTCCATGATCATGCCGGGCAGGCCGGTGAACCACGCGATCAGGTCACGAAACCGCGCCTTGATCCCCTCGATCACGCGGTCCCAGAGATCAGCCATGAACGCCGTAATCGGCTCCCAGTTGCTGATG
>REDO01000202.1 GCA_007693435.1 Salinarimonadaceae bacterium | reverse complement strand
CCAGCTGCTTCATCCAGGCGGCCGCGGTGTGCCAGCCGGAAGCGCACAGACCGCCGAAATGCGTGCGCGCCGCAGCCTCGCGGTCGAGATGGAAAGGCTGCGGATCGTATCGACGCGCGAAATCGACGATGTTTTGTTCGGTGAATGCGTATGAGCCGAGATCGGTCGTCGATCCGACAACGACATCCTCGAACCATGGCGTCGGAGCCGGCGGAGATTCGATCGCAGCCGGAGGCGCCGGTCGCGGCGGCGGGGGCTTGCCCGCAGGCGCATCGTCGCGCCAGGCGTCGCGAACGCCCAGCATGATCCAGTTGGACGTGCGTAACACGACCTCGCCATGCTGGTTGATCGTTTCGAAGCGAAAGCGCACGAGGCCCATTTCCGGGCGCCGCGAAGATCGCCGCGCTTCGAGAACCTCGTGCCGGACCCGCAGCGTATCGCCGGGCTGAACCGGGGCGAGCCACGAGACTTCCTCGATGCCCGGCGCGCCCATCGAGCTGGCCTCGAGAATGAAACCCTCCGCCATCATCCGCATCTGGAGGCCGCAGGTCTGCCATCCGGATGCGATCAGGCGGCCGGCGAATGTCGAGCGCGCTGCCTCCTCGTCGAGATGAAAGGGTTGCGGATCGAATTCGCTGGAGAAGGCGACGAGCTCCTCGCGGTCGAGCGTCACTCCGCCATAGGACATTGTCGATCCGGGAGGGAAGTCTTCAAAACAGTAACGCGGCGCCATCGGCGGAGTAGCTCCTGATCCGACTTGAGCATGGCGCTTCGCGCGCGCGGGTCAATCCCGGCGGCGGGGCAACGTTCTCAGCGCCTGCGACGCAGGAACTCCTCAAGCGTCGCGAGCGCCGCGAGGCGCTCGTTCTCGCTCGCGTCGCGAACGGCGTCGGCGTAGAGATCCTCGATCCACGCTTCGTCGCCCGGAACTGCCGCGTCGCGGGCCAGCGTGAGCCACATCAGGCCCTGAGAGCGCTGGCGGGGGACGCCGATCCCGTTGATGAGCAAATGGCCGAGCACGGCCTGGGACGGGTGATGGCCTTTTTCGGCCGCGAGATAGAACCACCGGGCCGCCGTGCGCGCGTCTTCCTCAACTCCGTCGCCGTTAAGATATAGCCGCGCGATGGAATACTGGGCGTCGGGGTCGCCGAAATAGGATGCCGCGTAGTGGAACATCTCGTATGCGCGACGCTTGTCCGCGCGCACGTAGGTGTTGGGGATGCCCGCAAGGAAATAGCGCCCGAGAGCGACGAACGCGGCTGACGCTACGGAGGCCTCGGCCGTTCCGGGGAACTGGTCGGCGTTGGAATCGGCTATCTTCGAGAAATATTCGAACGCTTTGAGGTCGTCGTGCTTCACGCCGTCTCCGGACGCGTACATGCGGCCGAGCTTCCAAAGGGCGAGCGTGTGGCCCTTGGTCGCGGCGAATTCGAGAGCCCTGACCGCGCCGGTCTTGTCGCCGGCATTGTAGTCGCGAACGCCCTCGCGAAGCGCCTCGCGAACGGAGGCGAAGGGCGAATCCGCAGGAGGCGATCCGCGCCCGTCTAGCGCGAGAGCCGGCCAGGCTCCCGAGACGAGGAAGCCGATCACGGCGAAGTTGAGATAACTCGTTCGCATGGCGCCAATCATCCGCGACGGCCCGTTTCCGGTGCAGCGCCCGGTTCTCCAGGCGCCGACGGGCCTCGATCCCACGAAGTCGGCAGCGAGAGCGTAGCCGGCAGTCCGTCGCGGATCGAACGATCCGTCCGGGGGCCGCTGTCGCTCGCGCGCTCGATCATGGTCCTGTTCTCCCGCAATCGTCGTTATCGCCGGGCTTCATAAAGAATCCGTACAGACGCCGCCATCATGGACCTTTGCCGGGAACCTTGCGGAATGCCGCACGACAAAGCCACGCTTGCGTATTCTTTTGGACCCTTCGAGGATTAACCCACTGGGATCAAACGACTTTATTTCGAGATTTAAAATGGTCGAGGTTTATGGCGGGATCGGGGCGCGGAAGCTGCAGGAGCATGGCGACTTCAGGATCATTCGAGGGTGTTGCGTGCGAGCCACAGGCGCCAGCCTGTTCTGCGCCCCGGATCAGACCTCCACCACGGAGAAGCGAGTCGTGGGCGCCACGAACTCGTCCTGCGCCGCAACCGTCAGGATTTCACGCGATCCGGCCTCCTCCGTGCGGCGCAAGAGGCCGAAGATCGACGCCGCCGCTTCGCCGATAGCGACTGCAGCTGACCGCGTGCGAAGGTAATGCACGAAGAACAACGCGGCGACCGCGTCGCCGGCGCCGTTGACCGATACGGCCAGCTTCGGGGTTCGCACGCGCCAGAAGCGCCCGCCCTCCCCCGCCAGCAGATCGATCGCATCCGCCGGAGTGTCGTCCACGTGCAGCGACGTGACGAGCACGACCCTCGGACCCAACGCCTGCGCCCGCGCGATCGCCGCTTTCGCCTCGGGCGCCGTGCGGATCGGGACGTTGACGAGATGCTCGAGTTCGAACTGGTTGGGCGTGACGATATCGGCCGCGGGCACAGCCTGATCCCTCATGAATTCGGGCACGCCCGGCCTGACGAAGACGCCGCGCCCGACATCCCCGATCACCGGGTCGCAAGCATAGAGCGCCGCCGGATTGGCCGCGCGCACGCGCGCAACGGCGTCAAGGACCGCGCCTCCGATATCGGCGGAGCCCATATAGCCGGACAGCACTCCGTCGCAGGAGCCGAGAACGCCGCGCGCGGCCACTCCCTCGACGATCTCGCGGATCGCCGCGCCGTCGAAGACCCGTCCCGTCCAGTCTCCGTAGCCGGTATGGTTCGAGAACTGCACGGTATGGATCGGCCATACCTCGCAGCCCAGCCGCTGCATCGGAAAGACGGCGGAAGCGTTTCCGACATGCCCGTAGGCAACATGCGACTGGATCGACAGGATGTTCATCGTGTGGGTGTTCATGGGCCGGATCCCCGCTGCGAGCGCGAGGCGTAGCCGTCGCGCACGGACGAAGCAAGGCCCG
>REDO01000056.1 GCA_007693435.1 Salinarimonadaceae bacterium | reverse complement strand
CGATGTCGCCATCGAGCAGATTTCCGGGCTGGCGGCGGCGGTCGATCGTGAGCAACTCGCCGCGACGCTGGCGAATGTCGAGGGGTTCAGCCGGGTTCTCGCCGAAAGCGGCGGCGAAGTCGAGGAAGTCCTGCGACGGGCTGGCGAAATCTCGCGCGCGGTCGATCCCGAACAGATCGCCGCCGTCATCGACAGCGCGGAGCGCTTTGCGAACGCGCTCGGCGCGCGCGCCGACGACGTTGACCGCATCGTAGCCAATGCCGCGACGCTGACCGAGAGCCTCAACGCGACCGCCACGCGCATTGACGGGGCTGTGGAGCAGATTTCCGGGCTCGCGGCGGCGGTCGATCGTGAGCAACTCGCCGCGACGGTGGCGAATGTCGAGGGGTTCAGCCGGATTCTCGCCGAAAGCGGCGGCGAAGTCGAAGAAGTCCTGCGCCGGGCTGGCGAAATCTCGCGCGCGGTCGATCCCGAACAGATCGCCGCCGTCATCGACAGCGCGGAGCGCTTTGCGAACGCGCTCGGCGCGCGCGCCGACGACGTTGACCGCATCGTAGCCAATGCCGCGACGCTGACCGAGAGCCTCAACGCGACCGCCACGCGCATTGACGGGGCTGTGGAGCAGATTTCCGGGCTCGCGGCGGCGGTCGATCGTGAGCAACTCGCCGCGACGCTGGCGAATGTCGAGGGGTTCAGCCGGGTTCTCGCCGAGCACGGCGGAGATGTCGGGGAGGTTCTGCGCCGGGCTGGCGAAATCTCGCGCGCGATCGATCCCGAACAGATCGCCGCCGCCATCGACAGCGCGGAGCGATTTGCGAACGCGCTCGGCGGGCGCGCCGGGGACGTCGACCGGATCGTCGCGAGCGCCGCCGAACTCGTCGAAAAACTCAACGCGTCCGCCGACCGCGTCGACGGTGTGCTCGTCGCAGCCGAGAGCTTCCTCGGAACGGCCGAGGACCAGGCGGGCGAAGGGCTTTTCGAAGACATCCGCGAGGCCGCGCAGGCGATCCGCACGCTCGCTGACAATCTCGATTCGAGAACGGCCGAGATTACTGCGGGCATCAGTCGCTTCACCGGGCCGGGCCTTCAGGAATATCGCGCGCTGGCCGATGACGGTCGCCGCGCGCTCGAGGACATCAGTCGCGCGTTTCGGGCGCTCGAGCGAAACCCGCAGCAGTTGATCTTCGGCGGTCAGTCCAGCGTTCCCGAATTCCGCGGGCGGCGCTGACGGCTTTCGGCCGAGGAGTTGTGAGTAGTAGAGGGGCGTTGGGACATGATGAGTAAAAAACTGACCTTCCCCGCAATGCGCACGCGCAAACTCGCGCGTCTCGTCTCCGCCGGGCTTCTCGGGCTGGCGCTTGCCGGTTGCGCCTCGGCGGCCTTGACCGTCTTCTCCCTCAACGCGCCTGAGCGCCTGCCGGCGACCGCGCGGGCGCTGCCGGGCCTTCTGCTGATCGCGCCGCCGTCGTCGATCCAGATTTACGCCACCGAGCGCATTGTGGTGCGCGAAGCCAATGGGTCGCTCAGCCATTTGCCCGACGCGCAATGGGCCGACCAGCTGCCCGCGCTCCTGCAGTCGCGTCTGGTCGCTTCATTCGAGAATTCGCGGCGCATCACCGGCGTCAGCCGGCCGGGCGATCGGGTCTCCCCCGATTTTCAGCTCAATACCGAGGTCCGCGCCTTCGAGATCGACGCCGCGACGGGCCTGGCCGTGGTGGAATTGTCCGTGCGGGCGGTCAGCGAGGCGAGCGGACGTGTCGCGAGGGCTCGCGTCTTCCGCGCGACCGCTCCAGTCGCCGAAGTGACGCCGGTTTCCGCGGTGAGCGCTCTCGACGCCGCGCTACAAAAGGTGCTCGTCGAGATCGTGGGTTGGGCTGGAGCCTGATAGCGGCGGATCACGCGACGCGGATCACGCTCGCCTGCGTCGCGTCCCTGATCGCGGCGGGATCGGCTGCGAAGACGGCGTTCGGCGTCCCGGCGGCGGCCCAGACTTCCGGGAATGCGAGCAGGTCTTCGTCCATGAAGGTGCGCAGCCGGTTGGCGTGCCCGAATGGCGGGATCCCTCCGATGGCGAAGCCCGTGACGTCGCGCACGTGCTCGCCGCGCGGCCGCTTCAGCGGCTCGCCGAGATGAGCGGCGACGCCGGCCTCGTCCACGCGGTTCGCGCCCGAAACGAGCAGCAGATAATCGACGCCGGTCTCCTTGCCCGTAAACACCAGCGACTTGACGATCTGCGCCACGGCGCAGCCGCAGGCCGCGGCGGCCTCTTCCGCCGTGCGCGTCGTATCGTTCATCAGGCGAATCTCGATCGCCAGTCCGCTTTCGCTCGCGGCGTCGAGGACTTTTTGGCAAGCGCTGGGCAGTTCGTCCATCGTCACGTATCTCCGCCCGATCATGTCGCGTGGCGGCCGCGCCGCAGCGAGGCGCGAATTCCGCCGCTCTTCCTTGCAAGCGAGACGTTTTCGAGAAACCCGATCGAGCCGTCCGCGAGCAAGCCGCGCAACTGCGCCTTGACGTAAAATCCGTCGTCGCCATTTGAAATATCGAACAGGTAATAGGCGGCGCGGTGGACGATCGCGCCTCCGCGCGCAGAGGCCGAAGGGGCGCCGACGACCGGCACAAGCCCGTCCGGGCCGGGAATCGTCGCGACTGTGCCGATATGGTTGTGGCCGTGCAGGACGAGTTCCGCGCCGACCTTCCGGATCATCGCCTCGAAGCCCCGCGCATCGGTCAGGTTCCGACCGGCGGACGCGCCCGCGACATGCGGCGGATGATGGATCATGACGACGCGAAAGCATGCTTCCTCGCCGAGATCGGCGAGGATCTTCTCCGCAGCCTGAAGCTGGGTCCTTCCCATGCGGCCATGCGCGATGAAAGGCGCAGTCGGGACAGCGGAGGAAAGGCCCACGAACGCGACGTCGCCGCGCCGGCGCACGAACGGAAAGCGCGCCACCGCGCCGGAATCGTCGGAGGTCCAGGGGCTGCAAAGCCCCATCATGCCCTCGAGCGCGCCTTCGATATAGGCGTCGTGATTGCCCGGCACGAAGCTGACCGCCTCCGGTTCGCCGAGTTCCGCGAGAAAGTCGCGGGCCGCTTCCCATTCGGAGGGGAGGCCGATATTGGCGATGTCGCCGGTGCAGGCTACATGATCGGGCGCCTGGTTGCGTATGTCTTCGACCAGCGCCGCCAGCAGCTCCATATCGTGTGCGCGGTCGCGCCCACGATGCCAGTTGATGTAACCGGTGAGCCGTTTGCCGAGCAGCTCTCTGAGCCGGGGGCGTGGCAGGGGGCCGATATGCGGATCGGAGAGGTGGGCTATGCGGAACATCGTCGTGGGAAGCGCCTTTCTCATGGAGAAGTCGCGCGGGCGGCGCGCAAGGTCAAGGCGTAACCCTCCGACAAACCGCCTTTTCCAAGTTGCTCCCCGCGCGGCCTTGCCTGACGGCGCGATCCGAGGGCGGCTGTGAACCCGTTTTTCAGAAAGCCGTTGCACCTGTTCTGGCAGGTGTCGCGGGGCATGACGCTGGGCGCGCGCGCGGTCGTTCACGATCCCGCTCAGGGCGTCCTTCTGATCCGCCATACCTACACGCCCGGCTGGCAATTCCCCGGCGGCGGCGTCGAGCGGGGCGAGGCGATCGGCGAGGCGCTCGAGCGCGAGTTGCGCGAGGAAGCCTGCATAGCGCTGCGCGCAGAGCCCGTCCTGCACGGGCTCTTTTTCAACCGCGCCGCATCCGATCGCGATCACGTCGCCGTCTACCGCGTCGACGATTTCGCCGTCATCGGCGAGAAGCGCCCGGATTGGGAGATCGCCGAGGCGCGCTTCTTCTCCCTCGACGATCTGCCCGATGGCGTCTCCGAGGGGACGTTGCGGCGTCTGCGCGAGATATTCGCCGGAGAGCCGGTTTCGCCGGATTGGTGAGCGCCGGGCCGATAGGCGCGCGTTGCGTCGCGCGGCCGCGCCTGCTATGCGAAGCCCGCTGCGCGCAGATGGCGAGCGCGCTAGCTCCGGAGGAGCGCATGATCGAGCGGAGACGGAATTCGCAGCGACGATGACGGCGCGGTTCCGCCGCTCGCTTCGCCACGCCCGCCGACCCGCTCTCGCCGGATTTCATCGCGCATGACCGATCTCTCGCTCACGCTCCGTCAGGAACGCCCATCCGATTCCGAAGCCATCGAACGCCTGCACGAGCGCGCCTTCGGCCCCGGGCGCTTCGCCCGCACGGCCTCGCGCATCAGGGAGGGCGCGGGGCACGACCCGCGTCTGTCATTCGTGGCCAATGTCGGCACGCTGCTCGTGGGTTCGGTGAGGCTCACGCCGGTCTGGGCCGGGAACGCGCCGGCGCTCATGCTCGGACCGCTCACGGTCGAGCCCGCCTTCATGGATCGCGGCATCGGCGCGGCTCTGATGCGCCGGTCCCTCGAAGCAGCGAGGGAGCAGGGCGAGAAGCTCGTCTTTCTCGTCGGCGACCAGCCCTACTATGCGCGGTTCGGTTTCACGCCGGTCTCTCCCGGGCGCTTCACGCTTCCGGGGCCGGTCGATCCGGCTCGGTTTCTCGTCTGCGAGCTGGAAGAAGGCGCGACAAGCGAATACGCGGGCGAGATGCGCCCCCGTTTCGTGTAATCGGTGCACTTCAACCGACGCGACGGGCCGGATCGCTCGCGACACGGACGGGAACCGGCCGCATCATCGCCCATGCGAGCCTGTCGAAGGCGACTGCCCGTTCCACGAGCTCACGAGCCTTGTGCGGCAAGCCGTCTTGCTTCAACAGGCGCGCCTGCTTGACCATCACGCGAGCGAGCGCCAGAAATTGTTGCGCTTGACCTCTGTTCATTGTCTGTCTCCCCTTTCCATCCGTTACGTTTTGATTAACGGCCCGGATCGCCGCGGCTGAGGCCACCCTGGTCACAAGCCCGTGATCCCCGCAGGAGCATCCCGATGAAGAGCGCCCCCCGCATCGCCGTGATCGGCGCCGGCATGGCCGGAGCCGCCGCAGCGCGCCTCCTCGCCGATTCCGGCGCGAGCGTCGCGATCTTCGACAAGAGCCGGGGGCTCGGCGGGCGCATGGCGACACGGCGCATCGAAGGCGGCGCCTTCGATCACGGGGCGCAGTACTTCCGCGCGCAGGGCGCGCGCTTCGCCGCGCGCCTGGCGGAGTGGCGGGAGGCCGGGCTTGTTGAGGAGTGGGAGCAGGGGCGCTTCGTCGGCGCGCCAGCGATGAACGCGCCGGTGAAGGCGCTGATCGGCGACATCCCGGTTCACGGCGGCGTCGCAGTCGCCGGCGTCGAGAAAGACGGCGTGGGCTGGCGTCTGCGCGGGGAGGGCGGCGATGATGAGGTATTCGACGCCGTTCTGAGCGCGATTCCCTCGCCGCAGGCGGCGCCCATTCTTGCTTCGGGAGGTTGGGAGCCTTCGGGCCTGGCGGGCGAACGCTACGCGCCGTGCCTCGCGGCGATGCTGGCTTTCGACACGCCCATCGAGATCGACCCCTTCCTCACCGTCGAAGACGAGACCATCGCCTGGATCGCCGACAACGGCTCGAAGCCCGGCCGCGAGGGCGCGCTGGAATGCGTCGTGGTTCACGCGGGCGCCGACTGGTCGCGCGCCCATCTCGAGGAGGAGCCGGACGAGATTCTCGCGATGCTGTTCATGCGTTTCGCCGGGCTCACCGGTGTGATGGCCGAGCCCGTGCACGGGGCGGCGCATCGCTGGCGCTACGCGTTCGTCGATAATCCGTTGGGCGAGACGCATCTTTGGAACGCTCAGCGCCGGCTCGGCGCCTGCGGCGACTGGTGCCTCGCGCCGCGCGTCGAGGCGGCGTTCGACAGCGGGGAGGCGGCGGCGCGCGCGATGTTCGCCTCGCTCTGACGCTACGGCCGGCGTTGCATTTTCAGTGGGAATGGCCCAATTGATCGACGTCGCCCGAGGCGGCCCCGTTCTCCAGACCCGCGTTGCAATGACCGACCCCCGCAAGCCCGCCGATCCCGTCTCCGTCCGCCGCACCTTCGCGATCATCTCGCACCCGGACGCCGGCAAGACCACGCTGACCGAAAAGCTTCTGCTTTTCGGCGGAGCGATCCAGCTCGCCGGCGAAGTGAAGGCCAAGCGCAACCGCGTCGGCACGCGCTCCGACTGGATGAACATCGAGCGCCAGCGCGGCATCTCGGTCATGACCTCGGTGATGACCTTCGAATACGACGAGCGCGTTTTCAACCTGCTCGACACTCCGGGCCACGAGGACTTCTCGGAAGACACCTACCGCACGCTCACCGCGGTCGATTCCGCCATCATGGTGATCGACGCCGCCAAGGGCATCGAGGACCGCACGCGCAAGCTCTTCGAGGTCTGCCGCCTGCGCGACATCCCGATCGTAACCTTCATCAACAAGATGGACCGCGAGACGCGCGATCCTTTCGATCTGCTCGACGAGATCGAGAAGACGTTGGCGCTGGACACTTCCCCCGTCACCTGGCCCATCGGTCGGGGGCGCGACTTCGCGGGCACCTACAATCTGGCGAACAACACGTTCAGGCGCATGGACGAAGAGGTCGAGCCGACAAGAGTTTCAGGCCCAGAGGGCCCGATCTTCGCCGAGATGCTTTCCGAGTATGGCATCGACGAATGGCGTGAGGAGGTCGAGCTGGCGCGCGAGGGATGCAGGCCATTCGACCTCGCCGCCTTCCGGGAAGGCCATCTGTCGCCCGTGTTCTTCGGCAGCGCCCTGCGCAACTACGGCGTCCGCGACCTGATCGACGCGCTCGCCGAGATCGCCCCGCCGCCGCGCGCGCAGGAGGCGGAAGGGCGCACCGTCGAGGCGAACGAGGCGAAGATGACGGGCTTCGTCTTCAAGATTCAGGCGAACATGGATCCCAACCACCGCGACCGCATCGCCTTCATGCGTGTCTGCTCAGGCAAGCTGTCGCGCGGGATGCGGGCGAAGCTCGTGCGCACCGGCAAGCCGATCACGCTTTCGGCCCCGCAATTCTTCTTCGCGCAGGACCGCGCCATCGCCGACGAGGCCTATGCGGGCGACGTGGTGGGCATCCCCAACCACGGAACGCTTCGCATCGGCGACACGCTGTCGGAGGGCGAGGACATCGTTTTCCGGGGCGTGCCGAGCTTCGCGCCGGAATTGATGCGCCGCGTGAAGATTTCGGACGCCATGAAGGCGAAGAAGCTGCGCGAGGCGCTTCAGCAGCTCAGCGAGGAGGGCGTCGTCCAGCTCTTCCTTCCCTTCGACGGGTCGGGCGCCATCGTCGGCGTCGTCGGCGCGCTCCAGCTCGACGTGCTGAAGGAACGGCTCGGCGCGGAGTACAACTTGCCGATCGACTTCGAGCAGGTGCGGTTCACCGTCTGCCGCTGGGTGGAGGCGGAAGACCGGGTCGAGCTCGACAAGTTCATGAGCGCGAACAACTCGGCCATGGCGCACGATCTCGACGGCGCGCCGGTGTTCCTCGCGTCCTCACCCTTCTCGCTCAAATACGATCAGGATCGCTGGCCCGCCATCCGCTTCTCGGACGTGAAGGACTATCAGCGCAAGGCTGCGTGAATGGCTGCATGAAGCGCTACTTGATCAGCTTGGAGACGGCGCGGAAGACTTCAGTCCCGCCGCGCTCCATCCATTCGAAGACGACCATCTCCGTATTCACGACGACGCAGCCCGCCTGGCGCGCGCGGGCGATGGCGAGATCGACGCTCAAGGGCGCGCGGCTGCCGATCGCGTCGGCGACGAGGAAAACGCCGTAGCCGGCGGCGGCGAGATCAAGCGCGCTCTGGAGCACGCAGACATGCGCCTCCGCGCCGCAGATCACGATCTGGTCGCGACCCTCAGCGCGTCCGGACGAAAGATGCGCGGCGAATGCAGGATCCCGCAGGGCGGAGAAGGTGATCTTCTCGTGAAACCGCGCTCCTTCCGGAAGCGCATCGCGTATCGGGGCGATCGTGGGGCCGAGCCCTTTGGGATATTGCTCGGTCACGTCGATGGGCGCGCCGAGCGCGCTGGCCGCCGCGATCAGCGTCCGGGTGCGGGCGATCGCCGCGTCGGCGGCCGATATCACGGGCGTCAGGCGCTCCTGAAAATCGACGATCAGGAGCCGGGACCGTTGCGCTTGCATCAGCATGGATTTCCCTCCGGCTCCGGCTTCAGGCGGGTTCGATGCGCAGGCTCGCGCCGCCGATCGGGGCGAAGGCGCGGCTCCGGCAGGTCAGGACGATCACCTGCTGGAGTTGAGCGGCGCGCGAGAGCGCGTCGAACATCGTCTCGATGCGGGCATCATCGGAGAAGACGAGCGCGTCGTCGAGGATGATCGGCGCCGGTCGTCCCTTCTTCGCCAGCATGGCCCCGAGCGCGAGGCGCACCAGAATGGCGATCTGCTCGCGGGTGCCGTCCGACAGATGATCGAATGCCTCGTCGACAGTCGCGCGGGTGAGGCGGGCGGGCTTGAAATCATCGCCGATGTCGAGAACGGCGCCCGGAAACAACGCGCCGAGATAGGGGCGCAGGTTCTCCATCACCGGCGCGATGAAACGCGCGCGGCCTTCCGCGAGCGAGGCGGTGATCTCGTCGCGCAGGAGGCGCAGGGCGTCCGTCGCGCGTTGCGCGCGGGCCAGTTCGCGCTCGGCCATCGCGCGTTCCTGCGCGACGCGGGCGAGGCGTTCGTCAAGGCCATCCGCGCCGAGGCGTCGCACGATCTCCTCGCGGCTGCGGATGTCGTGCTCCGTCCGGTCGAGGTCGCGGCGCAGGTTGTCGAGCGCCTGTTCGAGGCGTTCGACGCGCGCCTCGGCAAGCGCGATCTCATCGGCGTCCGGCGTGGCCTCGGACAGTTCATGAAAGGCGCGACGCAGCGCTTCGAGATCCTGCGCGGCCGCTTCGCGCTCCTGCGCACGCAACGCCAGCGCGTCCTCGCCGGCGACGGACTGTGCGTCTTCGCGGGCGTTCCCGACGCGCTCCCTCTGCTCGTCGAGCCGGGATCGTAGAGAGGCGAGGTTCGTCTGTGCGACGATGCGATCCTCGCTCGCTTTCGTCTTCGCTGTTTCGGCGACGCTGCGCGCGCTCGCCGCCTCCCGGCGCCGCTCCTCCAGCGCGTCGCGGTCGCCTGCTTCCGGCGCCGCGTCGAGCCCGGCGGCGGAGACTGCGGCCTGCGCGACGGCGATCCTCTGATCGAGCGCGACCACCGGGTCGCCGCGGCCGAATTCGGCGCCGATGGCGTCGATGCGGCGGCGCAATCCCTCCGCCTCCATGCGCAGGGCCCGCGCGCCGTCGATCGCATCCGTCGCGGCGGCGATACTGGCGCTGCCCATCGCGTCGAGCGCCGCCGTAAGCTCGCGCCGCGCCTCCGCCAGCTCGCGCTCCTGCGCCGCTCCCGCCTCTGGCGGCGTGATCGCGATCTCGCCGATCCCGGCGACGCTGACGCGCGTCGGCCCGCGCAACGCCTTCGTGAAACCGTCCGCGATCGCCTCGCCATCGACGGCGACGGCGCTTGCGCCCTCGGGCTGAAGTCGGATCTCCATCCGGCCGGCTTGCGCGTCCAGCCTCGCTTCGAGCGCGACGATGCGATCCTGAAGCGCGCGCGCCGCCGCGAGCCGTTCAGGCGTCGCAAGCGTTTTGGCGAGTGCCGCTTCAATCTCCGCGATGCGGTTTGTCAGCGACTTCAATTCGTCGCGTCGCGCGAGCCAGCCGGCGAGGCGGCTCGCGGCTTGCGCAGCCTCGACGGCGAGATTGTGCCGGCGAAGCGCTTCCTCCGCTTGCGTAAGAGCCTCGTCGGCGACGGCTAACGCATCCAAAGCCGCGTGGGAGCGCTCCTCCGCGAGCATGGCCTGCTCCTGCGCTGTGACCACCTCCCGGTCGAGCGCTTCCAGCCGCGCCTCGGCTTCGTCAAAGCGTTTCCGGGCGTCGCGAGCGGCGTTCAGCCGCTCCTCGGCGCGGGCGAAGCGCTCCTGCGCCGCCTGGACTTCGATCTCGCGTGTCCTGAGTTCGGCCGCGGCTGCCTGCGCGGCGTTGCGCGCGGCGCGCGCGTCGTCGCGGTTCGTGCGCAACTCCGCTTCGAGGCGGGGATCGCGAAGGCGATCGAATTCCGAACGAAGCCTCGCGAGCGCGTCGAACTCGGTCTCCAACTCGGCGCGTCTGGCTATCAGGTCGGCTTCCTCGCCGCGCAGCCTCGCCGCCTCGTCGATCGCCGCCCTCAGCGGCCCGCCCGCTCTTGGCCCGCGCTGCGTCTCACGCTCGGCGAGCGCCGCGCTCACCGTGTCGAGCACGGCGCGGGCGCGCTCGCCTCCCACGAGCGTTCCCACTTCCGAGGCGATGATCGAGGTCAGCGTGTCGCGCGCCCCGTCGCTCGGCTGCGGAGGCTCGAAGGAACGGCTCTGCTCCACCCAGAGAATGCCGAAGGAGTTGGTGTCCATCTGCCCCCGGCCGGGGGCCGGCTTGAGCCCGAGCAGCTCCCAGACGGTCTCGTCGGCCTGCGCTCCGCGCGCGTAGTCGGCGCCGTCGCGGGTGAGCAGGGCCGATCTGGAGCGCAGGAAGGACTTGCTCAGAACGTAATCGCGTCCGTCCAGAGAGAAGGCGACCGTGATCTCAACGGGAAGCGCAGCGTCGCCCGTCGCGATGTTGCGAATGTCGGCGGTGTCGCTCGTGTGACGCTGGAACAGGCAGGTGCGCAGGGCGCGAAACAGCGTCGATTTCCCGGCCTCGTTCGGGGCCGAGAGCACGTTCAGCCCCGGCGTGAAGCCGGCAAGCCGGGTGGGGGATGCGAAGCGCCCGACGCCTGCGACGATGATTTCCCGGATGATCATCGCCGGGCGCCCTCGGTCGCCATAAGGTAGAGCCGCGTCAGGGCCTCCTCCGCGATGGCGCGGGAATCGGGCGCGGCGGCGTCGTCCGCGATCCGGGCCTGGAGCCTCTCGGCCACGTCCCGCAACGCGCCGTCGAAGTCGATCGCCTCCAGATCGGCTTGGCTCGGCCGCGCGCGCAGCGCTTCGAGATCGGGGTCCAGCCAGGCGCATGCGGCGCCGAGACGGGCGAGGGCGGCTTCGAGGGCGCGCCGGCCGGAAAGGGAGACCGCTCCCCCGATACGCAGCCGCAGGACGAGGGTCGAGAGATTGTCGAGCCCGCGGATGCGCGCCTCGATATCCCCGGCGCCGTCATCATCAGCGATCTCGGCGTCGAGAGACAGCCAGCGGTAGCGCCCCACGACCGCCTCGCGCACCGCCGGCGCCGCGTCGCCGCCCCGCGTCTCGACGACGAGCGCCTTGCCCGTCTCCTGACTGTCGAATCGGTCGGGCTCGGGCGTCCCGGCGTACCAGACGCGATCGGAAATGCGCAGGGTCCGATGCCAGTCGCCGAGCGCCAGATAGGCGAGCCCGGCCTTGCCGGGCCGCGCCGGATCGACGGGATTGTTCGCTTCGCCCTGCGAATCGAAGCCCGTGACCGAGCCATGCGCGATTCCGATGCGCAAAGCGCCTTCCGGCGTCGGCGCATCGTCCATCCACGCGGTGAGGTCGGAGGCTTCCGCGCGGCGGGCGAGGGGCGCCGGCAGCAGAAAGACGCCCGGCTCGAGCGCGACCGGCTCCGGCCGGCGATGAACTCTCACGTTCTCGGGAGCATCCGCCTCGGCCACGCGTTCCCAGACGCCCCTCGGCCGGTCGGCGTCGTGATTGCCGGGCAGGATATGCCAGATCACGCCGGCGAAGCGTCTCATGCGCTCCAGTGGTCCGCGCAAGGTAGCCGGCTGCGGCGTCTCGACATCGTAGAGATCCCCCGCGACGAGGACGTGCCGCGCGCCCTCGCGAATCGCAAGCTCGCCGATCGCCTCGATCGCGGCGAGCCGCGCCTCCGCGAACAACGGCTCCCTTTCGCCGAAACGCCTGAAAACCTTGCCGATCTGCCAATCGGCCGTATGGATGAACCGCATGCCGCTCCCGCCTGTCGCCGCCAAGATGCCCGGCGGGCGGGGCTGTGTCGAGGCGGGTGGGGCCGCCATCGAAATGCCCTCGTTGCGCCGGTATTGCTGTACGTTGTGAATTGACTATGTGTTGAATCACCCCGGGGCGGCCGGGCGTGGTCAGGAAGGCTCCGTTCAATGTTCTCTGCGTGGATTGGTTTCGCCGCGGCGGGAGCGGTTCTGCTCGTTCTGAGCCTTCTCGGCGACGTGGTTCCGATCCTTCTCCCGGCGGCGACGCTCGCGATCGCCGCGTCGATCCGCTTTTCGCACGGCATCGCCATCTATCTGCGCATCGTGCTCGGCCTTATCGCCGGGGCGCACGCGCTGCTCGGCGGGCTCTATCTGGCGGAACTTCAGGGCTTGCTCCCCGAGGTGATGACGAATTTCACGCCGCCGCTGGCCATGCCTGTCGCCGCCGCCGTCTTCGCCGCCGCCATGCTCGCCGTAGGCCGAATTCCGGTCATTCGCACCATCGCCACGCTGACCGATCCGTTTTTCGTCTCGCGCGAGCCGGGAGTCGTGCATGTCTGGCCCTTCCCGGAGTTTCGCGCGCAGGAGCGCGTCATCGGCATCGGCCTGCTCGTCGTCGTCGTGACGATGCAATTCGCGCTGGTGGCGATCGCGGTACGGCTGAGCTACTGGAACCGGGACTGGTTCAACGCCATCCAGGACCGGAACTCCGACGAGTTCTGGCGTCTCCTTCTCACCGTCTGGGTGTTCTGGGTGGTGATCGCCGTGACCATGGCGATCTATCAGTACGCACTGCGCGCCACGCTCGACATCCATTGGCGCGCGTGGATGACGCGGTTCTACACCCGTCGCTGGATCGACGGATCGGTGCCCTACCGCATGCAGGTCTTCGGCGAGGGAAGCGACAACCCCGACCAGCGCGTCCAGGAGGACATCGACAAGTTCACCAGCAATACGATCATGCTGACGCTCGGCGTCCTTTCGCAGGTCTCTACGCTCGTCTCCTTCTCCGTGATCCTGTGGACGATCTCGTCCGATTTCACCTTCCCCGGCACTGAGGTCGTGGTTCCCGGTCTGCTGTTCTGGATCGCGCTCGTCTACGCGGTGATCGCCACCTATTTCACGCACATGATCGGCCGGCCGCTGATCCGGCTGAACTTCCTTCAGGAGCGCTTTGAGGCCGATTTCCGTTTCTCGCTGGCGCGCCTTCGCGAATACGGCGAGCAGGTCGCGCTCCTGCGCGGGCAGGATGCGGAGCGCGAGAGGCTGCGCGGCCAGTTCACGCGCATCGTCGAGAACTTTTTCCAGCGGGTCAGCGTCAACAAGCGGCTGATCGCGTTCACGAGTTTCTACGACTATTCGAACTCGGTCGTGCCCTATGTGATCGCCGCGCCGTTCTATTTCGCCGGCAAAATCCAGCTTGGCGTGATGACCCAGACCGCCGGCGCGTTCGCGCGCGTCGAGACCGCGCTGTCGTTCTTCGTGAACGCCTATCAGGCGCTGGCCTCCTACAAGGCGGTCGTCGACCGGCTCACTTCGTTCGACGAGGCGATCGTACGCGCGCGCGACGCAGGGCGGGATACCGGCGAGATCGCGCGGATCGAGCATGGCGATGAATCGATCCGCCTTGAGAACCTGACCGTGCGCCTGCCCGACGGCGCGCCGATCGTCGCCGCGTCGTCGCTCGTGTTCGAGCCGGGCGTCTCGACGCTGCTGGCGGGGCCGTCGGGAACGGGCAAGTCGACGCTGTTTCGCGCGATTTCAGGCATCTGGCCGTTCGGCTCGGGCGTGGTGAAGCTCCCCGCAGGGCGCAACGTCATGCTCTTGCCGCAGCGACCCTATATCCCCGTCGGCACGCTGCGCGGCGCCGTTTCCTATCCCTCGCGGCAGGATATCTATTCCGACGAGGCGCTCGTATCGGCTCTGGTGGCGGCGAAGCTCGGGCATCTCGCTGGCATGCTCGACGAGGATCGCGTCTGGGCGCAGACCTTGTCGCTTGGCGAACAGCAGCGCCTCGCCATCGCGCGAGCGCTGCTTGAAAAGCCTGACTGGCTGCTGGTCGACGAGGCCACGGCTGCGATGGACGAGCCGACCGAGGCCGAGATCTACCAGGTGATGCGCGAGAAGCTGCCCGACACGACGTTGATCTCGATCGGCCACCGCTCCACGCTCGCCGCGTTCCACGACCGGCGCGTGGTCATGGTCGAGAGCGCGCCCGGTCTGTATGAGCCGCGCATGCCCGAGCCTGCGGCGGCGGCGCAGTAGGGGCGGTCGCTTCATTTCGGAGGAGGGCGCTCAGGCCGTGAGGCGCCGAGCCCCGTCCGGGGCCAGGTTCAGAGCGACCGTTCGAGACGGAGCTCGCCGCCGGGGCCGCTGATCGTCAACACGTTGCCTTCGATTCGCCAGCGCTGTCCGGCGCGCAGCGCCGTGAGGAAGCTGCGCTCGGAAGCCATCGTCGCCCGATCGCATTCGCGGTTCGTCAGCGCGAAGGGACCGACCGCGATCCCCTGCTCGGGCTGCGGATAGGCGATGGCGGAGTAATTGTTGCAGCCCGCGAAACCCCGCAGGCTGAAATTCGTGTCGAGGATGACGGCTGGCCGTTCGCCGGGGAATTCGCGGCCATTCAGGCTGACGGCGATATAGGCCACGCCCAGCGGGAATTGCTCCTCCCGCAGCGGCTGAGGAACACGCTCGTCCGCCGGCCGCGCTTCAGCTTCAGCAGGCGTCGAGCCGGCCTGCTGGGCGTTTCCCGGGGAGGCGCCGAACGGCAGGGCGGCGAACAGGCACAAAGCCGCGACGCGGAACACTTTCATCAAACCCGGACTCCATCGATATCTGCGCGCGACCATAAGCGGGCCGTGCGTCGCGCGCAACGGCGAGTCGCCCGCGCGAAAAGCGCTTGCGCGCATTTCGGCCTTCGCTCTTCCGCTGGTGAGCCGGACCCTGCGACCGGCAGCGCAACCTTCGGAAACATCGTGAACGAATGACGAAGCCATTGCGATTGGTTTTCCATGAATTCGTCTCATAAAGACATGATTTGTGATGATTTCAACGAAGCGTCAACGGTCCTTAAGCGGCCCGAAAGGTTCCTTTCAATTTGATTCACCGACAATTTTAGACGTGTTTTCACAGAACCGGATCAATGTTGCGTTCATCAACAGGGGCGCTTCGCAAGATCGACGCACCCGAGTGGAACGGTTCAACTGGAGGATACGATCATGGCGCGCATGGATGTCGGAAGCGCGGACGTTTCGGGTTTCGCCTCGTCGCTCGACAGTGGCGAAGCCTATTTCGAGCTCGGTCTCATGTACGCCGCCGGGCGTCAGGTGGAGCTCGATCTTGTGGCGGCGCACAAATGGCTCAACGTCGCTGTGTTCAAGGGCTGCTTCGAAGCGGCGGCGCGCCGCGCGGAACTCGCGGCGGAAATGTCCGCAGACGAGGTGAAGGCGGCGTTGCGCGAGGCCCGGTTGTTTCTCACGCTGCATTGAGGCCGGCCGCAGCACCGTAGCCTGAAGCGATCGATGGCGCTTGAGAGAGAGTTTGCGCGCGGCTATAAGCCCGCATCTCCGTTTTCTCTCAAGCACTGGAAATTCTATGGCCATCGAGCGCACTTTCTCGATCCTCAAGCCCGACGCCACCAAGCGCAACCTGACCGGCGCGATAAACGCCGTGATCGAGGCTGCGGGCCTGCGCATCGTCGCGCAGAAGCGCATTCTCATGACGAAGGCCCACGCCGAGACCTTCTACGCCGTCCATAAAGAACGCCCCTTCTTCGGCGAGCTCGTCGAGTTCATGACCTCGGCGCCTGTCGTCGTGCAGGTCCTCGAAGGCGAGAACGCCGTCGCGAAGTACCGCGAAGTGATGGGCGCGACCAACCCGAAGGACGCCGCCGAAGGCACGATCCGCAAGCTCTATGCGCTTTCCGTCGGCGAGAACTCCGCGCACGGCTCCGATTCGGTCGAAAACGCGGCGATCGAGATCGCGCAGTTCTTCTCCGGCAACGAGATCGTCGGCTGACGTCGTCGATCGGACGGGCCGACCGTGTCGGCCCGTCGCCTTGATCGGCAATAAGGGGGGCTCGTCGCCATGGAGACGCCGTCGGTCGCGCTGAATGTCTGGATTCTCCCGGCGCTGGATCCCTTCCTGATCGCAATCTCGGTCTATATCGGCTGGAAGGCCGATCAGTTCGTGAAGATCTTCCTCGCCGCGCTCGCCGCACCGCTGTTCGCCGTCCTTGTGGGCTGGGCGATCACCTCGGTCGGACTGCCATGGCTCGCGCCCGTCGGCGGCGAAAACCCGCTCTTGCTGCAAGTGCGGGTCGCCGCCGCCTGTGTTTGGGCCGCGAGCGCCTATTTCGCAAAGCGCTCGCTTCGCTGACGCGAGCCTGCGTCAGTTAGGCTGGCCGCCGGCCGGGGGAGACCCAGCCGGAGGAGCGTCCGCCGGAGGAGCGCTGGCCGGGGGAGCGCTGGCCGGGGGAGTGTCCAATGCGGGAGCGCCGCCAGCGCCGCCCGGGCCTTCGGGCGCGACCGGTTCCACGGGCCACGCGCCGGGTGCGGGTTGTTCTGTCTGTGGAATCGTGCCGGTGGCCGGCACGTCGCTCGTGCCGGTGGGCTGGCCCATCAGGAAGAAGGCCGCGATGCCGACCAGGACGATAGCAGCGGCGAGAAGCCAGATTCCATTCGACGACGTACGCTGTGAGATCACAGTCCGCCGGTCAGCGGGATACGGTTCGACGCCAGGCTGCACGAGGTTCGGGTCCTGCGGCGGCGGATTCGGATCGACCTTCGTCGGGTCGCGATAGGGGTCGCGTTCATTCATCTCGAGCACTCCTCGGTGTTTCTGTCATTTGGATAACGCACTGATCGGGAATGCGTTGCATCGGCTTCGCGTTCGGCGCTTCCAGCGGCGGGGAGCGAGAGAACACACGCGACTTGAACGCAACGCCGGAGAGCGCTAACCCGTAGCCGGACATTCGAGGGACAAAGCCAAATGAACGCGCCTGTCGATCACAGCAAGCTCATCAAGGGCGCCACGGGTGACTGGGAAGTCGTCATCGGTCTCGAGATTCACGCCCAGGTGACGAGCAAGGCCAAGCTTTTCTCCGGAGCCTCGACCGGCTTCGGCTCCGAGCCCAACGCCAACGTCTCGCTCGTCGACGCCGCGATGCCGGGCATGCTGCCGGTGATCAACCGCGAATGCGTCCGACAGGCGGTGCGCACGGGCCTCGGGCTCAAGGCGCATATCAACCTGCGCTCGGTCTTCGACCGCAAGAACTATTTCTATCCGGATCTGCCGCAAGGCTACCAGATCAGCCAGTACAAGCATCCGATCGTCGGCGAGGGCGAGGTGCTTGTCGACATGCCGGACGGCAAGACGATCCGCGTCGGCGTGGAGCGCCTGCATCTGGAGCAGGACGCGGGCAAGTCGATCCACGACCTGCACCCCTCGATGAGCTTCGTCGATCTCAACCGCTCTGGCGTCGCGCTGATGGAGATCGTCTCCAGACCGGACCTGCGCTCCTCCGAGGAGGCAAGGGCGTATGTGACGAAGCTGCGCACGATCCTGCGCTATCTCGGCACCTGCGACGGCGATATGGAGAAGGGCAGTCTGCGCGCCGACGTGAACGTCTCGGTCCGCCGCCCCGGCGAGGGGCTCGGCACGCGCTGCGAGATCAAGAACGTCAACTCGATCCGCTTCATCGGGCAGGCCATCGAATACGAGGCGCGCCGCCAGATTGGCATCATCGAGGACGGCGGGACGATCGACCAGGAGACGCGGCTCTTCGATCCCGGCAAGGGCGAGACGCGCTCGATGCGCTCCAAGGAGGAGGCGCACGACTACCGCTATTTCCCCGACCCGGACCTGCTTCCGCTCGAATTCGATCAGGCCTTCGTCGATGAACTCGCGGCGCATCTGCCCGAACTGCCCGACGCGAAGAAGGAGCGCTTCATCGCCGAATACGGACTCTCGGTCTATGACGCCGGGGTGCTCATCGCCGAGCGCGAATCCGCCGATTTCTTCGAGCGCGTGGCCGAAGGCCGCGACGGCAAGGCCGCCGCGAACTGGGTCATCAACGAGCTCTTCGGCCGCCTGAACAAGGAAGGCATGGGGATCTCGGATTCGCCCGTTTCCGCAGACCAGCTCGGCCAGATCGTCGACCTGATCGGGGAGGGAGTGATTTCGGGCAAGATCGCCAAGGATCTGTTCGAGATCGTCTGGACCGAGGGCGGCGAGCCCCGCGCGATCGTCGAGACGCGCGGCATGAAGCAGGTGACCGATTCCGGCGCCATCGAAACGGCGGTCGACGCCGTGATCGCGGCCAACCCCGACAAGGTGGAGCAGGTCAAGGCCAAGCCCACTATGCTCGGGTGGTTCGTCGGTCAGGTCATGAAGGGCACCGGCGGCAAGGCCAACCCGCAGGCTGTGAACGACCTGCTCAAGGCCAAGCTCGGGATCGAGTGAGCCGCATCGGCCAGTACATCAAACCGCCACTCGGATGTTGAGCGGCGGACTGATGCTGCAAAAACAATAGCTTGTAGAGATTCCCTGTCCGTCGGCTTCCGGTTTGGCAGCGCTCTAGCGAGCGTTCGTCGCGGGCTCGATCGTCGCCGACGCCTCGGCTCGACGGGCCTCATCGGAGCTCAGAACCTCGATGTCGCGATTTAAGCCGCTCTGGATCGCGAATTCGCGCGTGAAGACCCGCCCGTCATGGCGCGCGATCACGACGTATTCACCCTCTGCGAGCGTGACGCTCGGAAACGCGCCGATAGCCTCGCGCACCACGTCGCCGCCAGGCGTGAGCACGCTGAAGGCCGTTCCGGCATAGGCCTCGCCGCCGGCCGAGGCGACGAGCTTCAGCGTCACGGTCGCCGCGCGATGGTTGAGCGTCGCTTCGGTGATCTGGCCAGCTTCCACTTCCACGTCCGTGCGCATGGTCGCGTTCGCTTCTCCGTAGGTCGAGACGACATGGTACAAGCCTTCGGGCAGGCGCATGATCTCCTCACCGCTGACGCCTGCCGCGACCAGCCTGCCCTCGGGATCATTGCCAAGCGGAACGTAGACCGCGTAGGTGATCGCGGAGGGCGGGATCGGGCTGTCGCCGACGACGCCGCGAACCATGAGCGCGCCCGCGCTGATCGCGACGAGTTCGTTCAGATCGCTCCATTGCATGGTGATCCGTCGCGTCGCGGAGGCGTATCCATAGGCGGCGTGGACGATGTAGTTGCCCGGCAGGAGATTGAAGCTCGGCGCCGCTTCATCGCGACGCTCGAGCAGCGTCGGCGGCTCGCCGCTTCCGTTTTCCTGAAAGACTCGCCAGACGACGCCCGAGGCGATCACCTGACGAGTTTCGGGGAATATGGCGCGCAGGCGCAGCGTGCCCGTCTGCGGCAGGATCGGCCTGCGCAAAGTGGGATCACCCTGCGGAGCGGCGCCGCCGGGCAGCGTCAAGGGCGCGGGCGCGGATTGCGCGAGGGCCGCCACTGGCAGGACCAAAATCGCGAAAATCGCGGCGACCTTGAGCAAATTTCTCATACCGATCATCCGAATCCCGGCCCAACAAACCCCCGGAAAACCCGGAAACGGCGACGAAAATGAGGCCGTCGCTCGATCTGCGCAAGACTGCGTATGCGGACCGGCGCGGTTGCAAACACACTATAGCTGTTCCGGCCCGTTGACGCGATCGCATGCGAAACGAGATATAGCGACGCCAAACAGTTTTCGGGGGATGATCATGCAGCAGCAGACGCTCGACCTACTCTCCGCGCGGCGCTCGGTCGCCGCCAAGATGCTCCGTGAGCCTGGGCCGGGCAGGGAGGAGCTGGAGCGCATGCTGTCCGTCGCCGCGCGCGTTCCCGACCACGGCAAGCTCGAGCCATGGCGTTTCGTCGTCGTCGCCGCAGAGGCGCGCGAGCGGATAGGCGAGGTGATCGCGGCGGCCGCGGTCGCCGACGATCCGCAGATCGACGAGGAGAAGCTGGCTCAGCAGAGAGGCCTGCTGGCGCGCGCCCCCGTCGTCGTGGCCGTCGTTTCGCGGGCGGCGCCTCATCCCAAGATCCCGGAATGGGAGCAGATTCTCTCGGCTGGCGCAGCGTGTCAGAATCTGCTGATCGCCGTACGCGCCTCCGGCTACGCCGCCAACTGGATCACCGAGTGGATCGCCTACGACCGTCGCGTGCTCGATGCGCTGGGGCTCACGGCCGGCGAGCGCATCGCCGGCTTCGTCCATATCGGCTCCGCCGATTTCACGCCGCCCGACCGCGCGCGCCCCGCGCTCGACACGATCGTGACCTGGCTCTGAAGGGCGCTCGCCCATCGCAACTGCGCCGATCTTCACGGGTCGAGCGGTTTCGCGCATGCGCCGCGCGCCCTAGGGTGACCTCTTGATCGAACCAGCGAGGCAGCGTCCATGTTCTATGAAGTCGCGAAGGGGCACGGGCTGCCGTTCGACCCGTTCAAGGCGGTGGTCGCTCCCCGGCCCATCGGCTGGATTTCCGCGATCAGCGCCAAGGGCGAGGTCAACCTCTCGCCCTACTCGTTCTTCAACGCCGTCTCGGACAACCCGCATATGGTCGGGTTTTCGTCACAGGGGATCAAGGACGCGATAACCTTCGTCGAGGAGACCGGCGAATTCGTCTGCAACCTCGCCACCTGGGACCTGCGCGACCAGATGAACGCGAGTTCCGCTCCCTTGCCGCGCGGTCAGAACGAGATGGATTTCGCCGGCCTCACGGCGGCGCCCTCGCGGCTCGTCAAGCCGCCGCGCGTCGCCGAGAGCCCCGTCGCGTTCGAGTGCAAGCTCCTGCGCATCATCCCGCTCAAGCCGCTGGAAGGCGAGGCGGTGTATCATTTCGTCATCGGGCAGGTCATGGCTATCCATATCGACGACCGCTTCATCATCGACGGGATCGTCGATACGGCCGCGATGCGCCCGATCGCGCGGGCGGGCTACAAGGATTATTTCGTCGGCACGCCGGAGACGAAATTCTCGCTCGCGCGGCCGCCGGGCGCTGGCGATCTCGCTCCGTCCTCCTGATCAGAGCCGCCGCAGCAGTCGCTGCGCCCGTTTCAGGTGGGGCACGTCGACCATCTGTCCGTCGATCGCGACCACGCCGGAATCCGGCGCCTTCTCGAAGGCGTCGATGATCGCGCGCGCCTTGGCGATCTCCTCGGGGGAGGGGGCGAAGGTCTCGTTGATCACCGCAACCTGATCCGGATGGATCGCCATCTTCGCCACGAAGCCGTCGCGCCGGGCCTCGCGGCATTCCTTGGCGAGACCGGAGAGGTCGCGAAAGCTCGTATAGACCGTGTCGATAGCGTCGACTTCCGCCGAGGCGGCGCCCATCAGCGTGAGCGTTCGGGCGAGGCGATAGGGATCGGTGAAGACGCCGCGCTCGTCGCGGTTCGTCTCCGCGCCGAGATCGGCGGAGAGATCTTCGCCGCCCCAGGCTATCCCGGCGAGGCGGTGGCTCGCGCCGCGGAATTCGCCGAGCGCGAATATGCTGCGCGCCGTCTCCGTGCCGATGGCCATGATGCGCGTAGCGCCGTCATCCAGCGAGAACTCCGCCTCGCGCACGGCGACGAGCGCGGCGAGATGGGAGACGTCGGCCCCGCCGATCGCCTTGGGCAGCACGAGCCCGTCGGGGCCGGCCTCCATCACGGCGTCCAGATCCTGCGTGACGAGGCCCGTCGTCAGGTCGTTGACGCGCACGTAGAGTTTCGGTCGCCCGCTCACGCCCCGCGCTTCGCGCAGAAAGGCCGCCGTCGTGTCGCGCGCGGCCTGTTTGGCGCTCGGCGCCACCGAATCCTCCAGATCGAGGATCAGCGCGTCGGCGCCCGAGGAGAGAGATTTCTCGAGCTTGCGGGAGCTGTCGCCGGGAACGAAGAGCCAGGATCGCATCGCCTCAGCCCCCCCGCTTGCGCATGAACGCCTGCCTGCGGCACTCGGCCACCAGCACGTCGTTCTGGTTGAAGGTCTTGTGGTGGAAATCGACGATGCCCGCGTCCGGGCGCGAGCGCGATTCGCGCCTGGCGACCACTTCCGTCGTGCAATGGACCGTGTCGCCTTCGAAGAGCGGGGCGGGGAAGCGGACGTCGGTCATGCCGAGATTGCCGATCGTGGTGCCGACCGTGGTGTCGTTGACGGAGATGCCGATCATCAGGCCCAGCGTGAACAGCGAGTTCAGCAGCGGGCGGCCCCATTCCGTCTCCTCGGCGCAGAAATGCGCGTCAATATGAAGGGGTTGCGGGTTGAGCGTCATGTTGGAGAACAGCATGTTGTCCATCTGCGTCACCGTCCGGCGCAGACGGTGCTCGAACACGCGCCCGATCTCGAAATCCTCGAAATACAGTCCGCCGCGGGGATGGGGTTGAGGCGCGCTCATCGCAAAACTCCGGATTGTTTTCGTTTTCCGCCGCCGCAGCCCTGCCGTCGCGGCGATCTTAGCGTTTCGTTTACCATGTCCGCCGCATCGTTGAATGCGAAGAATCGCCCGTTTTCGCAGGCGTTTCGGCCGTTCCGGATCGGGTAGCGATGTTTCTGTTCACCACGCCCCCAGCAACATCGACGGTCCCGGCGAACCCGGTCCTCGACGCCATTCGCGCGGGGGCTCAGGCGAGCGGAACCGATTTCGACTACCTGCTTCGCACGGCGCAAAGGGAATCGTCGCTCAATCCCGCCGCGCGTGCCTCGACCTCCTCGGCGACGGGGCTCTTCCAGTTCATCGAACAGACCTGGCTCGCCATGGTCAAGCGCGAAGGTCCGCGCTTCGGGCTCGAACGGGAGGCCCAGGCGATCGCACAGCGCCCGGACGGAGGGCTCTCGGTGGCGGATCCGGCGTTGCGTCGCGAGATCCTGGCGTTGCGCGAAGATCCGGAAACGTCGGCGGTCATGGCCGGCGCGCTCACGAACCACAATCGCGATTCGCTCGCCGGGGCGCTCGGCCGCGAGCCGCGCCCGGCCGATCTCTACGTCGCCCATGTGCTGGGCGCACGCGGCGCGACTTCGCTGATCGATCGCGCGACGCACGACCCGACGGTATCCGCCGCCGACATGTTCCCCGAAGCGGCAAGGGCCAACAAGGCGATCTTCTACGATCGCTCCGGCCGCGCGCGCGGCGCCGGCGAGGTCTACGCCGTGCTCGCCGCGCATCACGCTGCGTCTGCGTCGGCTTCCGCGACGGCGCCGTCTGACGAGGCGGAGACGCCCGTCGCGCCGTACGCCAAGCTCGACGGCCCTGCCTTTCACGGACTTTTCCAGACCGGAGGGCGGACAGGCGCCGTATCCGACGCCGTCGCGCGTTTGTGGAGCGCGCGCTCGGACGAAACGTCCGGCGTCGCGCCCGGATTCTTCCCACGTTCGAGACCGGCGATCGACCGGACGGCGGCCAATCCGCCCGCGATCGAAGCGCAGCCGCGTGAGAGCGCGGCCATTGATGATCCGGCGCCAGCGCCTGCGCCAGCACTCGCTCCTGCGCCGCCGCCCGATCGCGCCCGGCGGCCGCGTCCTGCGCCCCTCGATCTTCGTCAGTTCATGACCATTCGGCGAGCCTCATGATCATCCGACGTTTCCTCCTCTGGGCGCAAAGCGCCTCTCCCGGGCAACGCGCCGAGGCCGTGAGCGCGCTGGCGCGCAGCTTCCTCTATTCGGAGCTGTCGCCGGAGGAACGCTGGGAGGCCGAGACCGCCATGACGGCGATGCTCGACGATGCGTCGCCGCTGGTGCGGCGGGCGCTCGCGGAGGCGCTCGCCAACGCGCCGGCGGCGCCGCGCCATATCGTCATCGCGCTCGCCAACGACCAGGCCGACATCGCCGCGCTGGTGCTTGCCCGCTCTCCGCTTCTGACGGACGCCGATCTCGTCGACAGGGCGGCGCTCGGCGACGTTTTCGCGCAGACCGCCATCGCGTTGCGGGTGAGCGTCGCAGCCCCCGTATGCGCCGCGCTCGCCGAAATCGGCGCCTGCGAAGCGCTGCTCGAACTGCTGGAGAATCCCGGCGCGAAAATCACGCATTCGGCGCTGGCGCGCATTCTGGCCCGTCACGGTTCCGAGCCGTCGATCCGCGAGGCCATGCTTGCGCGGGAGGATTTACCCGTCGATATCCGCCAGTCGATCACGGTCGCAGTCGCCGACGCGCTGCGCCTGTTCGTCGTGGATCGCGGCTGGATGAGCGTCGAGCGCACCGAGCGCGTGACGCGCGAGGCGAAGGAGAAGTCGACCATCGCCTTGTCGAGCGGAGCCAGGCAAGACGACGTCTTCGGGCTGGTCTCGCATCTGCGCGAGACCGGGCAGCTCACGCCGGCCTTGATCCTGCGCGCCGTCCTTTCGCAGGGCGCGGCCTTCGCAGAGGCGGCCTTCGCCGAACTGGCCGACATGCCGCTCAAGCGCGTGTCTGGCCTTCTTCAGGACAAGCGTGGCGCGGGCTTCTCCGCGCTCTACCGCAAGGCGGGCCTGCCTGCGGGGCTCTATCCAGCCTTCGAGGCCGCCTTTTCGGCCCTGCGCGAACCTCAGGGAGACGGCCGCTTCGCCGGGCTTGCTCTCTCACGGCGCATGGTGGAGCGGGTTCTCTCGGCCTGCGCCCAGCTTTCGCCGGAGGAGGCGGGCAAGCTCCTCTCGCTCCTGCGCCGCTACGAGATGGAGGCTGCTCGCGAGGAGGCGCGGGAGGTGGCGACGGCGCTGATCGACGATGCGGCGCTAGACGCCGCGCTTCGCCATGTCGAGGCCGGGATCGCCGACGCCGTGCGCCTAAGAGCGCGCCTCGCCGCCTGAGGCGCCGGCGATCGCATCGTTCGATCGCCGCTCCAGTTCAGCTGCGACTTCATCCGCAAGAGGGTCGTCCCGGTCGCGCAGGCTGGCGCGAAGAGCGTCGACATGCGCGCGGATCAGGGCGAGCGAGGCAGCGGGGCAGTAGCCCAGAAGCCGCGCGAGACTTCCGGCGATGCGGCCCGCCAGCTCCTCTCCCAGATCAGGCGCCAGTCCGCGAAGGTCGTGCGCGGCGCGGAACAGGCGCTCGCGGCGGCCGGCGCTGCGCGGCGAGCGCTCGAAATCCGCGAAAGCGCCCGCGAGGCGCGCTCCTCCCTCCGCCAGCGCGTCGCGCGAGCGCTCGCGCACCCGCTCCAGCGCCTTCTGCGCGCGCCTGATGGCGGGCTCCGCCGCCTGGTCGTAATCGCCGTCGACGACGAGCGCGCGCCGTTTCAGGTCGTCGGGCTGGGGAATGAACTCGGCCTCGCCGGGCGCGGCGGGTTTTTTTGCCGGGATGATCCTCATCGCCCATCCTCCCGATGGCGGGATTTGCGCCGCTCGGGTCCGCGATATAGCGGTGGATCGGAGCGGCGGCGATCCGGGCCGAAATAGTCCTTCGTCGCCACGAAGGGGCGCTGCTCCAGGACGAGGCCCAGTATCTTGTCGTACAGGATTTTCGCGGTTACCGGCTTGGCGACGAAATCGCTCACGCCCGCATCGCGCGCGGCGACGACGCGGCCTTTCTCGGCGTATGCCGTCACCATCAGTATCGGGATGAATGGATTGGGGCTCGCCGTGCGGTCACGCATGCGGCGGGCCAGCGCGAGGCCGTCGAGCCCCGGCATCTCCCAGTCGAGAAGCGCTATATCCGGCTTCTGCTCGAGAAACAGCTCAAGCGCGATCTCGCCGTCCCCCGCTTCTAGGATCGCCGTCGCGCCGAACGCTTCGAGCATCGCGACGAGCGCGCGGCGCATATGGGCGTTGTCTTCGGCGACGAGGATGCTGAGCCGGTCGAATTCGAGCCGCATCGCCCGCCTCAGTCGCCGAATTGCTCGCGCAGAATGCGCTCGTCAAGGCTGTGGCCGGGATCGTGAAGCATGACGAGATCGACGGTGCGATCCATCGACACCTCGACTTGCGCGACGTCGCGAAACTCGGTGTGGTCGGCCACGGCCGCGACCGAGCGATGCGTCGGATCGAGAATATCGAGCCCGACCCGGGCGTGATTGGGCAGAAGCGCTCCTCGCCAGCGGCGCGGACGGAAGGCCGAGATCGGCGTCAGGGCGAGAAGCGGCGCATTCAGCGGCAGGATAGGGCCGCCGACGGAAAAATTGTAGGCGGTGGAGCCGGCCGGCGTGGCGAGCAGGATCCCGTCGGCGACAAGCTCCTCGAGGCGAGGCCTCCCGTCGATATGAATGGCGATCTTGGCGGCCTGGTGCGTCTGACGCAGAAGCGAAACTTCGTTGATGGCGCGGGCCGCATAGGCCCCGCCGTGGATATCGCGAACGCTCATCAGCAGAGGGTGGACGACGCTGCGCTGCGCTGAACGCAGGCGATCGAGCAGTTCGTCCTCGCGATATTCGTTCATGAGGAAGCCGACCGAGCCCCGGTTCATGCCGTAGATGGGCTTTTCAGAGCCCATGAAGCGGTGCAGCGTCTGAAGCATGACCCCGTCGCCGCCGAGCGCGACGATCACGTCGGCGTCTTCGGGCGCGACATGGGCGTAGCGCGCGCCGAGCCGCAGGGCGGCGTCCCGGGCTTCAGTCGCGGAGCTGGCCACGAAGCCGATCGTCTCGTAGGCGCCCAATAGCCCGTCTCCGCATTCATGCGAGCGTGGTCGAGGGCGCTCGCGCCTCCGCCCGGCGAATCGATGCGCCATAGTATGTCCTGCGCCACCCGCGTCCATAGCCGCTCGCACGCGACGGCGGAGGGGATGTGATCACTGACGGTCGCGCGAAGGCGCAAAAGCAAAAAACGCCGGGCGGTGGCCCGGCGTTTTTTTGAATGTCGCGAGAAACAGAGAATGCGGCGGGGCTCAGCGCGCCTCGACGTTCTCCGTGCTGGCGAAGGTCTCCGCGATCTGGGCCAGGTTGTCGAGCAGTTTGCGCGACTTGATTTTCGACGCTGACACGATCAGGCGCTGTACGCCGTCATCGGCCAGAATATCCTGGCGCCCGGTCTCCCTCGGCTCGACATCGTCGGAAAAGCTGAAGAAGAACTCGATCGGTTGATCCGTCGACAGCGACACCTGATGCAGGCGCCCGGCTCCGATGCGATCGGTCCCGTTCTCGTACTTCTGAATCTGCTGATACGTTACGCCGATCATCTCGCCCAGCTTTTGCTGGCTCATCTTTGCGATGCGCCGCGCAAGCCGAACTCGCTGTCCGACGAAACGATCGATATCTGTGGGGCAACGAGTGGTCATTTTGTCATCTTCTTCTAAGCGGTTGGGTTGAGTTTGAATAATACTGAACGCTAGAGATGTAAATATATACGAAGGTGTTTTTATTGCGTTGCACCATTCGTAGAATTTCCACCTGAGTCTTGTCTTGCAACAAATGCACGATCCTGCGTCAACCTACGCAACTTTATGATACATAATCCTATATAGCACAAGCCTCGACTTAGGTATGGTACGTATATTGGCGCCCAAAATGAAACCGACGATAGGGAATAATGCCCCTGCGGCTTTGCGCAAACCCGCAAGCCAATTTGCCCCGGTCTGTGCGCTTCGAGGCTTTTCGGCATTATTCGAAGACGATGAGCGGCGCCGGACGTCGAAAAGTCGCCCCTGCCAACGCTTCCCAGACCTGTTCTGCGATAGCCTTATAGGCCAAGGCGTGGGGCGAATCGGGTGAAACGGCGGTGATCGGGCGTCCCTCGTCCGACGATTCCCTGATTCTGAGATCGAGGGGCACCTCACCTAGGAACGGCGCGTCGAGTCTCGCCGCCTCCGCGCGCGCGCCGCCATGGCCGAAGATGTGCTCCTCGTGGCCGCAATTCGGGCAGATATAGGTCGCCATGTTCTCGACGATCCCGAGAATCGGCACCTCCGTGCGTCGAAACATCGCGACGCCGCGCCTCGCGTCGATCAGCGCCAGATCCTGCGGCGTCGAGACGATGACGGCGCCTGCGAGCGGCGTCGCCTGCGCCATTGTGAGTTGAGCGTCGCCAGTGCCGGGCGGCATGTCGACGATCAGGACGTCGAGCTCGCCCCAGGCGACTTCGCGCAACATCTGGGTGATGGCCGAGATGACCATGGGGCCGCGCCAGATCATGGGCGTTTCCTCATCGACCATGAAGCCGATCGACATCACCTTGACCCCGTAAGCCTCCAGAGGCGCGATCGTGCGCCCCGAGACGACCTTCGGCTTGCCCTTGAGGCCGAAGATCTTGGGCATCGACGGGCCGTAGATGTCCGCATCGAGCACGCCGACCTTCAGACCCAGCGCCGCGAGACCAAGCGCGATGTTGCAGGCCGTCGTCGACTTGCCGACGCCGCCCTTGCCTGACGCGATGGCGACGACGTGCTTGACGCCGGGAATTTCCTGCAGCCGGGGGGCTCCCGCGCCAGCGCTGCGCGCCGGGGCGCTTTGGCGGGCCGGCGCGGCCTGCCCGGCCGGCTTGTCCGCGGTGAGCGTCACGAGCGCCTGCGTCACGCCGGGAACGGATCTCGCAGCCTCCTCCGCAGCTCGGCGCACGGGCTCCATGGCGGCCGCCTCGGTCGCGTCGATGGCGATCGAGAAGGCGACGCGGCTTCCCTCGACGGCGATCGCCGAGAGACGTCCGGAGGCGGGGAGGGGTTGGCCGCTCGCGTGCAGCGTCACCGCGCCGAGGGCTTCGAGGATTCGTCCGGCTTCGACCGTCAACTTCTTCTCCGATTCTAAGTCCGTCGCGCGCTCTGCGTTCTGCGGGCCAATTCGGCGGCGGCCTCCGCGTCGCGGCGCGCCACCTGCCCACCGCGAAACAGGATGAACAGACCGGCTCCCACGATCACGGCGGCGCCGGCCAGCATGGCCGGCCGCGGGGCGTCGCCGAACACCAGCCATCCGAATATCACGGCCCAGACCAGCAACGTGTACTGAAAGGGCACAACCGTCGAGGCGTCCGCCAGTTTGAGCGAACGGTTGACGCAGACATGCGCCGCCATGGAGACGATTCCAAGAAGACATAGCAGCGCAAAAGCCGAAGGCGAGGGCGTGATCCATGTGAATGGCGCCAGGACGAGCCCTGCGGCCAACGCTCCGATCGTCTGCCAAAAGACCAGCGTGACATCGGGCGTGGCGCGCAGGCTGCGCCCGGTGATCATCATGAAGGTGAAGCAGAGGCTTCCCGCGATCGAGATCAGCGCCGGCGCGCTCAGCGATTCCGCCGAAGGCTCCAGCGCGATGACGACGCCGCAAAAGCCCACGAAGATCGCGCTCCAGCGCCGCCACCCGACCCTCTCGCCCAGAAGCAGCGGCGAGAGCGCGGCGACGTAGATCGGAGCCGCGAGCCAGTAGGTCATCACGTCGGCCAGCGGCAGGTAGATCACGGCGGTGTAGAAGAGAAACACCTCGGCCGTCGAGAACACGACGCGGGCCGCCTGGAGGCGCGGCCGCTCGACGCGCAGGATCGGCGTCGGCCCCATCCGCCAGAGGAAAGGCGCGAGCACGAGGAGCGCGGCGAGGCTGCGGATCAGCAGCACCTGCCCGACCGAATAGGTGGCGACGAGCCACTTCCCGAGCACGTCGTTCATGGCGAAGAGGAAGATGCCGACGAGCATCACGGCGATGCCGAGCCCGACATTCGGCTGCGACAGGGCCTGCCTCAAACGAGCGCTCAACCGCGGTCTCCGGAGGACGAAAGGTGATCGAACCGCCCGCCCTCGGGCCGTTCCCGCATTGTTGTGGGACGCGCCGCGAGCGCACGCAAGTCCGGGATCGCGGCGGGTCTGCGATAGCTGTTGTGACAGGCGGCCCGCATTGCGGGGCGCGTGTTGCGCGGCCGATCCGGCGCATTTGACTTTTCGCCCCGGATTGGAGACAGAACCTCGCGCCTTTTGCGGCGCGTCGAGCCTCGCTTGCGGGGGCGGACGCGCCGGCCTCCGGAGCCCGTCGATGAAGCCCTCGCCAGAGACCCGGCCCCTGACTCGTGACGAGACGAACGCGTTCGACCGGACGGATCGCGCGCTTGAGCGCTCGTGGGCGGAAAAGGCGCTGCTCTTCGTCGAGGGCGGCCATGCGCGCGCCTGCGCGCTTCTGCTCGTGATCTCGCTCGTCTGCTTCCTGCCGGGCCTCGCCGGGCTTCACCCGATCGACCGGGACGAGCCGCGCTACGCGCAGGCGACGAAACAGATGCTCGAGACGGGCGATTTCATCGACATCCGCTTCCAGGACGAGGCGCGCCACAAGAAGCCCGTCGGCATCTACTGGATGCAGGCGGGAACCGTCGCGCTCGCCGAGGCGCTCGGGGTGGAGGAGGCGCGCACGACGATCGGCATCTACCGCATTCCCTCTCTGGTCGGCGCAGTGCTCGCAGTTCTGCTCACCTATTGGTCGGCGCTCGCGCTCGCGCGTCGGCGCGAGGCGTTTCTCGCCGCAGCCTTCGTCGGCGCGAGCGTGATCCTCATGGTCGAGGCGCGGCTCGCCAAGACCGACGCGATGCTGCTCGCCTGCATCGTCGCGGGCATGGGCGGCCTCGCGCGAGCCTGGCTCCTGCGCGGCGGGGCGATCCTGCCGACGCGGATCGTGCTGCTGTTCTGGATCGCTTTCGCGCTGGGCGTTCTCATCAAGGGGCCGGTGATCGCGCTCTTCGTCGGGCTCCCCGCGATCGTGCTCTCCATTCGGGAACGCTCGCTCTACTGGCTGCGCGCGCTGCGTCCGGGCCTCGGGATCGCGATCGTCGCCGTGATCGCCGCGCCCTGGTTCCTCGCCATCGCCTGGCGCGCGGGGACGGAGTTCTTCGCGGCCTCGGCGGGGCAGGACATGCTCGGCAAGCTCGGCACCGCGCAGCTCTATCACTGGGCGCCGCCGGGAACCTATCTGCTCGCCTTCTTCGCGACCTTCTGGCCGGCTGCGATCCTCGCCTCGATCGCCGTTCCCTTCGCCTGGATCAATCGCCGTGTGGACGTGATCCAATTCCTCCTCGCGTGGATTGTCCCGGCCTGGATCATCTTCGAGCTCGTGCCCACGAAGCTGCCGCATTACGTGATGCCGCTCTACCCGGCGATCGCGATCGTGACGGCGCTCGCCCTGACGCGCGGATTCGTCGGCCCCCACCGTCCGCTCGCGAAGC
Organism: Salinarimonadaceae bacterium; assembly: GCA_007693435.1. Lineage (GTDB taxonomy): Bacteria > Pseudomonadota > Alphaproteobacteria > Rhizobiales > Beijerinckiaceae > Saliniramus. The sequence goes on along the minus strand of REDO01000056.1, from coordinate 18,898 downwards.
CCGCGAGCGCGCTCCTCGCCTTCGTGCCGGTCGGTCTCGCGATCGGCTTGCCGATCGGCGGCGCGTATGTCGGCGACGGTTGGCTGCTGCTCGGAATGCCGTTGGTCGTTCTCTCGGCGCTTGTCGGTCTCTGGGCCTGGCGCACCTTCCTGAAGGGCGCGGCGATCGCCGCCTCGCTCACGGCCGTCGGCGCCGCAATGCTGCTCTCGATCGGCGTTTTCGGTTTCGTCCAGCCGCTGCTCGGCGGCCTGCGTTTGTCGCCGAATCTCGCCGCCGCGGCGAGCACGCTCACCTGTGACGATCCCTCCTTCGCGACCTTCGGCTATCGTGAGCCGAGCCTTGTCTTCCTCGTCGGGACCGATCTCACGATGGTCGAGTCGGGCGAGGCGGCGGCGGCCTTCCTCGCGGCGGGCGATTGCCGGATGATCTTTGTCGACAGCCGCTTCCAGGCGTCGTTCGAGGCTGGCGTGGCGGAGCTTCCCGCGCGTCCGGCGCTGACGACGCGGGTGCGTGGCTTCAATATCAACGGCGGCCGGTTGCTCGATATCGGCGTCTACGCGGTCAGACCATGATGCAAAATGGCGAGAGCGGCTCCGCGCCGCGACTGAGCGTGATCGTTCCGGTGAAGAACGAGGCGCAGAACATCATGCCGCTGATCGCCGAGATCGAGGCCGCCTGCGCGCCGGGCGGCGCCTTTGAGATCATCTATGTCGATGACGGATCGACCGACGATACGCCTGTGATTCTCGCGCGCGCCGCCGCCGAGAAGCCGCATCTGCGCGCCTTCCGGCACGCGCGGAGCTGCGGCCAGAGCGCGGCCGTGCGCACCGGCGTCGAGAACGCGCGCGCGGCGATCTGCTGCACGCTCGACGGCGACGGCCAGAATGACCCCGTGTTCATACCGCAGCTTGTCGCGGCGCTCGACGCCGGCGGGGAAAGCGTAGGGCTGGCGGCGGGCCAGCGCACCGGCCGCCACGGCTTGCGCAAGCGCCTGCAGTCGCGTCTCGCCAACAAGGTGCGCGGCGCGATCCTCAAGGACGGCACCCGCGACAGCGGTTGCGGCCTCAAGGCCTTCCGCCGGGCCGATTATCTGCGTCTTCCCTATTTCGACGCGCTGCATCGTTTCATGCCCGCGCTGATCAGGCGCGAGGGGCTCGGGATCGTCCATGTCGATGTGGTCGACAGGCCGCGTTTCGCCGGCGTTTCCAATTACGGGCTTTTCGACCGGCTCTGGGTCGGGATCATGGATCTCGCAGGCGTCTGGTGGCTGATCCGCCGCCGGCGCAGCAAACCGCAGGTCACGGAGGTCACGGGACCATGATCGCCAATCTAGTCGCCGATATCGGCGATGGTCTACACACGATCTTCATCGCGAATTTCGATCTCGTCGTTCTCGTCGGCCTGATCGGCCAGTTGCTCTTCACTGCGCGCTTTCTCGTGCAGTGGATCGCGAGCGAGAGGGCGGGGCGCAGCGTCATTCCGATCTCGTTCTGGTTCTTCTCGCTCGGCGGCGGCATGATCCTGCTCGGCTACGCGATCTACCGGCAGGACCCGGTCTTCATCCTCGGACAGGGGCTCGGCACCTTCATCTACCTGCGCAACCTCATGCTCATCTCCCGCGAGCGGCGCAAGGGCGGGGAAGGAGAGGGGGGCGCCGCTTGAGCGGCTGCGGGCGCCTCACTTTCGTGGACGATCTCGGGGAGACGCTGCGCCACGCCTGGGCCTGCCTTGAGCGCGGCGTGAAGGACAGGCGCTCGCCCTTCCACACGCCGAGCGTCGCGACGATCGGCCTCGACGGCCGCCCGCGCATGCGCACCGTCGTTCTGCGCGACGTCGATCCGGCCGCACGGACGCTGCGTTTCCACACCGACCTGCGCGGCCTCAAGGTCGCCGAGATCGCCCGCGATCCGCGCGTGGCGCTGCACGGCTACGACGCCCGCGCAAAGCTCCAAATCCGCGTCGAGGGGCGCGCCGTCATCCATGCCGACGAGGCCGTCGCCGACGAGGCTTGGGCGGGCTCGCGGAGCATGAGCCGCGCCTGCTACGGCGTGTTTCCGGCGCCGGGCACGGAGATGGAGGAGGGCGGCGCTTTCACCCTGCCGGGCGAAGAAGCCGAAATCGACGCCGGCAGGTCAAATTTCAGCGCGGCGCTGATCCACGCCGAGCGGATTGAGACCCTCTATCTCGACCACGCCGGTCATCGCCGAGCCGTCTTCGATGTTGCGGCGGGCGGCGCGGGGCGCTGGCTGGCGCCCTGAGCCTCGCGTCGGTCAGGCCGCCTCGCCGGCGCGCAGGCGCTCGAAGAAATTGCGCACCTCCTGAGCCATGCGGTTCGACTGGCTCGACAGATCGCCTGAGACGCGCTGGACGGCGTCGGCGGCCTGCGACGTGACGCCGATGGCGTCGTTGACGCCGGAGACGTTGTGCGACAGCGTCCTGCTGCCGTCCGCCGCCATCTGGATGCTCGTGGAGATCTCGCGCGTCGCCGCGCTCTGCTCCTCGATCGCCGACGCGACGTTGGTGGTGACGTTCTCGATCTCGCCGATGATCTGGGCGATCTCGCGAATCGACTCGACCGAGCTTCTCGTCGAGTGCTGGATGTCGGCCACCTGCCCGGCGATCTGGTCGGTCGCCTTGGACGTCTGGCTGGCGAGCGCCTTGACCTCCTGCGCGACGACGGCGAAGCCGCGCCCCGCCTCGCCCGCGCGAGCCGCCTCGATCGTGGCGTTGAGGGCGAGAAGATTGGTCTGTTCCGCGATGGCCTGAATGAGCGAAATCACTTCGCCGATGCGCCGTCCGGCCTCAGCGAGCTTCTCCACTTCGACCGAGGACGCCTCTGTCATTCGCGTGGCCTTGCGCACGACGTCCGAGGCCGTGCTGATCTGGTCGGCGATCTCGAGGACCGAGGCGGACAGCTCCTCCGTCGCGGCGGCGACCGTCTGCACGTTCACGGAGGTCTGCTCGGAGGCGGTCGAAGCCGAGACCGCGTCCTGCGACGCCTTCGAAGCGACCTGCGAGAGTGTGTCCGCCGTCTCCTGCATCTGGCCGGTGCTCCCGTCGAGGACAGTCAGGATTTCATCGACGGAGCCCCGGAAATCCGTGATCGCGCCGTTTATCGCGTCGTTTCGGCGCTGGCGATCATCCAGAAGCGCCTGCTGATAGGTGGAGATGGCGAAGTCGACGTCGAGCATCACCGCCTTGTTGAGGGCGGTGATGAAACGGGTCGCCGCAGCCGCCGAGAACCGGTGCTTGCGCAGAATGATTGCGGTCAGGTCGTTGAGAATGATCTGGTAGCCCGCGATGTACCAGCGCGGCTCGAGTCCGATGCGGAAATGGACCATGCCGATGCGGTTGATGCTCTCGACATACTCCGCGCCGAAATCTCCCGTGAAGAGACGCCGCCAGTGCGCCGTCTGGGCTCCCTCGAGGCGGCTCTGCTGCTCGCCGATCATGCGGGACATGTGCGGTTCGCTGCGGATATGATCGTAGAACCGCTTCATGATCGGGCCGAGCTCCGGCTCGACCGTTACCCAGAGCTTGGAGAGTGTTTTCCGGGTATCGTCATCAATGCGCGCGTAATTCAGCCTGGCGGCGACATCCCCAGAGTCGACGCGGGCAATCGAGTTTTTGGGAGCCCATTTTTCCAATCCGAATGAGGTTTCTTGAGAGACGTCGATTTCGGCTGGGATCTTCGCCGAAGCGGCTCTGACCTTGCCTCGACGTTGAATTACAATGCTTTATTGCTTGTTAACTTTGGCCTAGGGAGAAATACTGAGCGGCAGACGGTCTGAGCGCGATTCATGCCTGTCTCGCTAATAGAGCGACAGAAATCCCTTGCGCACAGAGGCTGACGGCTCGGGGGGCGGCGTCGGGCCGGCGCCCATGCCGAAGGTTCGAGTGCTCATCGGCCCCGAGACCGCCTGCGGATCGATGCGCGGCGTGAATTTCAGCGTGGGGCGGCAGACGCGGATCCTGCCGGCGGGATCGTGTCGTGCGAGATCGATATGGAAATGATCGTAGTGGAAACGGTCCGATCCCGGACCGAGCACTGTCGTAAAATAGCGGCAGGCGCCCACGAAGACCTCGCGCAGGAATTCCCGCTCGACGGCTTCGCCGTTCCAGCCGCCCTGCACCGTGACCAGGCGCCCGTCGGATAGCCGGAAGGCCATGACGTCGACGGCGTTGCCGAAGGCGTGCTCGGACAGCCGTGCGCCGCGCTGGTTGTTGCGCGTGCGGCAGCTGTAGTCGCCCGAGCGGATCTCGACGACGCGGGCGCCGAAATAGAGCTGCGAGGCGGGTTGCACGATGTCGCGCAGCCAGTCTTCGGTCGAGGCGATAATGGGGCAGGCGAGGGTGGCGGTGCGGCTCAGCTCGACTTCGCCGCCGGCGAGCGCGGTGACCCTGAAGGGCTGCTCCATGCCGCAGACGCCGGGTCCGTTGATGGACGACATCCGCGAGGCGTAGGCCGATGGCTGGACGAGGCCCTGTGCAAGGCAGGCCTGCTCCGCCTGCCCGCGCCATGCTTCACGCTCCTCGAAGCTGAACAGCCCGCACCCCGAAAGGGCCAGGCCGACGCCCGACAGAACCGTGAACGCATACATTACGCGACGCATAACATGAGAATGCGTCTCGCCGGGTTAAGGAAGCGTCAACCCTGCCGGCTGGCCACGCGCTTCGTCCGGCTCCGCGCTTTCGCCAAGATGGGAGCGATGCGCGCGATTGCGGCGCGAGGTTGCCCTTGCTGCTAGGTTGCCGCCGCAGTTTCCATCAACGATGAGTGACCAGAGCCGATGATCTCATTGCTGGACATCCTGAAGCGCATCGACGACGGGAGCCTCACGCCCGCCGGCGCGATCGCGCAGGCTCTGGAGGCGGTCACGCTTGCCGAGCCCGCGATCGGGGCCTTCACGCATATCGACGCCGCCGCCGCCGCGCCTGTTTCAGCAGGACCGTTGCGCGGCGTCGCGATCGGCGTGAAGGACATCATCGACGTCGCCGGCATGCCGACGCGCATGGGTTCGCCCATTTATGACGACTCGACGGCTCGCGCCGACGCGGCGATCGTCGCGCTCGCACGTCGCTCGGGGGCGACGATCCTCGGAAAGACTACGACGACGCCCTTCGCCTTCCTCGATCCGACCTCCACGCGCAATCCGCACGATCATTCGTATTCGCCGGGCGGCTCGTCGGCGGGCTCCGCCGCCGCTGTGGGGGCGGGCATGGTTCCGCTCGCGATCGGAACCCAGACCGGCGGCTCCGTCATTCGCCCGGCCTCCTATTGCGGCGTCGCCGCCGTGAAGCCGTCCTTCCGAATCCTGCCGACGGTGGGCGTGAAATGCTACTCGTGGAGCCTCGACACGCCCGGTCTCTTCGCCGCCACGATCGCGGACGTCGCCTATGCGCTCGCGGCGCTCTCGCAGCGCGCGGAGCTGCGCCTGCCGGGCGACGAGGGGCAGGAGAGCGGCGCCGATCTTCGGATCGGCGTTCTGACGCAAGGCTTCGCAGGGCCTCCCGAGGACGACGCGGCCGCCGCCGTCGACGCCGCCATCAAGGCGATCGAGGCGCGTGGAGCGCGGGTCATACCGGTCATCGAAGCTCCCGAACTCGCCGTCGCCTTCGATGCGCACGGGACGGTTCAGGATTTCGAGGTCGCGCAGGCGCTGGCCTGGGAATACGACAACCACCGGGACGCGCTGCCGCCGATTCTAAGGCAGGCGCTAGACGAGGCGCAGCACATCCCTGTCGAGGAATATGACGCGGCGCGGCGGGCCGCCAGCCGTGCGCGGAAGGCGTGGGCGCAGATGGCGGAGCATTTCGACGCGGCGCTCACCTTCTCCAGCCCCGGGGCGGCGCCGGCGAGCCTTTCGACGACGGGAAATTCGCGCTTCAACCGCCTGTGGACACTTGTCGGCGCGCCTTGCGTCAATATTCCCGGCTTCCTCAACGCGGCAGGCATGCCGGTAGGCGTCCAGATCGTTGCTCGATTCGGTCGCGACGATAAGGCGTTGCGCGCGGCCGCTTTCGTCGAGAAGGCGTTGCGTGCGCCCCTGTGAACAACTCACACACCCGGTATGCGAAATCTTCGGCTTTTCATACGGTTAATCGACGAGTAACCATGATAGACAGCGAGGGCGCTTCGCGGCGCCGCGACGAATCCGCTTGCGATCGGTAGCCGGCATGTTAGCTTTTCTCCAATGCCTTGGCATGGAGGGTAGTGAATGGGGCTTCTCGGGAAATACAACCTGGTACCCAAAATCAATATGGCGGCGGTTTGCGTCGCGATGGCCTTTATCGGCGCAGTGCTGATCGGCCTCGTCTGAAATCCGCCAGCGGTCGAAATCTCCAAAGTCTCGGGCGTAACAGACCCGCCGACGCTTCGTAGCGCCGGCGGGTCTTTTTCGTGGGCTTTCCGTGCGGGCTTTGCATGGGGCGCTGCTGCGGCCTATGTGTTGGCGGAAGGCCGCCGCCGGCGGCCGGCGTCGCGCCACCCTGTCGAGGAAGCCAGTGGACGAAAAGCCGAGCTTCGAAACCGATATGGACGCCGAGACCGGCGAAACGGTCGAGGTTTCGCCACTGATCAGACGCGTCGTCGCCGGCAATGCCGGCCCGATGACGTTCAAGGGCACCTGCACCTACCTCGTCGGGCGCGGCGAGGTCGCCGTGATCGATCCCGGCCCGAACGATCCAGACCATGTAGCCGCGATCCTGCGCGCGCTCGACGGCGAGCGCGTCTCGCACATTCTCGTCACGCACACCCATATCGACCACTCGCCCGCCGCGGCCGCCCTGAAGTCGGCGACCGGCGCGCGGATCGTCGGCTGCGGCCCCCACCGCCCGTCGCGTCCGCTCGCCGAGGGCGAAATCAACAGGCTGGAAGGCTCCGGCGACCGTAGTTACGCGCCCGACGCGGTGATGTCCGAGGGCGACGCCGTGACCGGCGCCGGCTGGACGCTCGCCGCCGTCGCGACGCCGGGCCATACCGCCAACCATCTCGCCTTCGCGCTTCGCGAGGAAAACGCTCTGTTCTCCGGCGATCACGTGATGGCCTGGTCTACGTCATTCGTCGGTCCGCCGGACGGCAACATGGCGTCCTACATGGCTTCGCTCGAAAAAGTGCGCGATCTCGGCCACGCTGTGTTCTGGCCGGGCCACGGGGGACCCGTACGTGATCCGCAGCGCTTCACGCGCGCGCTGATCAGCCATCGCCGCTTTCGCGAAGCGATGATCCTCGAGCGCGTGCGCGAGGGCGACCGGGGCATCGAGGCGATCGTCGAACGGGTTTATCCGGGCCTTGCGCCAGGCCTGCGCCGCGCCGCCGCGCTCAACGTCTTCGCGCATCTGGAGGATCTTGTCGCGCGAGACGCCGTGCGGACTGACGGGCCGCTGGCGCTTGACGCCGTGTTCCTGCCGGCCTGAGGCTCACTGCAGGCTGGCGAGGAACTCGATCTCCTCGAGATACGCGCGCAGCACGTCGACGTTGCCTCCGAGGTCGTGGTTCCCCAGCGGTGCGGCCGCTCGTGCGTCGATCCTCGTCCGCTCGCCGACCGACGTGATTCTTACGGTCAACTCGACAGGCAGCCGGAGGACGAGCGTGCGCCCGCGCGCCTCCAGCCTCGCCGTCATTTCCTCGTCCGACCTGACGATTTCCGGACGTTCGATCACGCTGAGCCCGCGTGCGGAAGCGGCGCGCTGGGCGATGGCGACGACATTCCGAAAGGACAGGTCGAGCAGGAGAGGGGCCGCGCCAGGACCACCTTCGGAGGGGGGGGCGGGTGGCCCTGTCCATCCCCCCCGCGCCTCGACCGTCGCCGGCGAAGTGGAGAAAGAAAGCGCCCTCGTGGCGTCCGTGGCGACGTCCAGCGGCTGTGGCTCGATCTGACGGCTAGCCGCCAGAAACGTGGGCGGCCCGAGAACGATCAGGCCGAGCGCAAGGCCTGCGAAGGCGCGGCCGAGACCGCGCCGCCCCTCCGACCAGATGCGCACGAAGGCGGCCAGTGCGAGCGCCACGGCGATGCCGGCGAAGCCGATGCCGGCGACGATCGCCGCCAACCCGGCCTCCGCCTCGATCCGGTCGGCGCGGACCAGCAGCGCAGCGATGCCCGTGACCGCGAGCGCCATCCACCCCGTCCGGCCGGACCAGGTCGCGAATCGCGTGACCGGTTCTTCGAGATTGATGCGGCGCATAATTTTGGTTTCTTGCAGAGGCGAGACGATTTGCAAGCGGGATTCTCGGGAGCCGCCCGTTCAGGCAGGAATTCGCACGCGTGCGCGCAGGCCGCCCAACGGGCTGTCCTCCAGAGAGACGTCGCCGCCGTGGGAGCGTGCGATGTCGCGGGCGATCGCGAGACCCAGCCCCGAGCCGCTTTCGTCCTGGTTGCGCGCCTCGTCAAGGCGGACGAAGGGCTTGAAGACCTCCTCGCGCTTGTCGGCGGGGACGCCCGGTCCGTCGTCATCGACATGAACCGTGAGCCAGCGGCCTTCGTGGCGCGCGGAGATCGCGATTCGGTCGCCGTGCCGAGCCGCGTTGGACACGAGGTTGAACATCAGCCTGCGGAGGGCGTCGGGACGTACGACGACGATCGGGTCGCCTTCGAAGGCGAGGTTCGTCGCATGGCCCTGCCGCTCGGCGTCGCTCTTGAGTTCGCTCAGCAGCGTGCGAAGGTCGGTAGCCGCCGCCTGCTCGCCGGCGTCGCCGCGCGCGAAGGCGAGATAGCCCTCCAGCATTCGGCTCATCTCGTCGACGTCGCGCTCCAGGTCTGTGATTTCCTCCGTGCGCGCCAGAAGCGCCAGCGAGAGCTTGAACCGGGTGAGGATGGTGCGCAGGTCGTGGCTGACGCCGTTCAGCATCGTCGTGCGCTGATCGATGGCGCGCTCGATGCGCCGCTTCATCTCGATGAAGGCGCGCCCGGCCTGCCTCACCTCCCGTGCGCCGCGGGGCCTGAACTCGATCTCGCGCCCCTTGCCGAAGCTCTCGGCGGCTTCGGCGAGCTTGAGGATCGGCTTGATCTGGTTGCGCAGGAAAATGACGGCGATGCCCATCAGCACGAGCGAAGACCCGGTCATCCAGAGCAGGAAGATGTGCGAGTTCGAGGCGTAAGCCTGGCTGCGCCGCGCGACGATGCGCATGATCCCGTCAGACAGCTTGACGCGAATCTCGATGAGATTCGACCGTCCGACGGTGTCGATCCAGAACGGGCGCGCGACCTGACGCCCGATCTCGCTGGAAAGGGCGGCGTCGAGGATGGAGAAGAAGGGTTTGGGCCCCGGCGGCGGCAGCTCCGTGTCGCGCAGGATCTCGACATCGAGGCCGAGCCGTTGCCCGGCGATGCGCGTCAGCTCCGAGGCGTCTTCATCCTGCGGGTATGTCTCATAGACGTCGATCAGCGCCGCGATGTCGGCGGTGACGGCGGAGGAGAGCCGCATCGTCACCATCTGCCAGTGACGCTCCATGAACGTGTAGGCGATGACTGACTGCAATATCACGATCGGCGCGATGATGATGATCAGCGCTCGGGCGTAGAGGCCCTTGGGCATGCGCGAGCCGACCCAGCGCGCGGCCGTGTCGTAGATTTCGAGGATCCGGGTGAGGGCGTGGCGCAGCTTTTCCATCAGTCGAGAACCAGCCTGTAGCCGACGCCGCGCACGGTCTGGAGGAATACCGGATTGGCGGGGTCCGCCTCGATCTTGCGTCGCAGCCGGTTGATCTGGACATCGACTGTGCGTTCGTTGGCCGAGGCCCCAGCGCCGGTCAGCTCCTCGCGCCGCACATGGCCGCCGGCGCGCCCGCCGAGCAGGTTGAGTATTTCCCGCTCGCGCTCGGTAAGACGGATCAGGTCTTCGCCGCGTCGCAATTCGCCACGGTCGAAGCGGTAGACGAACGACCCGAAGCGGACGATATCCGGCGTCGACTCAGCTGCGTCCTTCACGGCCGGTGGCGCGTGACGCAGGATGTTTCGAAGGCGCAGCACCAGCTCCCGCGGCTCGAAAGGTTTCGACAGGTAGTCGTTGGCGCCGATCTCGAGGCCCGTGACGCGGTCCTGCACGTCGGCGCGTGCGGTGAGCATCAGGATCGGCACCTGCGATATCCGCCGCAGCCAGCGGGCGAAATCGAAGCCGTTCTCGCCCGGCATCATCACATCGAGCACGAGCGCGTCGAAGACGAGGTGCCCGGTCATCGCCCGCGCCTCCGCCGCTCCGGCCGCCGTCGTGACGCGGAAGCCGTTTTCCGTCAGGAATTTCGCGAGAAGGTCGCGCAGGCGCCTGTCGTCGTCGACGACAAGGACGTGCGGTGCGTCATCGGCTAGTTCGAGCTTGCGAGGCAGCATCATTCGCCCGTGGCGGAAGAATCGTTCCGGCGCGGCGGCGTCGATGCAAGGGCGTGAACGACCGCGCGCTCCTCTTCATCGACCATACGCAGAAGGAACCGGGTGACGCAATCGCGCATGGCCTGAGCGTCCACGCCGGATGCGGCCCCCTCGATGGCGCGGGCGATGCGCGTCGACTGGATCTCGGCGAGCCTGAGCGCCAGATCGCAGCCCTGAGGCGTCGCATGGAGCAGCCGCTGACGGCGATCCGTCGTGCCCATGCGGCTTTCCACGAAGCCTTTCTCGATGAGCTCCTTGAGCACCCGGTTAAGGCTCTGCTTGGTGATCTTGAGGACATCGAGCAGCTCGGCGATCGTCAGGCCGGGCTGGCGGGCGACGAAATGCAGCACCCGGTGATGCGCCCGGCCGAAACCGTATTCGACGAGAATGCGATCGGGGTCGGACACGAAGTCGCGATAGGCGAAGAAGAACAGTTCGATCAGATCGTAGGCCGGAGCCAGCCGCGCAGGCGCGTCGCTCTCACGAGGAGAGGCGGTTGCGACGGCGGGTGCGGGACGAGACGCGGACAAAAAACCATCCGATTGTTTATGTCAGCCTTATTGACATATCTCAGGCGCATTGTTACTCGTCAAGTGCAAACAACGACACGAACGATCGTAGACGGGCCGTTTGCAGCAATCACGTAACGAAAACCCGCAAGGCGCAAAGCACGCTGCGGGCTATATGGGAGGATCGGTTCGATGTCGGCTATCCCCTTCGATCAGCGAGACGGCTGGATCTGGCTGGACGGGGAGTTCGTGCCGTGGGCGGAGGCCCGGCTGCACGTGCTCTCTCACGGACTGCATTACGGCTCCTCGGTATTCGAAGGCGAGCGCGCCTATGGCGGGCGTATTTTCAAGTCGACCGAGCATTCCGAGCGCCTGCGCCGCTCAGCCGAGGTTCTCGACTTCGAGGTCCCCTATTCCGCAGCGGAAATCGACGAGGCGAAGCGGCAGGTCCTCGCCAAGAACAGCCTCGTTGACGCCTATGTTCGACCGGTCGCCTGGCGCGGCTCGGAAATGATGGGCGTCTCGGCGCAGCTCAACATGATTCACCTCGCCATCGCGGCGTGGGAATGGCCGAGCTACTTCGATCCCGAGCAGCGCCTCAAAGGCATCCGCCTCGACATGGCGGATTATCGCCGTCCCGATCCGGCGACCGCGCCGTGCCATTCGAAAGCGGCGGGCCTTTACATGATCTGCACGATCTCGAAGCACAAGGCGGAGCGCAAGGGCTACGCCGACGCGCTCATGCTGGACTGGCAGGGCCGCGTCGCCGAATGCACCGGCGCGAACGTGTTCTTCGTGCGCGACGGCGTGATCCACACGCCGATCGCCGACTGCTTCCTCGACGGCATCACGCGCCGCACGGTGATCGAGCTCGCGAAGCGCCGCGGCTACGAGGTCATCGAACGCCGGATCATGCCGGACGAGCTTTCGACCTTTTCGGAATGCTTCATCACCGGCACAGCCGCAGAGGTGACGCCCGTCGGGGAGATCGCGTCCCAGGCGTTCAAGCCTGCCGAAATCACGCGCAAGCTGATGGAGGACTACATGGCCGAGGTGCAGCCGAAGGCGCGGGCCGCCTGACGTTCCGCAGGTTGAATCATAAGAATGGCCGGGGCGCCTCGCGCTCCGGCCTTCGGTTTTTTCCACGTCGCTTGTCGCTCAGTATAGCCGCCCACCCACAACCGCGTCTTTGCTGGGCGTGATCAGCACGACTTCGCCGTCCTCGTCGGGAACGCCGAGCGTCAGCACTTCCGACATCATCGGGCCGATCTGGCGCGGCGGAAAATTGACGACGGCGAGCACCAGCATTCCCGGCAGCTCCTCGAGCGCATGGTTCTTGGTGATCTGCGCCGAAGAGCGCTTCTCGCCGATCTCGAGGCCGAAATCGATGGTGAGCCGGAACGCGGGCTTGCGCGCCTCCGGAAACGGTTCGGCCTTCACGATCCGCCCCACGCGGACGTCCACTTTCAGAAAATCCGCGAATTCGATCGTCGCGGCTTGCGCCCCGTCCAGCCCCATCTCCACCTCGCTCGTTCAGATCGCCGCCGCGGGATTGCGCGTCTCGCCCTCGTCGTGGATGTCGTCGCCCGGACGATGGTCACGTCGGCGAAAGCGCTTGCGGCTGTCCAGAATCGCCTGACCGATGGCGCGGAAAGGCGTGGTGAAGCGGCGAAAATCCTCGGCGCGCTCCATGAACCGCTCCGCCCGGCCCAACTCGCTATCGAGCTTCGCCATCGTGCGGGCGTGATCGGGCTCGTCGTCGTCGAACCAGGTTTCGAGAACGCGGGCGAGCGTGATCACCGATCCTTGCAGCTTGATGGTTCCGAGCGCGTCTTCCGTCGGAATGCGCGCCGCCGCGAGGATGAAGCGGTGGGAATTGAGCGCCACCTGGTTCAGCGCTGCGAGCGCCAGGGGATCGCTGCGCACGGCGAAGGCGATCCGCCGCAGGGCCGTCTTGTAGGGCGCCATCGCATCGAGATAGCGCATGTAGACGTCGAACAGACGCTCGCGGGCCGGCTCGCCGGCGAGCTCGTCGTTCTGGTCGGCGAGGACCGCGAGATCCATCTTGCGCGCAAAGGCGCCGAGCACGGCGCCCTTCGATGGAAACATTTCGCGGAACTCCGCGAGCGTCACGCCCGCCGCCTCGGCGATGTCGCCGATCTCGATATCGTCCCACGGGCGTTCAGCGGCGAGCGCCATCGTCGCCTCGACGACGGCGTCCTTGTCCGGCTTTCCCTTCGGCTTGGCCATGATCGTCTCCGGGTCAACTTCGTCGGGCGCAATGATAACGCGCCGCGCGCCGATTGACAGAAGATCAGCCCGAAAGTTCGCGGGCGCGACGTTTGGCGGCGGCGACAGCCTCACGCATCAGCGGCGCCATGCCCTTGTCGGCCATCAGCACCTCGAGCGCGGCGGCGGTGGTGCCGCCCTTCGATGTGACGTTCTCGCGCAGGGTCGATGCGTCGAGCTCGCTCTGCCCGAGCATCGCGCCTGCGCCTGCGACGGTCGCCCGCGCGAGGCTTCTGGCGAGATCCGCCGGAAGTCCGGCCGCGACGCCGGCCTCCGCCAGCGTCTCCGCCAGCAGAAAAACATAGGCCGGGCCGGAGCCGGATACGGCGGTGCAGGCGTCGATGAGCCCCTCGTCCTCGACCCATGCGACGATCCCGACCGCCGACAGCAGCGCATGCGCCATCGCCCTTTTTTCGGCCGGGAGACCTGCCGACGCGAACGCTCCGGTCGCGCCCCTGGCGATCGCCGCGGGAAGGTTGGGGATCGAGCGCACGATGCCGCCGCAGCCGGGAATCGCCGCGTCGAGATCGGCGACGGTCTTGCCCGCGAGCACCGAGATCAGAGTCGTGCGTCTATCGACGAGAGGGCGAATGCCCGGGGCGGCTTCGCCCAGAACCTGCGGCTTGATCGCGAGGACGAGCGCGTCGGGCGGCGTGAGAGTGTCGGCGGACGGGTTCAGCGCGACGCCCTTCAGCGCGCACAGATGCACCAGTTCGGCGCCCGGATACGGCTCGATGACGGTGGCGGCCTCTCCCGGGAGGCCGACGCGCAGCCAGCCTTCCAGCATCGCGCCGCCCATCTTGCCGCCGCCGACGAGAATGAGCGAGGAGGGGAGGTTCTCGATCATCGGGCTGATGCTCATGCCGGGCTCCTCGTGGCGTCCACAAAGCGTCGCGCCCATGATCGCGCAGCTTCGTCAGGCTTCACCTTCGGTCTCGAAGAGCGCGCTGTCCAGCGCGTCGCGCGCCGATTTGCCGGCCCAGAGCACGAATTGAAACGCCTGAAAATGCCTCTCGCAGGCGTCGAGCGCCGCCTTCATCAGCATTTCGCATTGCTCCGTGCGCGGCAGCGCGCCGCCCGTAAGGAGCAGCGCGTGGCGGTACATGACCACGTGCTCGGAACTCCAGAGATCGAAATGGCCGAGCCAGAGCTGTTCGTTGATCATCGAGACGAGGCGCAGCAATTCGGTGCGCCGGGGCTCGGTGACTTTCAGATCGAAGGCGCAGGCGATGTGCAACGCCTCGACTTCGGCGATCCAGGTGAAGGCCACCTGATAATCCGCCCAGCGCCCGGTGACGGAGACCGACATCTCGTCGTCGTCGAAGCGCTCGAAGACCCAGGCCCTGGCCGAAGCCACGCGCTCGACTTCGTCGAGGGGGTGTTCGGCGCGGCCTTCCTTGAGCGATAGCAGGTTCATGGTCTTCCGTTCGCGCCCGGAGCGGCGCTGCTTGCGGATACGCGAACGCTCTGGCGTATCGACGAAGCCGCATCCCCGAAACGGCCGGTTCCGCAGCCTTGGAGCGTGTCATGCGGGGAGGAACGATTTCCTTCCGCAACGACCCGCCGCCGATTCACCTGATCTCATTCGCCCCCCGTCTTTCGAGGTTGACTGAACGTCGAAGATTCGCTGGCGGGTTACAATCGCCGCTATCGTCTTTCCACAATCGAAAGCCGGCATGGGTCGGGGAAGGCGCGCAAGCGCTCCGCCAGGTCTGCAGGCGTCAACTTCAAAGCGATCTTCGTGGAAAACGGGCCGCGCGGGGTTGCGCCGCCGCGACTCGGGTTCAGCCGTCATTGCGTTCGAGCGCCCGCCAGCCTATGTCGCTGCGGCAGAAGCCGCCCGGCCAGTCGATCGCCAGGATCGCCTCGTAAGCGCGCGACTGCGCCTGCGCGATGTCGCGCCCCAGCGCCGTTACGGCGAGCACGCGTCCGCCGTTGGAGAGGAGCCGCCTCCCCAGACGCTTCGTGCCCGCGTGGAAGACGAAGACGTCCTCGCGCGCGCCGGCCTCATCGACGCCGCCGATCTCCTCGCCTTTGGCGAATTGGCCCGGATAGCCCCTGGCCGCCATGACGATGGTGAGCGCAGTCTCCGCGCGCCACTCGACCGTCGCGCCGGCGAGTTGGCGGCGCGCGGCGGCGAGCAGAAGCTTTGCAAGGTCGCTCTTCAGACGAGGAACGAGCACCTGCGCCTCGGGGTCGCCGAAGCGGGCGTTGTATTCGATGAGCTTCGGCCCCTGCGCGGTGATCATCAGGCCGGCGTAGAGCACCCCCGTATAGGGCGCGCCCGCCTCGCGCATGGCCCGCATCGTGGGCTCGATGATCTCGCGCATGACGCGCGCCTCGATCGCCGGGGTCATCACGGGGGCGGGGGAATAGGCCCCCATGCCGCCGGTATTGGGGCCCGTATCGCCGTCGAAGGCGCGCTTGTGGTCCTGCGCCGAGGCGAGGGGGAGGGCGTTCTCTCCGTCGCAGATCGCGAAGAAGCTCGCTTCCTCGCCATCAAGGAACTCCTCGATCACGACCTGCGAGCCGGCCGGTCCGAGCCCGCCCTCGAACATGAAGGCCACCGCGTCCTCGGCCTCCTTCATCGTCATCGCGACGATCACGCCCTTGCCGGCCGCGAGCCCGTCCGCCTTGATCACGATCGGGGCGCCCTTCTCGCGAACATAGGCTAGCGCCGGCTCGACGGTCTTGAAGACCGCATAGGCTGCGGTGGGAATGCCGTATCGCGCGCAGATATCCTTGGTGAAGCCCTTCGAACCCTCCAGCCGCGCGGCCCTTTTCGTCGGGCCGAAACAGGCGAACCCACCGGCCCGCAGGTCGTCGACGAGCCCGGCGACGAGCGGGGCCTCCGGTCCGACGACGACCAGTCCGATGTTCTTTTCCTTGCAAAACGCGCGGACGGCCGCGTGATCGGAGATGTCGAGATCGACATTGCGGCCGACGCTTCCCGTTCCCGGATTGCCGGGCGCGCAATGGAGCGTCTCGCAAAGCGGGCTCGCCGCAAGGCCCCACGCGAGCGCATGCTCGCGCCCGCCCGATCCGATCAGAAGGATGTCCATGCCGCTCTCCGAACTCCGTCCGCGCGCCGTCGCATCACGCCCGGCTCTGCGCGATCAGCGGATAAGCGCGTTTGACCGTCATCGCAACCGAAGCGCAGACGACGGCCTTGATGAGATCGCCGGGGATGAAGGCGAGCGACCCCGTCAGCGCGGCGAGGGGCGCGACGCCTACGACCGCGATCAGCCAGGCGATGCCGAAGAAATAGATGACGAAAACGCCGCCCACGATGCTGAAGAACGTCGCGAGAATGAAGTCCACGCGATCCCAGAACCGCTCCATAAGCGCGCCCACGACAAAGGCGCCGACCGGCCATCCGAACAGAAAGCCCGCGGTCGGTCCGGCGAAGACGGCGAGCCCGCCGCGTCCGCCAGGCAGGAGCGGCAGGCCGATCGCGACGAGCGCGAGGAAGACGAGGACGGCGAGCGCGCCGCGCCGGGAGCCGAGAATCGCGCCGGCGAGCATCACGCCGAGCGTCTGCGCCGTAATGGGCGCGGGAATGAAGGGAAGGGGGATCGCCGGAATGAGGCCCAGAGCCGCGATCAGGGCGGCGAAGAGGGCGACGTAAGCGAGATCCCGGGTTTGAGAAATGGACGTATTCATGAACGATCTCCAATGCTGCGCGATCATGCGGCGAGCGCGCGCGATCGCAAACTGCGAGTAGGCTCGACGCGTGGCTTCGTCAATCGCTCGCGGGTCGCTGCGCGCCCTTCGGAGGCTCGTCAGTTGTGGATGGCTCGAGCCCTTCGGGATCGTAGCCACGCGCGTGCAGCGCCTCCGCCACGCTGTCCGCCATGCGCAGGGCGCGCAGGATCAGCGGCGAGGCGAGCGCCGTCAGCGAACGCTCCAGCCCCCGAGCCCGCTGCGCTTCGCGCACGGCCGCCGCCTCGTTGGAGAGGACGGGCACGAAACGGATCGCCATCGAGAGACACAAAGCCACGGTCGCCGGCTTCACGCCGAGCGGCCGCAACGGCCCGAGAGCCCGCTCTATCGCCGCCATCATGTCGGAGACGCGCGTGGTGAGCGTCACGAGGCTCGCCAGCGCCAGCACGATGACGAAGCGCACGGTGATCAGCGCCCCCAGCCGCCATTCGCCGATCAGCGCGTGGAAGAGGAAGATCGCGCCGAGAATCCACAAGGCGGGCCTGATTTGCGCGACAGCGACGCCGGCCGGAATACGTGCGAGCGCAAACGCGCTCGCAACCGAAACGCCGGCGATCGCCAGGCGGCTCCAGTCGCTTTCGCTCAGGATCAAGGCCGCGCCGACGATGAGAACCAGTATCTTCGCGCCCGCCGGCAGGCGATGCACGGGGCTGCGCGCGTCATGGTAGATGCCGAGCAAGGTCAGGCCTCCATCAGCGCAAGGTAGCGCGCCACGCCGTCCGCAGGCGCCCCGTCGGCGACGATACGCCCGGCTTCGAAGACAATCACGCGGTCGAAGCCTGCGAGTAGATCGAGGTCGTGGGTGACCATGATCACCTGCTGGTCGAGGGAGGCGAGGGCGTTCGCGATGCGGCGCTTGTTGCGCAGGTCGAGGAGGGTCGTCGGCTCGTCGAGCACGACCGTCGACGGCTCCATGGCCAGAACGCCGGCGAGCGCGAGCAACTGCTTCTCGCCGCCGCTCAGAAGATGGGCGGAGCGTTTGCGCAGAGGCGCCAGGCCAAACCGCTCCAACGCCTGCGTCACGCGCTCCTCGAGCGCGGCGCCGCGGAGCCCGAGATTGCGCAGGCCGAACGCGAGGTCCTCCTCCACGAGCGGATAGACGATCTGATGGTCCGGGTTCTGGAAGACGAAGCCGACGCGCCGGCGGATGGCGCGGCCGTCGCGACGGGTGTCGAGGCCGTCGACGAGCACGCTGCCGGAGGCGGGGATGACGAGGCCGTTGAGGAGACGCACGAATGTGCTCTTTCCGGAGCCGTTCGCGCCGACGATTCCGATGCGCCGCTCGGCGAGCGACAGATCGATGTCGGAGAGAACTTCCGTTTCGCCGAAGCGGTGACTCGCCTTCTGGATTTCGATCATCCGCTACCGCCTCGCGCCGCTGCTCGCGGCTGTTCAACATGCCCGCGGCGCCGATTGCAAGTCTGCGCTGCGGCGACGGGCGACCGGCGTTGAAGGCGGAATTCCCGATTTTTCGGCGCGTTTTGGCCGCCGTGCCGGAAAACTGCCGGAGCGTGGCGCGAATCGACATAAAATTTCGTCGTTTTCCGATTGACGCAGGCGACCCCTCCCGAGCCTAGGTGTTTGATCCCGGGGTTTGATGGTGCATTCTTGTCCCGCGAGTGGAGGGACGCGCTATGGGCCAAGTTCACCATGGGAGCGCCACAACGACAGCGGCGGTCCGTCGAGCGATACAGCATAGTCAAGAGAGCCTGAGAGCGCTGGCTAGGCGCTACGGGATCAACCCGAAGACGGTTTCCAAATGGAGAGCCAGGGCATCAGTGGCCGACGCGCGCACAGGCCCGAAGGAGCCCAGGTCGACGGTCCTCTCGCTCGAGGAGGAGGCGGTCGTGGTCGCCTTCCGGCGCCACACGCTTCTGCCACTCGACGACTGCCTCTATGCACTCCAGGCCACCGTCCCGCGTCTCACCCGTTCGAGCCTGCATCGCTGCCTTCAGCGTCATGGCATCAGCCGGCTGCCCGATACAGATGGCGACAAGCCGCAGCGCTCAAAGT
>REDO01000016.1 GCA_007693435.1 Salinarimonadaceae bacterium | reverse complement strand
AGGACGTCGCCCTCTCACGGCGAAAACAGGGGTTCGAGTCCCCTAGGGAGCGCCATCTTACCGGCCGGCATGTTGAAATCCCTTCATTTTTCGCCCTCGTTCCCAAACTTTCCGGGGTCGGTTTGGGAAAAGCTGTTCGCGTTGTGTCCCGGCAGGCGCTTGATTGCGGCCTGCGCCAGGCGCACTTGATCGGCTTCGCGCGTGTAGCGTTCGGCCTCGGCGAGGGTCTTGTGACCGAGAACGGCCATGATCTCGTTGGCCGAGCATCCGGCCTCGGCGAGCCGCCTTCCGGCCGCCTTGCGAAGGCCGTGCGGCCTCGCGTCGACGGGAAGGCCGGCGGCCTCGAAAGCGCTTCGCAGGAAGTTGCCGAAGCCGGACACGGTGAAGGCCGCGCCATATGCAGTCGTGAGCATCGCGACGTGCTCCCGGGGCGCCGCGTCGAGAACCTCGGCGAGCGCCGGATGAAGCGGGATCGAAAGGCGCGCGCCGGTCTTCTGCTGCTGCACGCGGATCGAGCCGGCGGACACGTCCGCCCAGGTCATCCGGTGCACGTCCGATCGGCGCTGGCCCGTGTAGAGCATCAAGGCGAAGGCCAGTCGCTCGCGCGAGCCGATCGGCCATCGCGCCTCGAATCGGGCGATCTCGTCTTCGCGGAACGAGCGAATCTCTCCACCCTTCGGCCGCCGGATGCCGGCGCTCGGATCGCTCGTGAGTTCGCCGATCTCGCGCCAGTGGCGAATCAGCACGCGCCACATCTTCAGAAGAGCGAGCCGCTGGCCAGGTCGATCGGCGTAGGGGTCGAGGATCTTCAACAGACGCTCGCGCGTGAGGCCGGCGATCGGCCTTTGCCCATGCTCCCGGCGGATGATCTCGATCCGGCTGGCGTAGCCTTTCCGCGTCGTCTCGCGCAGCTCGAGGTAATCGGCGCTGCGCATGTAGCTCGCCACGCCCCACGCCACGCTTCCGCGCACGAGGCCCGGCCGGGTCTTGGGCCGCTTCGCCTCGCCTGCGAGCGCGGCCGCATAGGCTTCGGCGAATTCGGGCGAGTCGGTCGGGACGGGCAACGGCACGCGCGGCCCCTTGCCGCGACGAAAATAGACGCGCCGCTTGCCGTGGCGATCGACGAAGCTTTCGACGTGCGGCGGTAGCCTACGCGGCATCCACGTCCTCCCAGCCATCGCAGCCGCCGGGGCCGTCGTCGGGAAGCGCGTCGATGGCCAGATCGAGCGCGCGGACGCACCAGCCCTTGCGCGAGCCGTGAATGCGCTTCGGAGGCGGCATCGTGCCCGCGTCGACCATCTTGAGAAACGTCCCGGCGCTAACGTCGCAGTAAGCCGCTGCGGCCTCCATTCCGAGGAGGCGCGGCGGGAGATTGGGCGGTAGACGGGAGTGGCGAGTCATCGGCGTCAGTCCCCCTTGCGCTTGCGCTTGCGCGGGAGAAGGTCGAGATCCTCGCGCTTGATCTGGAGAGGGCTCGTGTGCTCGCCGGCCTTGAAGGCGGGAATGCGCTTATCCTTCGCCATGCGAAGCACCGTGCGCTTCGACACGCCGAGAGCGCGCGCTATCGCTTGCGAGCCGCGAAGAACGGGGTCAGCCATTGCGCCCTCCATCTCGGAAGGCCGACGAAATCGTTGCGACTACATCGACTCCGACTTCGGCATTTATCTGAATTGGCGAAGCATATTTGGCGCGAGTTTCCATATACTCGCGAGCTGCAATTCGTTTATCCTTGCCTTTCAACGTACTTACGTAAGCTTCAGCCCTCAAAGAGTAAGTATAAATATGTCCCCAGGCGGTTATTTCAGCCTTGCAAATGCTGCGATGAAGCGAAATTCTGACCTTAGGCCGCAGATCAAGGGCGCCAAATTCGTTGCCGACTATAATTGTCTGCCGAAATTGAGGATCTCCATCGCCGCTTGCGAACGCTTGCACTATCGAGGCGACAGCCTTTTCCAAATCGTGACGATCCTCCAGGCCAAAAAGCTCATTGAAGTGATAGCGGTCGATATTGGGCTCCAAATCCGAAAAATCGCTCTGTATCCGCGAATGCGAAAGCTTCAAGCGGCCAAAATCTTGGGCGATCTCTGCGGCCCGCGTCGATTGCTCGCTCCCGAGGATCGCGATTAGCGTGCGCGCCGCGTCCAACGGCGTTGTGGCGGGCGCGTTCACGCCACGAGCGCCTGTCGTGAACAGGCCCGCCTCGCGAAGCTTTCGAATGTATACGCCGACCGAGTCCTCGGGACGGCCAACCGCCTCCGCAATGATCCGCGTCAAGACACCCGACGTCGCCACAATGTGACCCTCTATCTGAATTGAATTCCGATGGATCGACATTAGGCTCGACTTGGCAAGTCCGCAACCCTTCGGAACCCCGTTCTGAAAGAAACTGGCGACATCCGTCTCGCGAAAAACTGGTTCAGGCATTCGGACCCCCTTCCGGCGGGTCGTCGATCGATGTTTCCCAATCGACTATAGAACGATGAGAAATTCTATAATTATAGACGCGCTCAAGAGACATACGTGCAGCAAGCGAAGCGTTTATCTTGACTACACCAATGGCATTATGCCATTCATGCAAGAATTCATCTTCTATCGACTTAATTTTGTTACGTTTAAATTCATCCTCAAGATTATCAAATGCGCCAACAATTCTCTCAATTTTAAAATCTGATTTACGTTCCCAGCCGTAAATTCGAGCCGATGGCGAAACATATGCGGGATACTTATTGGTTCCAACATCGAACCAATTGAAATGATACTTGCGCGACCCAAGAAAGATGTAGCGTCGATCAACGATTTCTATGAAGATATCGTTGTCCGACGCGAGTAAATGGCCGCCGAACCTTTGAATGCGCAGATGCCTATGAAGCCATGCGTCACCGGCACGAGGAGCCCCAGCAGACTCCCGAATCATATCGAAGCCAGCCGGAAAGCGCCCATGCCATTCCATCATCTCTTCGGAGAACCGGCGGGTGATCCCGGCGGCGAGCAGCAGCGGTACGCCGGCACCATGTAGCGCCCCAGCCATCGCAGCCTGATACAGGCCGAACGTATCCCATATGAACGCCTCGCGTCCGCTCGCCTTGTTTAGCGGGGCGGGCGCCAGGCCAGAAACCATGATGGTTTTGAAGGAACGAGTGTCGAGCCCAGCACCAAGCGCCAGCTCGGTGCTGGTGAAACTGTCGGCGGGGGCGTTCTGGCGTGGACGAGGCATGCAAATTCCATAACAGACCAAAATGGTCTGTTCAAGAAATTGGGGTCGAACGCAGCAACAAACTGGTGACACTCCAGCCGCTACACTCTCTCCCCAAGGTCCCCGAACAGCGACCGCAGCAGAACGGCCGGGGCCTCGTCGGTCGGCGCGACGCCTTCTTCGGCGATGATCACGCGGGCCTTGGCGCGCAGGCCGGCGGGCGTGCGCGCGGGGATCGCCGCCATGCGTCGCGCGAGCGCATCACCCACGGCGACATGCTCGGCGACGCGCTCATCCGACAACTTTCCCGACGCGCGGAGGGCTTCGAGCGCTGCGCGGCTCCGCTCATATTCGGCGTCGAGGGCGAGAAGCTCCGAATCTTCGTCCCGGCGCAACTGCGCGGGCGGGGCGAAGCGCGGGTCGATTGGGTCGATCACGCTATAAACGCGCGCCAGGGCGGGCGGGAGTTCCGCGCCGAATGCGTCCACCATGAAGCGGCGGAGACCCGCGAAGGCCAGGTTAACCCGTCGCTCGTGAGCGATCCGCCCTCTTACGTCGTCGAAATCGGGCCCAAGGGCGACCGCCTCGGAAAGGAGATCGAGCAGCAGGATAGCGCCCGTCGGCGAGCGCGGCGCGAGATTGAGAGCGTAATCTTCGAGATCGTCGATCATGTGGAAGACGGCCTTGTGCGCAGCATCCAGCTTCGATCGCTCACCGGTCGAAGAAGGGGCGCGTCCGGCGTCTATGGCTTCGAGCGCCCGCCCGAGCCGGTCATAGCGCCCCCACAGGTCGACGAGTTCGACGCCGACGCGATCGAACGGGCATTCGCTCGCGGCGACGGGAAAGGCCAGCTCGGCGAAGCGCTTGATGCGCTCGATCTCATCGGAGGGGCGACCGGCGAGAAAATTGCGGAACCAGGTATCGGCGGAGGCGTGCGCGCAAGCGCCGCCCGTGGTAACGGGCGTATCAGCTCGTGACATGGGTATGCTCCAAGTTGCGGGTTAGAGCCGGAGGTGAAGTTGCACCTTCCCTCCGGCTCGTTTTTTTCGTATACGGATAAAATGCCGAGCAAGTCAATATCCGTAGAAGAAAAAAAGCGGGGCCGCCCTCCGGGCGCCGTGTTCGCTCCGCCCGTTCCTGTCCGCCTAACTCCGGATCAGCTCTCACGCGTTGACAAATGGGCAGCCGATCAGCCGGATAAGCCCTCACGCTCCGAAGCTATCCGTCGCCTCGTCGAGCGAGCATTGCAGGAATCCATATACAATTCGGAGTAATATTCATGTTTGATGTCGGAAATTGGTATGTCGTTACGACTGGATACGGTGAAACACAAGAAACGATAACTTTGAAGGTCGCCGCAGTCGAAATGCCACTGATCAAGTTCGTCGGTTTTCATGAAGGCAACGAGATCATCATCAACGTCGCGTCGCCGAATTTTCACAGTGCGGAGCTTGCGCGGCAACATGGCGATATAGACGACGATTCGGATTTCGCCTGACGTCTCGGGGCGTCGCTCCCGGTCGCTCCACGTCGCCCCCCGTTGCATATTGTGCCAATTGGCACAATATTGGGGGCAAGAGGAGAGCCCCGATGTTGCAGCAGGCCGAAGCCGGCGGGCGGCGCTACATTCCCGATTTGAGCGACGCGGCGACGCGCGCCGATCTCACGCCGGCCGCGCTGGAGGGCTTCGTGAGCCTCGTCGACATATGGCGGCTCACGGGCGCCCAGGCCGCCCAGCTTCTCGGCGACGCGTCGCCGCGAACGTGGTTCCGCATCAAGGCGGGCCAATGGGAGGGAACGCTTTCGCAGGACGAGCTGACGCGAATCAGCGCGCTCGTAGGGCTCTACAAGGGGCTCCACCTCCTGTTTTCGGAGTCGCTCGCGAATGAGTGGGTGCGGAAGGCGAACCGAGGCGAACCCTTCGACGGCCGCGCCCCGCTCCAATACATGATCGAGGGCGGCATTCCGGCGATGCTGGAGACGCGCAGGCATATCGACGCGCTGAGAGGCGGAATGTGACGCCGCCTCTCACGCACCTCCAGCAGAATCAGACGATCCGCCTCATCGCCAACGCCAACCACAAGCCCCCGGTCCTCGAGGGGCTTGTGCAAAGCTACGGCGCGCGCACGAAGCTCGAGCAGCTCGAGAGCGTCACGAGCGGGCGATTGCAGGCCCAACAGGAAGGCGTGCCGGGAATAGCCGCGCAGGAGCTTGCGGCGGGGGTCTATGGCTACAACTACATCAACGCCGCCTTCGCCTATCCGCGCCTCAAGGGGAGCCGGTTCAATCCGGCCGGCTGGGGCGCCTGGTATTGCGCCTTCGCGATCGAAACGGCGCTGGAGGAAGTCGCCTTCCACCTCACGCGCGAGTTGGCCAATATCGGCGAGTTCGACAACGAGACGCGATATGTCGAGCTGCTCGCCGATTTCGACGCCGAGTTCGCCGATCTTCGCGGGCTCGCGCCGCCGCCGGCCTGCCTCGATCCCGATGCGGCCGTCGGATATCCCGCGGGGCAGAAGCTCGCCGAGGAGCTGCGGCGCGCCGGGCTGAACGGCGTCGTGTATCCGTCCGTCCGCCACGCCGGCGGAACCTGCCTCGCGGCTTTCTGGCCAGCCCTCATCCGCAACTTCCGCCAGGGCGCGACGTGGAAGCTGACTTGGGCCGGCGAACCGCGCCCCGATATCCGGAGAGTCTGATCAGATGACGAGAAGCCCTTCCGGGCGCTCGTCCTCGTCCTCGTAGACGGATCGGCCGCCGTCGCCGTTCGCGGCGCGGCAAACCGCCATCATGGCCGCGACCGCGACGTCGATCCGCTCGATCGAGCGCGCCTTGTTCGGCTTGCGGTTGCCGGCGGGGTCCTCGTCGAGGACGACGTTTCCGACGCACCAGCGCAGGACCGGGCAACCATCATGCGCGAGCTGGCGAGAGAGGAGCTTCTCTTCGAAGATCCTGACCGCCGGGGCCATGGTCGCGAAGCCCTGTCGCATTTCGACGGCCGGCAAGCCATCTTCCATGAGCGAGGCGATCATGCGTTGCGCGTGCCACGGATCGAAGGCGATCTCCTGCACGTCGAAGCGCTCGCAAAGCGCCCGGATATGGCCCTCGATCAAGGCTTGGTCGATCACCTCGCCGGGCGTGGCGACGATGCGGCCTTGTTCGGCCCAAAGGGCGTAAGGCACCTTGTCGCGCTCGCTTCGGCGCTTGATGCCCTTCTCGGGAACGAAGGCCGTGGGGAAGATCGCGATTCGCTCGTCGATCCGGAAGGCGACGACGACGGCCGTGAGATCGACGGACTTCGAAAGGTCGACGCCGATCCATGCGGGTTCGCCGGCGAGGTCGTCAAGCGTGAGATCGGATAGGCCCTCGTCGAAAACCGCGAGATCGAAGGCCGGATCGGGCGCGCCGTCGCTCCAGATATTCAGATAGAGCCGCTTGAACGCCTCGCGCTGCGCGGGCACCTCGGCGGCGCGCCGAGCCGTCATCCGCATTTCCTCGATCGAGCGGAAGCCCGAATCGATCGCCGGGTTGACGCTGCGCCAGACGGCTTCGTCCTGCCAGTCCGCATCCGTCGCCGCCTCGAAGAGGATCGGCAGGAACGTCTCGTCGACGACGAGGCCGGACGCGACGCGCTTGGCGTAATCATAAAGCTCGTGCGCGATCGTGTGAACGCCGGAACCAGCCGTCGTGATGATGATGGCGAGCGGCTCTTCGCGCGCGCCCATGGACGAGGTGAGGACTTCCCAAAGGTCGCGGCTGGGCCAGGCGTGCATTTCGTCGGCGAGAAGGAACGAGACGGAAAGGCCATGCTTGGAATAGGCCTCGTGCGAAATCGCCCGGTATGTCGAGCCCGAACGGTAATGCTCGATCGTCTTCACGGACGGCGCGGCGCGCGTGATGTTCACGAGGTGCTGATCCTGCGCGATCATGCGAGCGGCGGCGTTGAAGGCGATCGAGGCTTGCTCGCGATCGGCGGCCGCAGAGATCACCTGTCCCCCGGCCTCGTGCATCGGCCCGAAAAGGTGCAGGTTCGCGAGCCCCGCGCCGAGCGTCGTCTTCCCGTTCTTCCGAGGCAGGAGCATGAACACGGTGCGGACGCGGCGAAGCCCGTCCTCGCGCGTGTCGCCGTAGATGCGCCGCACGATTCTTTCCTGCCAGGTCTGGAGCGGGAAGGGCGCGCCCGCGCGCTTGCCCTCGTGGAGCTTCAGGAGCCGCAGGAATTTTATCGCCTTCTCTCCCTGCCCGTGAGGGTCGGGAAGGGGTTCGTCACTGAACACCCAGGCTGGACCAGTCGCTTCCGAAGAGGTCGCCATCGCCCCCCATCCCTCTGTTGCCGCCACCGCCGCCGGCCTTCGAGCGCGAGGCAGGCGTCAAGCCGAGTTCCGCCGCGAGGCGTCGCGCCTCGGTTTGCGCCTGAAAGAGCGTCTGATAGGCCGGATGCCGGCGGATGATTCCGGTCGGCGTCTGCACCGTCTCGCCGTCCTTGGCGATCTGCATTTGCGACCGCCGGACGGTTCCGATCGCGAGACAGTAGCCTTCGAGCGTCGCGAGGTTGTCCGTCGTGAGCGCCTGGCGCAGGACGAGGACCGGCGCGACGCGCTCCCATTCGGCGCGCGCCTCTTCGGTCAACCATTCGGGCGCGTCCGGCGCGGCCGTGAGGGCCTCGGAGAGCGACGCGGTCGGGTTTCCCTTTCGCCCCCTCATAGCGGCGGCTCCCGGTAATCGGCGACGTGATCGAACCAGCCGAGAGGCACCTCGTGCACGCGCTCGACGCTCGCGGCCTCGCGGTTCTCGTAGAGGTGCGCCGCGTGCATCAGGATGGCGGCGCGCAGGGGCTCGGGAACGTCTTCCGGCTCGCCGTATCCCGCCGTGAACGTGACGGCGACGGCGCCCGGATATGAGCCGGTCGCGGGCCAGCTCTCGCCGTTCGCGCGCCGCACGCATCCGCGTTCCGTGTCGCCTGCGCCGATCGCGACATAGGCGGAAGCGTCGAGCGTGATTTCCGAGCCCCCGGCGTCGACGTAGACGATCGCGTCGACCGACAGGAGCGGCGGAAGCGGAAGGAGGATCTCACGCGCCGGGAACGCGTCGAGTTCGAGCCGCCATTGCTGCGCCACGAGCGCGCGACCGAGGAACCCTTCGCGGCCGTCGAGCTTCGCGCGGGCCGTTCGGATGGCGCGTTCGAGAAAGGCGTCGTCGTGGTCGCCGATGACGCGAAGCTGATCCTTCAGTTCGTCGAGCGTGACTGGCTCGGCTTCAGGAGGATCGACGAGGATCAATCGCATTTCACGGTTCTCCCGAATGCGCCGTCGCGGCGCGCGGTCTTGCGGTTGTGGCAGGTCGCGCAAAGCGGCTGCCAGTTCGGACGATGCCAGAAGAGCGCCATATCGCCCTTGTGCGGCTTCACGTGGTCGACGACGGTCGCCGCCGCGCCGCATTCAGGCGTCGCGCAAATGGGGTGCGCGGCGAGATACTCTTCGCGCGCCGCACGCCACTTCGAGCCATAGCCCCTTTTCGCGGCGCTCGGTCGCGCGCGCGCCGCGCGGCGCTGGCAGGCGCACGCTTCGCCGTAGGCGACTTTGTGGCCACAGGGGCAAATGCGCGGGGCGCGAAGCATCATGTTCCTTTCCGACGAAGCGAGGGCGGGCGCGCGCAAGGAAAAAACGCGCCTCCCGCCCTCTCGGACTTGTCGCCTTGACCCTCTGCTTTCCGGCTGGAGACAGCCGCAAGGGGGCAGGGAGGCGACTTTTCGCTGTTGGACGGTCCTGGCGCCCTCACAAGTGCCCCCTGTCTCGCTACGCCACCGGCGCGTTGTTCGGGCTTCCGAGGATCGCCAGCGCCGAGAGCGGCGTCGGCGTCCCGTGGGTGCCGGAGAAGTCGGCGAAGAGCCGCACGTAGCGCCGGGGTCCGACATACCCGAGACGGGTCCGGCTCGGCTCGGCGTGCGCGGCCGTCAGCGCCCGGACGATCCCGCCCGTCGCGACGGTCACGCCCTGCACGTCGGCTTGCGACACCGCCTCGAAGCCGGAATCGGCCGCGTCGCTGTGCTGGAGCTTGAATTCGATCTTGTTCGATCCGTTGAACGTGACGCCGCCGACGCCGACCATGATGGCGAGCGCGACGCCGTTGAAGCCGATCCGGTCGATAGCCGGGCCGGTGTGGTCCGCGTCGTAGGCGGCCGGCGCGATGGCCAGCTCGGTTCCGATGTTGTGATGAATGTCACGCATGGCGTCATTCCTGTCTCTGAGAAGGGAAGGAGGGCGGGCCGTGATGGCCCGCCCCGGCGTTCAAGCGGGTCAGCCGCCCGGATTGGCCTCGACGCGCAACTTGACGAGCGCCTCGGGTTTCACGACGGCCCCACCGGTGCGCCGGCGGGCGTGCATCCGGACGAGGCCCTTCGTCGCCTGCGTGTAGGGATCGCGCAGGAGCGCGAGCGCGACGCGGTCGATCACCCGATACCCGGCGTTGAAGTCGCCGAAGACGATCGGTTCCTTGCCGGCCCCGATGTCGTCCATTTCGGGCATTTCGACCACAGGCCTGCCCAGGAGCGTCGGGGGCTGACCGGCCGCAAGGCCCTCCTGCCAGAGATACTGGCCCTGCCCGTCCTTCATCTTGCGGACGACGGCCATGGTGCGGCGGTTCATGCCCCACGTTCCGTTTCGCGCGTAGGCGCTCTTGAGGCCATAGAAGACGTCGACGAGAACGTCGCCCGGATGCGAAGTTGGGAAGTTCGACGCATGCCCGGTGCGGACGAAGGGCACCTCGGCGTCGGCCATGAAACCCATCGGCTTCTTGAGCCCGTTCCCGAGGACGAAGGCGTCGGCCTCGAGGCGCGCGAATTCCTCGGCGAGGTCCTGCGCGACTTCCGCGTCGACGTTGAAGGCCGCATCTTCGAGAAGCTGTTGCGACACGTCGATGAAGCACGCGGCCTCGTGCGTCGGAATCAGCACCTGACCATAGGCCATTTCGGTTTCGCTGCGGTCCTCGGTTTCGTCGACCCATCGGGCCGTCGGCGTCCCGGTGCGCTTGGGCATGCGCGCGCCGCTGACGCCAATCTGCGTCACGCGCGCCACCTGGCGCACCGGCGAGAATTCGACGAGCTGCTTGAGCACCTCGCCGACGAAGTCGTCCGGCGCGCGCAGGTAGCCGCCGGCGACGTCGTCGGCGATCCGAAGGCTCTTCGATTCGTCATCCGCGAGGAAGTCGCGCCCCTTGCGCAGATAGACGCCGAAGGCCTTCGCCTCGATCGGCGTTTCGCCGCCGGCGCCGCCGCCCGGTCGATTGAGCCGCAGCTCCAGAGCGTCGGCGCGATCCTTCGCGGCCTTCGCTTCGTCCTTCGCGCCCTTCACCTCCAGCGCGAGCGCGTCCGAACGCGCCTTGAATTCGGAGGTGAGATCGGCGAGCGCCTTTTCGACGCCCCCCTCGTCCTGCGGATCGTCGGTCGCGCTCTTCGTTTCGAGCGCGCTCATCGGGAAATGCTTTGTCACGGGAAAGTCCTCATGTGCGAAGCGCCTCGCGGGCGCGGTTGAGCGCCGAGACGAGCGCGCGGGCGCGTCCGGCATTTTCGGCCGCCTTGACGCGGGTAACGGTCGAAGCGGGGTTCATGGGAAGCGTCACGATCGAAATCTCGAAGAGGTCCAGCTCGTGAAGCACGCGAACGCGCTTGGCGCGGTCGATCGTGTCGCGGATCGTCCGATAGCCGATCGACAATCCGTCGATCGCGCCCGCCTTCATCAAGGCGTGCGTCTCGCGACCGCGCGTCGTGTCCAGGACGAGCCGTCCGCGCGCCAGAAGCCCCTTGGAATCCTCGACGATATCCGTCCAGACCCCGATGGGCTCGCGCATGTCGTGCTCGCGCAGCATCTTGACCCGGCCTGACGGGCGGGAGCGAAGGCTTTTGCGGAACGCGCCGGCCTTGACGATGTCGCGGCCAAGATCCTCGACGTCGAAAACGCTCGCATATCCTTCGAACGTGCCGTCGTCGGCGACTGCCTTCGCCTCCAGCGCGAACGTGAACCCGTTGTCGAGCGAAACGGTCATTCTTCGTCTCCTGCGGCGGGCATGGTGTGGGGATTGATGAAAGCCTCGCCGCCCTCGTAGGGCGCGCGGTTTTCCATGGCGCGCGCTTCGTTCGGGTTGAGAACGCGCGCCGCTATCAGCGACGAGTATGCAGAGGCGCGAGATTCGAGATCGGCGCGGGCGAAGTCGTCGACGAGGAATTCGGCGAAGTGCGTCGAGCGCTCCTCGCGCGTGAAGAGCGCCCGCCTGAGAGCCCCCTCCCATTGCTTCAGCCACGGCATCAGCGTGTAGGTGAGGAAGACGCGGCCCATTTCCTCGGAATTGGCCCAGGTGGCGCGGCCAAGCTCGAAGAGAAGGTGCGGGGGCACGCGGAACGCGCGGGCGATCTCGATCACCTGAAACGAGCGCAGCTCCAGAAATTGAAGGTCGACGCTCGTGAAGGTGAGCGGGACGAAGTCCATGCCCTCTTCGAGGACCGCCGTCTTTCCGGACGCGCCGCCGGCGTGAACGTCGCCCCAGCGCTGGCGCAACCGATCGGCCGCTTGCGCCGAGAGCTTGCCGGGCGCTTTCAGGACGCCGCTCGGTCGACCGCCGTTCCCGAAAATCCGCCCGGCGTGTCCCTCCTGCGCGAGCGCGATTCCGATCGCTTCGGCCGCAAGATTGACGGGGCTCTTGCCGATCGCGCCATCGAGCGAGAGCGCCCGAATGTGAATGACGTCCTCACGTGCGATCTCGCGTTCGCCGCTCGCCTGTCGCACGAAATAGCGCGGCGCGCCCATCGAGAGATCGACGCGCACCGTGCCGGGATCGAGACGGATGATTTCTCGCGGCTCCCCGCCGACGCGGTTGACGAAGGCGTATCCGTTGCCGCGCACGAGAGCGTCGACCATGATTGCGAGCTTCAGCTCATAGGCGCTCGTCCATTCATTCGCGTCGTCGTGAATGAGCGCATAGGCGGGATGATCCGTCGCGCGCGCCTTCGCCCCGGTCTGCTCGTCCCGGCGATAAAGGTGGACGGGAAGTTGAGCGACCGACTCCGCAATCGTGCGCACCGCGCAGGCGACGGACGGAACGCGCAGGGCGGTTTCCGGCGTGATCGCGACGCCGCTCGACGTCGAGGGGCTCGCACCGAAAATTTCGAGCAACTTTTCGCCCGGCGTGGCCAGGCTCCAGCTTTTGGCAAATAATGAAGCGATATGCTTGAACACGAGACGCCCTCATTTCCTGAGAGGCTCGCGCGTTTTTCCAATTTTTAGAAGATGGGTCGCCATCCGAACTGGTGACAACCTAGGAAGTTGGCACCAGTTTCAAACGCTCAATTGAGCTTCATTTTCGCGTGAAGGCCCCCACCGGTCTACATCGGACCCGCGAAAAGTCGCCGACCACCCCCGGCCCCCTATCCTGCGCCAGCTGGAGCGCGAGCCGGCCCGGCCGCTACGGCCCTATGGAGGAGAGCGCGGCCGGGCCGGCTCGCTGCCTTCGGCGCGATCCTCACCGCTCCCCGAGCGACTCGATCAGGCGTTCCACGACTGCGCTTATGGAGACCGCCGCCACGATCACGTGATCTTCTGGCGCGACGTCGTCGACCACGGCTTCGCTCAACGCCGCCATCTCCGCTTCAATCTGGTTGAGCGCAAGCGTCAACTCTTGTTCGACCAACGCCCTCGAAACCATCGAGCCAGCCGCCGGTTCCATCGGCGTCATGATCGCCAGCGACGGGCGGCGGCTCGCGAAAGCCTTGGCCCCTATCAGCTTCCCCGCCTCGCCCGCCGGGCATTTCTGGCACGTGCTCATAGCCGAAGCTCGACCTTTCCACCCTTCCGCAACCCTTCCACCTCTAAGTCATTGATATCATTGGCATTGGAAGGGACTGGAAGGATTGGAAGGGTTTGTGTGAAAGTTTTTACGCACATGCGCACACGCACGCGCACATGTGAGAACCTTTTGCGAAAACCCTTCCGATGCTTCCGCACCCTTCCAATCCGTTGACTGGCAAGGCTTTGAGAGGCGGAAGGGTTGTGAATGACCCTTCCGGAATGGAAGGGACGCGCGTCATTCATCATCGTCGTCCCTATGGGGGTGCGGGGGAATGTCTTCGAAATCGAAGACGGAGGCGGTAAGGCGGATGTCGCGCCACTGCATCCCGTTCGATCGCAGCGCCTGAAAGCCGCGCTCCTTCATTGCGAGCGTCAGGCCCTTGGCGGACCAGACCCGCTCGCCGGATGCGCGCGCCCAAGCGGCGAATACATCGTAAAGGGCGCTCGATCTCACGCGCTCGCCCGGCGCGGCGGCTATCGCCGCCTCGAGGAATCGGCCCAGCGGGTCGCTATCCTCACGATAGGCCGTGGTCGCATCTTCGATGCTCCCCGGAAGCACGAGACCCGCCGAGCCTCCCGGCCCGGCCGACAGATAATCCCGCAGGCCATCGAGAAGGCGATTGAGGATCCCCGACGCTTCGCGGCGAAGCGCTTCAGGCAACCGCGCATCCTTGCGTTCTTTCGGGACGGGGATCGTCCATGGAACGAGGATCATGCGTCGCCAGATGCCCTCGTCATTGCCGTTGATCGTGGGCCTATAGTTACCGGAGATCGTGAGCTTGAATTCGGGCTTGAACCTGAAGAAGTCGCCGAAGTTGAACCGGGCCTGAATCGGCTCGCCGCCCGTCACCAGCTTGATGAACGCCTCGGCGAACTTCGCCCCCTTCTCGGGTTCCGACGTGCGAAGGAAGCGCACGCCCGGCAAAAGCGCGAGGTCCGGCGTCGCGCCGCCGGCGCTTCGGCCGCGCCCCTGATCGAGGAAGGTTTCAATGGGAACCGTCTCGCCGTAATCGCCGGCGATCTCTCCCCAGGCGTCGACCAGCGTCGATTTGCCCGCGCCGCCGACGCCGATGAACATGACAAGTTTCTGCTGCGAGACGTCGCCGGTGAGCGAGAGCCCACCCCACTGGTGTATGAACCGGCGAACGTCCGCCGCCGGCTGCGCATCGGCGAGGAAGGCGTCGTATCGCGGGCACGTCGCGAGCGGATCGTATTCGACGCGGGAGAGCTTCGTGATCAGGTCCGCAGGATCATGCGGCGCCAGCTCGATCGGGTCTTCGTCCTCTGCATCGGGACGCACGCGCAGCGTCCCATTAAGGACGGTGATCTTGAACGGATCGGCGTCGAGCTTTTCGGCCTCGCAAGCCAGCATCGGCGCGGCGTGCTTCGGGATGGCGTCGAGCTTACCGGACGCTTCGGACGAACGGCCCCACGCTTTCAGCTTCTCGGAGAGCATAACCGGCCGGTCGCCCTTCACCTCGACGGCGTAATCGGCCGCCGTTCCTGCGATCGTATCGGCCTCCACCTGGATAAGCCGGGCCACGCGATGCGCGGCGAGCGCGACGGCTTCCCGCGCGCCATCCCGTGCCCAACGCCGGCCGTCCCAGCGAAACCAGCCCTTCTCGGCGACGTGGAGGAACTGACCCGCGTAGCGCCTCGCGAAGCGTTCGGCGTTGCCGAGGTCAGTCCGGGGAAGGTTCGCCAATTCCGCGTCGAGCCCACGCGGCGCAGGGCCGGGAGGCTTCGAAGCCGAAGGCGCATCGCCATCCGCCGGCGCGCCGCCATCCGACATAGTCACGGCATCATGGAGGCGCTCGACCACGGCTAGGACGCCTCGCCGCCCGCCCCCCTTTTTCGACGAGGAAGCGGTCACGCGGCCATCCTTCCGAAGCACACATGCCCCGGCTCGATGAGGGCGCATGCCGGACCCGCGACGGCCGAAATCGGTTTGGGGTCCATCGCGAAAAAGCGTTGTGCTTCAATGGCGTCGCAAGGCCCCAAACCCGCGATTAACGCCTTTCCGCGCCTTTCTTTTCTCCCTTCCCTAGGGAGCGCCACGGTTTTCAAGCCCGCGCTATGTTCCGGCCTTCAAGCGCC
>REDO01000082.1 GCA_007693435.1 Salinarimonadaceae bacterium | reverse complement strand
CAGCTCGCCGACGGCGTGCAGGTGAAGGGCGCCGCGCTGGAGCACGGGCTTCTCCATATCGAACTCGTCAGGGAAATTCCCGAGGCGAAGAAGCCGCGCCTGATCCCGATCGGCGCGCGCACCATCGAGGCGAGCCCCGTCGAGGCGCGCAAGCAAGCCCCGCAGGCCGCCTGATCCTGCTCATCGAGCCTCGTCGCGCCCCGGCTTCGCCGGGGCGTTTTCACTTTGAAATATCCGCCTGGCCAGCCGATCGCGGCGCCATCAGCCGGTCGATCACGGCCTGAGCCTCCTCCGCCTGCCCGGCGCAGGGCACGGCGCGGCCGCCCGAATTCAGGAACGAAGACGCCTGGGCGATCAGCGAACGCAGGGCCGGCGCCGTGACCCCCGCGACGAGCGCCGCGTCCTCGGGCTCGCAGGGCGGGCGAAGCGCGCGGATCGCGGTTGCGATCAGCTGGTCCATGGCGCGGGTGACGCGCTCGAACGCCTCGCGCGGGCCGGGTTCGACGAAGTCGTAGGCAGCGCGCGCCTGAGGCGCGTGGCGCAGTTGCGACTGGGCGAAATAGTCCTGATAGTCGATCGGCCGCCAGTCGCGCAGATCGTCCACGACGTCCGGGGCGTCGGCGGCGATTTCGATCAGCATCAGCGCTTCGCTGAAATGGTTGAGATAATCGTTCGACAGCGCGTCTGCGCAGCGCCGCCCGCCTCGCGGCGCGTCGTGCTCTCGGACGGGAAGTTCGGCGGCGGTCAGGTACATGCGTTCTCGCTGTTTCGACGCCGCGCATTAAGCGCCGTCAATCGCCAACAAACGGTTGACGCCGCGACGATCGGATATCCGGCGAAGGAGAGATGTCCATGTGCGGACGCTACGCCGTCACCCTTGCGCCGGAAGTCTACCGCGCCTTCTACGGCTATGAGGACCAGCCGAATTTCCCCCCGCGCTTCAACATCGCCCCGACCCAGCCCGTGGCGGTGGTCGTCTCCGATGGCGGCGCAAGGCGGTTCCGGCTGATGCGCTGGGGTTTCCTGCCGGGCTGGGTCAAGGAACCCAAGGGCTTTCCGCTGCTGATCAACGCGCGCTCCGAGACCGTCGCCGAAAAACCCGCCTTCCGCGCCGCCGCGCGCCGGCGCCGCTGCGTCTTCCTCGCCGACGCGTTCTTCGAATGGCGCAGGGACGGCGCCGAGAAGATCCCCTTCGCCATCCGCATGCGCGACGGCGGGCCGATGCCGGTCGCGGGGTTGTGGGAGACCTGGAGCGATCCGCAGAGCGGGGAGCTGGACACCGCCGCCATCGTCACGACCGACGCGAACGGCCTGCTCGCGGCGATCCACGACCGCATGCCCGTGATCCTCCAGCCAGACGATCTCGACGCATGGCTCGATCCCGAAGCCCGGATCGAGGAGGCGCTGGCGCTGACGCGCCCCTGCGAACCGGAACGGCTGACGATGTTCGAGGTGTCGCGACGGGTCAACCGCGTGGCGAACGACGACGCATCCTTGCTGGAGCCCGTGGCCGGCGAAGCGCCGGTCCCCGCCGCCCGCAAGGCGAAGCCGCCGGAGGAAAGCGGACAGGGCTCCCTGTTCTGATCAGGCCGGGTTTTCGGCGCGGCGACGGCGCGCGTAGTCGAGCAGGGCGTCGTCGGGCTTCTCCGGCAGGCGGATCTCGAGCGTCACGAGCAGGTCGCCCGACCCCGCCTTTCCGGGCAGGCCCTTGCCGCGCAGGCGGAAGGTGCGGCCCGAGCTCGACATGGGCGGCACCTTCATTTCGACGGCGCCGGTGAGGGTCGGCACGCGCAACGTGGCCCCGAGCACCGCGTCCTCGAGGTCGATCGGCTGGCGCAGGCGCAGGTCCGTCCCCTCGACGATGAAGCGATCGTGCGGCGCGATCTCGATCTTGAGCAGGACGTCGCCAGGCGCGCCCCAGGGCGATTCCAAGCCCAGCCCGCGCAGGCGGATCACCTGCCCGTCGGCGACCCCCTTCGGGATCGAGACCTCGACCTCGCGCCCGCCCGGAAGCACGATGCGGCGCGTGGCGCCCGCCGCGATATCCTCAAGGGTCACCCGGATCGACGCGCTGACGTCCGCGCCCTTGGCGGCCTGTCTGGGCCGGGCTCCGCCCTGACCGCGCCCGGCGGTGCGGAAGGCGTCGCCGAAGAGCTGGGAGAAGATGTCTTCGCCGGCGCCCTGGGGACCGCCGTGAGGGCCGCCCCTTCGGCCGGGTCCGGCCCCGCCGAAATCGAAGCCCTCGAAGCCCTCATAGCGGCGATTGCCGCCCGCGCCGAAACCCTCGAAGCCGCGGAAGCGCGGCTTGCCCTCGGCGTCGATCTCGCCACGGTCGAACTGCGCGCGCTTCTCGGGATCGCCGAGAAGCTCGTTGGCCGCGCTGATCTCGGCGAATCTCTGGCCCGACTTCGGGTCCTTGTTCTGGTCGGGATGGTAGGTCTTGGCGAGCTTGCGGAACGCTTTCTTGATGTCCGCGTCGCTCGCTGAACGGGGCACGCCGAGAATGTCGTAGGGGTCGCGCATCGTTCGGTCCTGACGAAAATCCGTGAAACTGGCGGGTTACTGACTCGCGAGAGATATGGGAAGGGGATTTCGCGCGCGCAATGCGCCCGCGCCGCGCCGCTCATCCGCCGCCGGGCGCGGCCCCTCCGTCAACGCTTTCGATGCGCCACAGGCTCTCCGACACGCGACAGGCGGCGCCCGCGACGACGCGCTCCTGCGCCTCCCCGGCGCGGCCGAGCACGGCCCGGAAGTCGCGGCAGACCCGATCGCCCCGCGCGTAGGCTCGGGATGCGGCCTCGAACTTGCCCCGCCGGCCGGAATCGGGGTTCTCCCAGGAGGCGGTCGCGCCGTTGCCCTGCGGATCGAGCGCGACCGCCATCGCGGAGCGCGCGCGCCTCCAGTCCTCGACGTCGAGAGCGGGATCGAGAGGCGAGACGGGGCCGATGGATCCCGTCGTCAAGGGTTCGGAAGCGCCGAAGGGCGAGAGCGGGATGGCGATGGCGCAGGCCCCCAGCGCAAGCGCCGCGAAGCCAGTCGCGAGCCGCGCCGCGATGCGCGCGAAAGCCCCCTCGCGCCGGCGCTCGCGTGCCCTATAATCAGGGTGATCGGCGACTTCCTGTCGACCGTGACGGCGCGTCACGTCCTGTCTCCGGCGATGCATCGATCTCATAGGGAATTAAGAGCTTGAAAGCGTTAACAACGGGTGACTTCACCGAGGCCTCGGCCCCTTTCGACCTTTTCGCGGAATGGTTTGCGCAGGCCAA
This sequence comes from Salinarimonadaceae bacterium, assembly GCA_007693435.1. Classification (GTDB taxonomy): domain Bacteria; phylum Pseudomonadota; class Alphaproteobacteria; order Rhizobiales; family Beijerinckiaceae; genus Saliniramus. The sequence continues at coordinate 11,868 of REDO01000082.1, read as the reverse complement.
AGCCTCCGAGCCGGAGGACGCCAACGCGATGGCGTTGGCGACGGCGGACGCGGACGGCGCGCCCAATGTCCGGATGGTGCTGCTGAAGGGTTTCGACGAGAACGGTTTCGTCTTCTACACCAACACCGAATCGAACAAGGGCCGCGAACTCGCCGCCAACATGCAGGCGGCGATCTGCCTGCACTGGAAGAGCCTGCGCCGGCAGGTGCGCGTGCGGGGCGCGGTGGAGCAGGTCTCCGACGCGGAGGCCGACGCCTATTTCGCCAGCCGGCCCCGCGACAGCCGCATCGGCGCCTGGGCGAGCCGGCAGTCGCGGCCGCTCGAGAGCCGGTTCGCGCTCGAGAAGGCGGTCGCCGCGAACGCCGCGAGATACGCGATCGGCGAGATCCCCCGCCCGCCCCACTGGACGGGTTTCCGCATCGTCCCGGTCACGATCGAATTCTGGATGGATCGCCCCTTCCGCCTGCACGACCGCGTCGTCTTCTCGCGCGAAGAGGACGGTCGCTGGTCGAAGACGCGGCTGTATCCGTGAGGCGACGCGAAAGCCCCGCGACCGACGGGTCGCGGGGCTGAGGTTCTGTCGGCGCGAACCGAGGCGAGGCGGTCAGTAGACGGGCATGCCGAGCATGGCGAGGCGGTTGAGCGCCCCCGGCGACAGACGGTAATCTGCGGTGTTGTCGTCCACCTTGAAGCGCTCGTTGACGATATCAATGGCTCTCGTGCCGTTGGCGAGCCTGCTGACCTCGGACTGGGTCAGGTAGATCTTGGCGGCCGCGACGACGTCCTCGTGATGGCCGTTGTTCGGATCGTTGTTGTTCGAGAGCCGGTAGAACTCGATGAACGTCCCGTTCTGGTCGGACTTCACGTCGGTGAAATTGAACTTCGGGTCGGTGATCGTGTCGAACTGGTGCGCGCCCGTGAGCGACAGGTTCTGGCCGGGCGCCAGGGTCACTGCGATGGAGCCGGTGTTGTGCAGGTCGTGGTCGCGGGTCGGACGGGGAACGCCGCGCGCCTCCCACATCTCGTAGTAGCGGTCTTCGATGTCGTCGATATTGTTCACGTTCGTGAGCTCTTCGGCGATGTACTGGTTCAGCTCCTCGCCGCTCAGTCCCTTGTCGCGCCCCTGATCGTAGAGCTGATGGAAGGCCGCCGGGTGGCCCGAGATATAGACCTGTCCGTCGAGATTTCCGGACGAGTCCATGTTGAGGGCGACGCCGCTGAAATAGCCGTATTGTCCGCTCGCCATGCGATCGAAGAAGCTCGGATCGGTCAGGTGCTGGCCCGCGCGCAATTCGTCCTTGGCGTGGACCATCGCGATGCCGTCGAGTGACCAGTAATCCGGCGCGCCGCCCATGTCGTGGCCCGCCATGCGATGACCGGCCATGGTGTTCATGGACATGGGATCGAACGGAAGACCGTTCCAGCTCGTCGACCCCATGCCGTGCATCGCATGGAACGGCGAGGCCGCTCCCATCGCCTGTTGCGGGTAGGGGAAACCGCCAAGACCGCCAGTATGGCCGCCCATATGGCCGCCGGGCTGTCCCGTCATCGGGGAATAGCCGCCGTCCATTCGCCAGGGAGACTGCGCCCCGCCGCCGGCGCCGAAGGGCCCGAAGCCCCCGTTTGCGGCGCCCGACATGAAATCAAAGCTCGACAGGGGCGCGCCGCCGGGCGCGGTGGGCACGGCCGAACTGACATTGCCGTTGCAGCCGCAGCTCGACGCGGATGAGCGCGCACAGCCGCCGGTCGCGGACGGCGGGCCAAAGCCCTGCATGCCGCCCATGCCGTGCTGCGCGCCTCCGAATCCGCCATAGGCCCCGTATCCAGGGGACGCGTTGAACGCGTCCATGAAGGACGTGCCCGGATAAGAAGCGCCTTGGGACGCTCCGTCCGGCGGACAATCGCCGGCGACGCCGGCTTGAGCGCGCGTGATCGCCTGCATGAAATCACGATCGGGACCAAGCCCGATTTGCGCGTTGAGACTGTTCGGGGCTCTTACGCCGGCTGTCCCATGCATCGCTCCACCCTCGATTTAAGGTCGATCACCACATCCGGGGGTAGCGTAATAAGATTTATTAAATTTGGTCAACAAAAAATTGCTTAGTACATGTCAATTTTCTTGAAATTGCAGATGGTTACTTGATTTATATTTAATAATAAAAATGATTACGAAACAAAAACCCACATCCGTATTTTGCATATAAAAATAAAATATTGATACATTTTGATTATATGATGGAAAGCGGCGGCCTCCGTGATAGGTTTCCTCTCGCTCCGGCCGGGCTCGATTCCGGCGCCTATCCGAGGTTCACGCATCCATGTCCGCCACCAACACGCCGCGCCGCGTGATGCTTCTCACCGGCGCCAGCCGCGGCATCGGCCACGCCACCGTGAAGCGCTTCTCCGCCGCCGGCTGGCGCGTCATCACCGCCTCGCGCCACGCCTTTCCCGAGAACTGCCCCTGGGAGATGGGTCCGGAGGACCATCTGCAGGTCGACCTTTCCGACCCGGCCGACACGATGCGGGCCGTCGGCGAGACCAAGCAGCGCCTCGAGGTCGAGGGCGGCATGCTGCACGCGCTCGTCAACAACGCCGGCATCTCGCCCAAGGGCGAGGGCGGATCGCGGCTGAACGTGCTCGAGACGCCGTTCGACACCTGGCGTCACGTGTTCCAGGTGAATTTCTTCGCGACCGTGCTTCTCGCCGAGGGCCTGCGCGAGGAGTTGCGGCGCGCGCACGGCTCGATCGTGAACGTCACCTCGATCGCCGGTTCGCGCGTGCATCCCTTCGCCGGCGCGGCCTATTCGACGTCGAAGGCGGCTCTGGCCTCGCTGACGCGGGAGATGGCGGCGGATTTCGGACCTCTGGGCGTGCGCGTCAACGCCATCTCGCCCGGCGAGATCGACACCGCGATCCTCTCGCCCGGCACCGACAAGATCGTCGAGCAGGTCCCGATGCGCCGCCTCGGCACGCCGGACGAGGTCGCCAAGGCGATCTATTTCCTCTGCACGGATGCGAGTTCCTACGTCAACGGCGCGGAGTTGCACATCAACGGCGGCCAGCACGTCTGAGCCCGGAAAGCCCCCGGCTCACCCGGCTCACTGCGCGGCGAATTGCGAGCGCTGCGCCCAGCCCGTCATGCGCCGCTCCGCGTAGGCGGTGGCCGCGTACATCATCACCCCGAGCACGGCGAGCGCGATCAGCGCCGCCCAGATCAGCGGCACGTTGAAATCGGCGCTGGCGCGGGCCATCAGATTGCCGACGCCCACGTTCGAGGCGTTGTATTCGGCGATCACCGAGCCGACATAGGCCAGCGTGATCGCGACCTTCAGCGAGCCGAAGAAGTAAGGCATCGAGCGCGGGATGCCGACCTTGAAGATGATGTCGCGCTTGGAGGCGCCGAGCGCGCGCAGCACGTCTTCGGTTTCCGGCTCGATCGTGGCGAGTCCGGTCGCGACATTCACGACGATGGGGAAGAACGAGATCAGAAAGGCCGTCAGCACCGGCGCCTGCCAGCCGACGCCGAACCAGATCACGAGGATCGGCACCATCGCGACCTTCGGGATGGCGTTGAAGCCCACGAGCAGCGGATAGGCGCCCGCATGCACGATCTGTGACGCGCCGAGCGCCATGCCGAGCACCAGCCCGAAAATGACCGCGAGGCCGAAGCCGGCGAGCGTCATCCACATCGTATGATAGGAATGGAAAAGAAGCTGTGTGCGATACTGGACGATCGCCTCGGCGATCACGCTCGGCGCCGGCAGCACGAAATTCGACACGCCGAGCGCCCGCACCACGACCTCCCAGATCGCGAAGAAGCCGATCGTGAAGACCCAGGGCGCGAGGATGAGCGATATCCGGGAGCGTCTGGCCGCCATGTGTTTTCTCGCTCCCGGTCAGACCGCTTCGCGGGCGGTCGCGATGTGCCCGCGCAGCTCGTGGACGATGTCGATGAAGGGCTGGGTGTAGGTCACGTCCAGATCGCGCGGGCGCGGCAGATCGATCTCGCGCTCGGCGATGATCCGCCCGGGCCGGGCGCTCATGCAGAACACCCGGTCGGCGAGGAAGACCGCCTCGCGCAGGTCGTGCGTCACGAGGATCACGGTGAAGCGCTTGGCCGCGTGCAGATCGCGGATGATGCACCACAATTCCTCGCGCGTGAACGCGTCGAGCGCGGCGAAGGGCTCGTCGAGCATCAGGAGCTTGGGTTCGTGGATCAGCGAGCGGCAAAGCGAAGCGCGCTGCTGCATGCCGCCCGACAATTGCCAGGGGAACTTGCTCCCCTGCCCCTCGAGCCCGACCTGCGCGAGCAGCGCCTCGGCGCGGGCCTCGTATTCCTTGCGATGCGCGCGCAGGCGCGAGCGATGCGGCTGCACGATCTCCAGCGGCAGCAGCAGGTTCTTGAGCGTCGTGCGCCAGGGCAACATGACCGGGTTCTGGAAGGCCATGCCGGCGATTTTCACCGGCGCGTCGACCTCGCGCCCGTCGACGATGACCGTGCCCTTGTTGGGAAATTGCAGGCCCGTGGCGAGCTTCATCACGGTCGACTTGCCGCAGCCCGACGGGCCGACGATCGCCGCGAACTCGCCCTCCCGCACCTTGATCGACATGCCCTCGACCGCCGGCGCGCCGTCCTCCGCGCCCGCATAGATATGGGTCACGTCATGGATATCGACGAATGCGTCCAAAGCCTGTCTCCGCAGGGGGAACGGTCGGCCCCGGCGGCAGAATGCGCCGGGGCCGGTAGGCTGGGGGCCGGCGCGGATGCGCCGCCTCCGCTTACGGGAAGTCGCGCTCCTCGCGCGGGGGCAGGAACTCGTTGGTGAACACGTCCTCGAGGGACGGGCGGTTCGCGAAGTTGAAGGTGAGGCCGATCTGCTCCATCGCGCGCTCGAAGCGCTCGGGATCGACGTCGCCGAAACCGTTTTCGGCGACCTCGTCGGCCATTACGTTGTTCTGGATCGTCATCTCGAGACGCGCGCGCTCCACGTCGCGGTTGGCGACGTCGTTGTACTTCACGACGAAGCCCGCGCCCTCATCCGGGTTGGCGGCGATATCGCGCAGGCCCTTGAGAAAGGCGCGCAGGAAGCCGCGGATCGCCTCCGGATTGTCGCGCATCAGTTCGGGGCTCGCCATGATGACGTTGCCGTAGAGCTCGACGCCGTAATCGCTCATGTTGAGCACCACGATATCGTCCTCGGGCACGCCGCGCGCGGCGAGATTGACCGCCGACGACATCGAGAAGCCGAACACCGCGTCGACCTCGCCCTGAGCCAGCATCGGCTCGCGCACGGGAAAGCCGACATTCTCGAAGGTCATGTTCCATTCAGCCTCGTCAATATTGTTGACGGTGCGGAAGATCGGCCATTGCGCATAGGCGGCGTCGGGCGCCGGCGCGCCGAAGCGCTTGTCGCGCAGACTTTCGATATCCTCGGTGATCCCGCGGCTGCGGCGGCCGACGATGGCGAAGGCCGGGCGGTTATAGACCATCATCACCGCTTTCACGCCGACGCCCGGGTTCTGGTCGGTGAAGCGGATCAGCGAGTTGATGTCGCCGAAGCCCATGTCGTAGGGGCCGGTCGCGACGCGCGGGATGGATTCGAGCGAACCGGCGCCCGTGTCGATCGTGACCTCGAGGCCTTCTTCGGCGAAGTAGCCCTTCTCGATCGCCGCGAGGAACGGCGCGGAGGGGCCCTCGAAGCGCCAGTCCAGCGTGAATCGGATCGGCGTCTGGGCCTGCGCCGGGGCGGCGGCGCCAAAAAAGGCTCCGGCTGCGAGACCTGCCGCCACGCCGGCGAGAAGCATGCGGCGGGAGAAGGCTCTGGAGGCGGCTTGGGGGGCGGTTCGGGAGGGCTTGGCGTCGATAATCGGCATGGTCGCTCGCTCCTGCGGCAGCTTGGCTGTGACGGCTGTCTTCATCGTGAACAGGCTCGCCGTGAAGCAGCTCTGGCAAGGCGTGTGCCGTTCGCGGTGGGCCAAGGTCTTATACCGTGATTGCACAGGGAAAACGCTCCCTGCGTCAAGGCCGACGAAAGGCGATTGGGCGAATTTCGGGCGGGGCCCGAATGCGGCGCACAACATTTGTGCAGCGTCGCCCGGACCGGCGCCACGCTCAGGCGCAGCCGGCCGGCCCACGAGCCTGCGAGAGAGTGGTCGCGCAGGCCCGCGCCAGGGCGGACTTGCGCGAAGGTGCGGAATGGGCCATGTCATATCCGTCGGTTACCGGGCCCCTCTGGCGGAGCGCGTCCCAGCGCCCGCGATGTCGGAGCCGATGTCTGAGACCTTTCAGCATCAGTGGTCCGAACATGCCCGATATTCTCTTCGCCTTATGGCTTGCGAAGCCCGTCTGGATGTGGGCGGCCTTCATCTCCCTCGTTCTCGTACTGCTCGCTTTCGATCTCGGCGTGCTGCACCGCAAGGACAGGGAGCTCGGGGTCGCCGAAAGCCTCTGGCTGTCGCTCTTTTATGTCGGCGTGGCCGTGGCCTTTGGCGGCTATGTCTGGTGGGCCTTCGAGACGGGTTCGCTCGTCACAAGCGACGGATCGCATGCCGGAGTGACCTATTTCACCGGCTATTTCCTCGAAAAGTCGCTCTCCATCGACAATGTCTTCGTCATCTCGCTGATCTTCGGCTTCTTCGCCATCCCCCGCAAATACCAGTACCGCGCGCTCCTGTGGGGCATCCTCGCGGTCATCGTCCTGCGCGGCATCATGATCGGCGTGGGCGCGGCTCTGGTGCGCGAGTTCGAGTGGGTACTGTTCCTCTTCGCGGCCTTCCTGATCTTCACCGGGATCAAGATGCTGTTCGGACAGCAGCACGCGCCGGACATCGCGCAGAACCCGGTCGTGCGCTTCATGAAGCGCTGGATGCGGGTGTCGGACAGGCTGCATGGCGAGAAGTTCCTTGTGCGCGAGCCGGACGCGAAGACGGGCAGGCTCGTTCTGCATGCGACGCCGCTCCTGCTCGCGCTCGCCGTCATCAATGTCGCCGACCTGATCTTCGCCGTCGATTCCGTGCCCGCGATCTTCGCCGTCACCACGGACACCTACATCGTCTACACGGCCAACATCATGGCGATCCTCGGTCTGCGCGCGCTCTACTTCGCGCTCGCGGCGATGATCCACCGCTTCCAGTACCTGCAATACGCGCTGGCGCTGGTGCTCGTCTTCATCGGCGGCAAGGTCTTCTGGAATCATCTGTTCGGCAAGGCCGACCCGATCATCTCGCTCGTCGCGACGGTCTCGATCATCGGCGGCGGCATCCTCTTCTCCCTGTGGAAGACGGCCCGCACGCGCGCCCGTTCCGCGATCTGAGGCGCGCGCGGGCCTGTTCAAGGCGGCGTGAAACGGGCTGCCCTCGGCCTCGCCATCAACGCGCGACGCCGGAGACGATTATGGCCAAGGCCTATGATCTCGATCTCGACCGCAATCCCGCCAACCATCAGCCCCTGACGACGCTGACGCTTCTGGAGCGCGCCGCGTCCGTCTTTCCGGACCGGCCGGCGATCGTCCATGGGCGGATCAGGCGCTCCTACCGTGATTTCTACGCCCGCGCGCGCCGCCTCGGCTCGGCGCTCGCCGCCGTCGGGATCGGGCGCGGCGACACGGTCGCCGCGATGCTGCCGAACACGCCCGTCATGCTCGAGGCCCATTACGGTGTGGCGATGACGGGGGGCGTGCTCAACACGCTCAACACCCGCCTCGACCGCGATCATCGCCTTCTCCCTCGACCACGGCGAGGCGACGACGCTGCTCGTCGATCGTGAATTCTCCGGCGTGATCCGCGAGGCGCTGGCGCTCGCCAAGTCCAGGCCGCTCGTGATCGACGTCGATGACCCCGAATACGACGGCCCCGGCGAGCGCCTCGGCGAGACCGATTACGAGACCTTCCTCGCCTCGGGCGATCCCGACTTCGCCTGGGCCATGCCCGCCGACGAATGGGACGCGATCACGCTGAACTACACCTCGGGCACGACGGGCGATCCCAAAGGCGTCGTCTACCATCATCGCGGCGCCTATCTCCTCGCCATGGGCAACATCGTCACCTGCGCGATGGGCAAGCATCCGATCTATCTCTGGACCCTGCCCATGTTCCATTGCAACGGCTGGTGCTTTCCCTGGTCGATCTCGATCGTCGCCGGGACGCATGTCTGCCTGCGGCAGGTGCGGGCGAAGGCGATGTACGACGCGCTCGCCGACGAGGGCGTGACGCATCTGTGCGGCGCGCCGATCGTGATGTCGATGCTGCTCAACGCCGCCGCCGACGAACGGCGTGACTTCGCGCAGCGCGCTTCGTTCTTCACGGCGGCCGCGCCCCCGCCGGAATCCGTGCTCGCCGCCATGAAGGAGCGCGGCTTCGACGTCACGCATCTCTACGGGCTGACCGAGACCTACGGCCCCTCCGTCGTGAATGACTGGAATTCGGACTGGGACGCGCTCGATCCGGGCGCCTACGCCGCGAAGAAGGCGCGCCAGGGCGTGCGTTATCCGGTTCTCGAAGGGCTCGACGTGCTCGATCCCGAGACGATGGCCCCGTGCCCGCCGACGGGCAGACGATGGGCGAGGTCATGATGCGCGGCAACGTCGTGATGAAGGGCTATCTCAAGAATCGCGCGGCGACGCAGGCCGCCTTCGCCGGCGGCTGGTTCCATTCCGGCGATCTCGACGTGAAGCATCCCGACGGCTATATCCAGCTCAAGGACCGCTCCAAGGACATCATCATCTCCGGCGGCGAGAACGTCTCCTCGATCGAAGTCGAGGCGGCGCTCTATCGGCATCCCGACATCCAGGCCGCCGCCGTCGTGGCGAAACCCGACGAGAAATGGGGCGAGACGCCCTGCGCCTTCGTCGAACTGAAGCCGGGGCGCATGCTCACCGCCGAAGAGGTCGTCGCCTGGTGCCGGAACCACCTTGCCGGCTACAAGATTCCGCGCACCGTCGTCTTCATGGAGGTGCCGAAAACCTCGACGGGCAAAATCCAGAAATTCCGCCTGCGGGAGATCGCAAGGGAGAGCTGAACACGGGCCGAGACGCGCCCGCCTTGGCGCCGGACCGGGTTTCGCGTATGGCCGGACGCCACCGAGGCTTGTTCGCCGCCGGCGCCTCGCCTAATCTCCGGCTCCCTCCTCGCCCGACTTAACGGAATCCAATGTCCCAAGACCGTCCGCCGCGCCGCCAGAGGCCCTCCTTCACCGATCAGGAAGCCCTGCTCTTCCACTCGTCCGGACGTCCCGGCAAGCTGGAGGTGATGCCGACGAAGCCGATGGCGACGCAGCGCGACCTGTCGCTCGCCTATTCGCCCGGCGTCGCGGTGCCGGTGCAGGCGATCGCCGACGACCCGTCGCGCGCCTTCGACTACACGACGCGCGGCAACATGGTCGCCGTGATCTCGAACGGCACGGCGATCCTCGGCATGGGCAATCTCGGGGCGCTGGCCTCCAAGCCCGTGATGGAGGGCAAGGCGGTTCTGTTCAAGCGCTTCGCCGACGTCGATTCGATCGATCTCGAGGTCGACACCGAGGACGCCGACGAATTCATCAACGCCGTGCGCTATCTCGGGCCCTCCTTCGGCGGCATCAATCTGGAGGACATCAAGGCGCCCGAGTGCTTCATCATCGAGGAGCGCCTGCGCGAGCTGATGGACATCCCGGTCTTCCACGACGACCAGCACGGGACCGCCATCATCGCCGCCGCCGGGCTCATCAACGCCCTGCATCTGACGGATCGCGACGTGAAATCGACCCGCCTCGTCGTCAACGGCGCGGGCGCGGCGGGCATCGCCTGCGTCGAGCTTCTCAAGGCGATGGGCTTTGCGCCCGACAACGTCATCCTCTGCGACACCAAGGGCGTCATCTATCAGGGCCGCTCCGAGGGCATGAACCAGTGGAAGTCGGCCCACGCCGCCAAGACCGACGCGCGCAGCCTCGCCGACGCCATGGCGGGCGCCGACGCGGTGTTCGGCCTCTCGGCCAAGGGCGCCTTCACGACCGAGATGATCCGCTCCATGGCCGACCAGCCGATCATCTTCGCGATGGCCAATCCCGATCCCGAGATCACGCCGGAGGAGGTCGCCGCGATCCGCGACGACGCCATCATGGCGACCGGTCGCTCGGATTATCCCAATCAGGTCAACAACGTGCTCGGCTTCCCCTACATCTTCAGGGGGGCGCTCGACGTGCGGGCGACGGCGATCAACATGGAGATGAAGATCGCGGCGGCGCAGGCGCTGGCCGAGCTCGCCCGCGAGGACGTGCCTGACGAGGTCGCCGCCGCCTATCAGGGCTCGCGTCCCCGCTTCGGACGCGAATACATCATCCCCGTGCCCTTCGATCCGCGCCTGATCGCGACCGTCCCCGCCGCCGTCGCGCGCGCGGCGATGGTCACCGGCGTGGCGCGCAAGCCGATCGTCGACATGCGCGGCTACAAGGCGCAGCTCTCCGCCCGACGCGATCCCGTCGCGGGCACCCTCAACCGCATCTTCGAGCGCGTGCGCAAATTCCCCAAGCGCGTCGTCTTCGCCGAAGGCGAGGAGGAGCAGGTGATCCGCGCCGCCGTGAGCTTCGCCAACCAGGGGCTCGGCACGGCGATCCTGGTCGGCCGCGAGGACCGGATCTACGAGACGGCGACCTTCGCCGGCATCGAGCTCGAGGGCCGCGAAAACATCCAGATCAACAACGCCCGCCTCTCCAAGCGCAACCCGGTCTACACGCAGTTCCTCTACGACCGGCTGCAGCGCAAGGGCTATCTGCTGCGCGACTGCGTGCGCCTGATCAATCAGGACCGCAACCATTTCGCCGCCTCGATGGTGGCGCTCGGCGACGCCGACGCGATGGTGACGGGCGTCACCCGCAATTCCTCGACGGCGCTCGAGGAGGTGATGCGCGTGATCGACGCCAAGCCAGGTCACCGGGTTATCGGCCTCTCGCTGTGCCTGACGCGCGGGCGCGCCGTGCTCGTCGCCGACACCGCGATCCACGAGATGCCCGACGCGCATGAACTGGCCGACATCGCGATCGAGGCGGCGGGCGTGGCGCGGCGCATGGGTTACGAGCCGCGCGTGGCGCTCCTCTCCTTCTCGACCTTCGGCCAGCCGCGCGCCGAACGCGCCGAGCGCATCCAGGAGGCGGTGAAGCTCCTCGACGCCCGCCGCGTCGATTTCGAATATGACGGCGAGATGGCGGCCGACATCGCGCTCAACCGCGATCTCATGGCGCAATATCCGTTCTCGCGCCTGAAGGGCCCGGCGAACGTGCTCGTCATGCCCGCCTTCCACTCCGCCTCCATCGCGACGAAGATGCTGCAGGAGCTGGGCGGCGCGACGGTGATGGGGCCGATGATCGTGGGGCTCGACAAATCCGTGCAGATCACGCCGCTCGGCGCGACCGACGCCGACATCGTCAACATGGCGGCGCTCGCCGCCTACCATATCGGCGGCTGAGGCCTCTTCGACGTCAGGGGCTTTTCGCGGGCGGGGGCGAGCAGGCGTCCTCGCAGCGCCCGCCGGCGAGCCTTTGCAGGCGCGGACGGATGGGCAGGAAGGCGCGATAGGCGAGATCGAGCAGATCGCGCAAGGGCCGGCGGCGCAGGACGCGCCCGATCGGGCGCAGGCCGTCGAGGCGCGCCATGATTTCGGCGAAGGCCGCCCCTCCCGAAACGAGCGCTCCGTCCTCGCGCATCGCGTGAAACCGCGCGATCGCCGTCTCGCGCGACAGGCCCGGCGCGACTTGCGCCTCATCGCTCGCCGAGACGTCGACCCAGCGCATGCGCTCGGCTCCGCCGCGCCGGCGGTAGAAGGCGATCTCGCGGGCGCAGAGCGGGCAGGCGCCGTCGTAGAAGATCGTGAAGCGGGGTTCCTGCGTGTTCGTCATGA
>REDO01000201.1 GCA_007693435.1 Salinarimonadaceae bacterium | reverse complement strand
GGGATTGAATCACGGTCAAGCCGGCAAGGCGAGCGACTTCTTCAACGGCCTGCTAGAAGTTTCCCCGTGCCGCCTCCGCCAGGATCATCTTGTCGAGCGTGAGATCGGACACGGCGCGTCGCAACCGCGCGTTCTCCGCCTCGAGATCCTTTAACCGCTTCACCTGATCCGACTTGAGCCCGCCGTACTCTTGGCGCCAGCGATAGTACGTGACCTCCGTCACGGCGATTGCGCGGACGGCATCGGCGACGGACTGCCCCTGCGAAACCAGCACATCGACCTGACGCAGCTTGGCGACGATCTCTTCGGGTTTGTGGCGCTTCTTCGGCATTGGGTCCTCCTGATTGTCAAAAGACATACTTCAAGATGGACCAGTTCAAAGGGGGTGGATCAAACCCTCGCGTCGACATGGCCGCTGCCCAGCTTCGCCAAGGACGAACGGCCCGATCATCCGACACCGAAGCCGATAGACGCGTTCGGGATCCCGATGCGCCAGCACGTCGCCCGTGGCGGTCTTTGCTACGAGCCGTTCTGTGGCTCTGGCTCGCAGATCATGGCGGGCGAAGCCAATGGCCGGCGCGTCTTTGCGATGGAGATCAGCCCCGCTTATGTCGATGTCGCCGTGGAGCGCTGGCAGGCCGAGACCGGCCGCGAAGCGGTGCTCGAGGGCGACGGGCGGAGCTTCGTCGCGGTGAAGGCCGAGCGGCTGGACGAGTCCCCGGCCACTGAGGCAGCCGCTCCGCAAACTGCGCGGAAGCGCAAATCCGCGGCGTGAGGTCGTGCATGGCCTGGCTCTACATACCCCCGGAGGCGCTCCGGGGAACGGAGACGATCGCCTGCTCGGGCTCTCGCTCTTCTCCGGCGCCGGCGGCCTCGACCTCGGGATCCTGCTCGCCTGTCCCGGATATCGCGCTCTGGGTTACCTCGAGCGGAAAGCCTACGTCGCGGTCGTCTAGTTCCTGATCTTTCCGGTCTTAGGGCTGCACGCGGGAGGGCTCCACATTGCGCGCCGATCAATAGGCTGCGCAACCGCACTGGCCCGGCCGGATGATGGCGCGGATGAAGCAACAGTTTACGCCGGCTATGATACAGATCAAGGCGCCGCAGGTTAAACAGGTGCAGACTTAAATTTTCGTGACGGAAATAGGTTCGCATGACCACTACTCGGAAAATTTCCAAAGGCTCTCGCTCAGGGGGCGTCGGGGAGGGTAACCGCACGGCCGCATCGCTGGTTAAGGCGGGGGATACGGCTCCGAACCTCACCCTCGCTGGTGTCGAGCGCTTCACGGTAGGCGAAGCTGTGAGCGCCGCCCAGGAGGCGGAGCTTGCGGCGGTGCAGTCCATGGGGAGCGAAGCCGTCGATGGACAGGCGGCCATCCTTGAGGGCACCGCGCCGGATGACGCAGCCAGTCTGCGCGAGGCGCTGTCTTTGGCGGCCAAGGACAAGGTATCGCCTCGCACGCGAGACGATCTGGCTGACGACTGGCGACGCGGAGGCTATCCCTATAAATACAAGATGCTGCGGCGTGACTACGAGAAGCAGAAGTTCGTCCTGCAGACCGAGTTGCTAAAGCTGCAGGCGTGGGTGAAAGAGTCTCGCCAGCGCGTGGTCATCCTATTCGAGGGCCGTGATGCGGCTGGAAAAGGCGGGGCCATCAAGCGCGTCATGGAACACCTGAATCCCCGTGGCGCGCGCGTGGTTGCGCTGGAAAAACCCAGCGAGGTGGAGCGCGGCCAGTGGTACTTCCAGCGGTACGTCCAGCACCTGCCGACGGCCGGCGAGATTGTCCTTTGTGACCGCAGCTGGTACAACCGTTCCGGCGTGGAGCAGGTCATGGGTTTTTGCACGCCGGCGGAATATGAGGAGTTCTTGCGCCAGGTCCCCGAGTTCGAGCGCAACCTCGTCCGCAGCGGGATCCATCTGGTCAAGTTTTGGTTTTCGGTCAGCCGTGACGAGCAGCGGCGTCGGTTCAAGGAACGCCAGGTCCATCCGCTGAAGCAGTGGAAGCTGTCGCCCATCGACATGGCGTCGCTCGACAAGTGGGACGAGTACACGCGGGCGAAGGAGGCGATGTTCTTTCACACCGACACGGCGGACTCTCCTTGGACGGTGGTGAAGTCAGACGACAAGAAGCGCGCGCGTCTGAACGCAATGCGGTATATCCTGCACTCGCTGCCGTACACCGGCAAAAGCGTCGAAAGAATCGGTTCTGTAGACGACCTGCTGGTCGGCCGCGCCAACATTATCCACGAACGCGGAGAGCACGATATCTCTTCGGGGCGCTACGTCTGATTGCTCGTCGCTACGACAAACGGTGAGCTTCGCCTGCTCGTGCCTGCGTAAACTGTAGCACCCCCGTTCTCGCGGACGTTGATGTCGGCGTGATCACCACGCAATGTGGCGGTCAGATTGTATTTGACCAGGACAATACCGACGAAGAATTCCACTACAAAGAGCGGTACAATTTTCCGCCACTCTTCACGAGGAGCGGCAAAGTAGTTCCTGATTACGCATAAACCTCAGCTAGTTTCAGTAGACGATATGGCATGGGCGGGGTTCGGACGCTGGCCCAGGTCAGGCGGGGGATCATGGCCGCGAGATCGTAGCGCCTGTTGAAGCGGTATTCGAACTCGGCGAGGTAGCGCGGCACGTGCTTGGGGCTGATGGACCGGTAGGTTCCGGCAATCGCGGCCTTGATGTTGCCGAGAGCAGTGTTGACCCATTTGAAGGTGGGTGCCTTCGCGGCACTCGGTCCCGAGCCGGTTTTGACGATCGCGTGGTCGCATCCAGCGCCTGTGACGGCGTTGAAGCAGGCGAGGCCGTCGCTGACGACGGCGCACGCGGGATCGAGGCTTTGCCTGGCGAAGGTCGCGATGGAGGCGCTGCGAAAGCCGGCGACGCGCCGGAGCTTCAAGCGAACGGGCTTGCCTTCCGGCGTGGTCTCGACGGCGGCGACGGCGTCTTGCCGGCGGCACCGCGTCCCCGCTTGCCTCCGGGACGTTCGCCGCCGATGTAGGCGTCGTCGATCTCGATGCGCCCGCACAACTGTTTGGCGTCGTCGCGCTCCAGCATAACCTGGCCGAGTTTGTGCTTGATTTTCCACGCTGTTGTCTGCGTCACCCCGAT